>CAZNLO010000119.1:0-6882 GCA_964573935.1 uncultured Parvibaculum sp. | reverse complement strand
CGGATGCCTCTGGTGCGACTTACTCCGAGAGCTTCTCCATTGCTGTCGGTGATGTAAACGAAGGCCCGAGCGACATTGCATTGAGCAATGCTTCTGTGGCCGAGAATGCTGCCGGTGCTGTCGTTGGAACCCTCACGACCACAGATCCTGATTCAGGCGATACCCATACATATGCAGTTGATGATGCACGGTTCGAGGTCGTCGGTGGTGAACTGAAGCTCAAGGCCGGCGTCAGCCTGGATTATGAAGCTGAGGGATCAAGCTATACAGGTCAAACGGTCACAATCGATGTGAACAATTTCACAAACACGGATAGCGGCTTCACTGTAACCGCCCAGAACGTGGTAGGGGGAGCGTTGACCGGCGCGTCTGCGGCGAACCTTTCAACTCTGTTTGGAACGGGCATTGGAGCCAGCGGGTCCGTGTCCGACTCAGACAGTGGGTACAATCAACAGATCGCGTTTGACAAGGCTTCAGGTCTGTCAGAAACCCTCATCGTCGATTTCGACAATGATGTCGACTCCGCAAGTTTTGACTTTGAACATCTCTATACAAATAGTTACGGGGAGAATGCCCAATGGGCCGTTTATCAGGACGGTGTTTTGGTCGCAGAAGGTGATTTCACCGAGCAGGGAAGTGGTAGTGGTAATGGCACCATTAATGTCAATCCCGGAACAACATTTGACCAGATTGTTTTCTCCGGAAACCTGCAAAGCGACGGGTCCGACGGATCAGACTTCACGATTTCCGAGATCACTTTCAATGAAGCAGATATTATTTCGGATGCAGTTATAGACGTGAATGTCACCTCCACAGATTCTGGCGGCCTGTCGACAACAGAAACTTTCTCCATCAATGTTGCAGATGTTAGCGAGGGGCCGGTTGTTCTATGGAGTGAAGATTTCTCCGGCCTTTCCGATGGAACGACCACTGACACGGGCTCCACCGCCTGGAGTGCAAGCGATGCTGGCGCGACATTTACCGGAAACCACGGGGTTGCTAGTGAAGCATACGAGTTTAGCAAAACCACCGACACCCCCCTCTCAGATAGTTCAAAGACTGTATGGCAGAGTGAGGCGATTGACATATCAGGACAGAGTGATCTGGATCTGAGTTTTTCTCTCTCCGAAAATGGGAGTCTGGAAGAAAGTGGGGCTCATCAGGACACATTTAAAGCCTATGCGATCATTGATGGGGTTCGTACCGAACTGTTGGTCCAGAACGGCGACGACGGCATGGCGGACGTCTATAACTTCCAGAACGTAGGCCAAGGATCAACGCTCGTCATCGAGTTTGAGGTAGTAACCACAAGCACGAGCGAAAACTATTATGTCGATGATATTATGCTGGTGGGTAATTCAGAAAATGGTACATCCACAAACCTCTATTCCATTACCGACCCTGGCGACGTATTACCTGGTGACACGCCAACGATCGTTGGCGGTGAAGGAACGACAAACGGGACCAGTGGGAATGATGTCATGCTCGCAGGTGGCGAGGGATATGTGGGCGGTGAAGGCGTCAAACTTGATGGTAAGGATGGCGATGACATTCTGATGAGCGGCGCCAATGACGACAACCTGGAAGGTGGCGATGGCAATGATACGCTCTACGGTGCCGCAGGCGACGACAGGCTGGAAGGCGAAAATGGAAACGATACGCTCTATGGCGGTTCGGGAGATGATAAACTTGAAGGGGACGATGGCGATGATATTCTAGTCGGAGGGACCGGCGACGACGTGCTGGAAGGCGGGAAGGGAACGGATGTTCTCTTCGGTGGCGCCGGCGACGACACTTTGAAAGGCGAAGATGGCTCCGACCTCTTTATCTTCCAGACCGGCAATAACGACAGTGATACCATTCACGGCGGCAATGGGGGAGGATGGACAGATACAATCCAATTCCAGGCGAACGATGGCAGCTATATGGACATGGACTGGACATTGAACCTTGATGGTGGATCGTCAATAGATAGTAGCGATGGATCGTCCTACGATCTGTCAGATGATGCGGCGGGCACAATCACATTTGCAGATGGCTCGGAAATCTCCTTTGAGGGTATTGAGCGCATCGAGTGGTAAGCTCGAGCGAACGGAACGCGCATAAGGAAGGGCTGTCTAACTCTGAGCAGCCCTTTTTTCTTTTTCCCAAACGGCATCAGCGCCCTCTTTAGAGTGACGCTATCGTACCTAGTGCGTATGGGCTTTTGATTGTTCTTCCTTGACAAAGAGCATCATGAAAAGCCCGACCACCAGGAAAACGAGGACACTTGCAAGTCCAGCCCTCTGGCTGTCGGTAACCTGTGTAACAATGGCGACGGTGAGCGGAGCAAGGAAGCTTGTCGCTCTGCCACACAGTGCATAAAGGCCGTAAAACTCTGCCATCATCGAGGGAGGGGCGAGCCTGGCAAGCATGGTTCGGCTTGATGAAAGGGACGGCCCTGCAAAGGCAGCGGTTGCAGTTGCGACCCCCAGGAACCAGCGCTCCGCCGATGTGTCAAAACCCGTGGCGTTGAGCATGTCCCCGAAAATTGTTGTCGAGACAATCGGCTCCAAATTGGTTTCAAGCACATAGAGAGCGACGTCTGTTGTTGTGCCGACCAGCGCCGTCAGTCCTATTGCAAACATGCTGACCGCGCCAAGGATTGTCGAGCGCGACCCGATCCTGTCGTCAAACCACCCGCCAAGCAGCGAGGTGGGGACCTGGATAAGAATGACGAGCAGGCCGTAAAAGCCGATCTGCGTTGTTTCCCAGCCAAAAATGCCCGCAGCATAAACGCCCGTGAAAATGAACACAGCCGCCTGGCCATCATAATAAACCATGCGGGCGACAAGATAGATGGCGATGTTCCGGTAGTGAGGCAGTTTCTTGATTGTGTCCACAACCATACCAACCCCCTTTTTGACGGCATCACGTCGGCTAATGCCGGAATGGGGCTGGTCAGGGGTCAAGAAGAAGAAGGGTATTGCGAAAACAAGGAGCCACAGTGCTGCGAGCGGCCCGACAATGCGGTTGTGTTCCTCTGCTGCTTTATCGAGACCGAGAGCCGGTACCTCTGGCAGAGCAAAAAACACCAGCCAAACTACAAAGGCCAGAATGGCGCCAAGATACCCGGTTGCATAGCCGAGGCCGGACAGTGTCCCCAGCTTCTTCTTGGACACAATAGTGGGCAGCATGGCATTATGATAAACGATGGCAAACTCAAGGCAGGTCGCGGCGATTATCACCCCGACAATGACATACATCATGGCATCAGGGTCACCAGGCGCGGCAAACCACAAGAGCATCATGCCGCACGCAGCCAGGATGGTGAAAACAAAAATTCCAGGCTTGCGGGGGCCGGCGGCGTCGGCCAGAGACCCGAAGAAAGGGCTGAGCAGGGCGATCGAAATCCCGGCCGTGGCCTGTATATACCCCCAGATAGCCTGACCGCGAACAGGATCGCCCACGATGGTGGCGGAAAAGAAGGGTGCAAAAACAAAGATATTAATCAAAATGAAATAGGGGTTGATCGCCCAGTCATAGACCAGCCAGCCAATTGTCCCACGTCGTCCGGCGGGTGTGTCGCCGGTAACCGTCAGAAGATCGTCCGACTGTTCTTGTATGACCTGCTTTCCATCTGCTTCCGCCATGTCAGGCATATTCCCTTATTGTTCCCAAATTTCCCCACGATACGACCTTCACAGGGCCGTTATCGCCCGCGCACCTTATCCGTCCGCAACCTGTTCGTCATGTAAGCAACTGTAACAAAGGGTTTTTTCAGGGCCTCTGAAATTAGTATGCGCTTTCTAGATGTTCCGTCCTACATCTGCATCAACAACGGACTTCGCCAAACAGCACTTACAAGTCAGCTTCCTCTCAAAAAGGCGCGGTTCTCCCCTGGAATGATTTTTGGAGATTAAGACCATGGCGACCAAGACC
Source organism: uncultured Parvibaculum sp. (assembly GCA_964573935.1). Taxonomy (GTDB): domain Bacteria; phylum Pseudomonadota; class Alphaproteobacteria; order Parvibaculales; family Parvibaculaceae; genus Mf105b01. Next base: position 2,961 of record CAZNLO010000119.1, on the reverse strand, counting down.
CGCAAGACAGCTAAGAAAGCAAAAAACGAAAAAGTGGAAGCAAAGCTTCCTTTGGCCCGCGACCTTTGGCTCGCAAGCCTTGGTTTTTACGGTCGGATTTATGACGAGACTGTAGAGCGCGCCGAAACCGCCCGTACAGAAGCCGGCAAATTGTTCGACGAGTTGGTTGATCGCGGTACATCGGTTGAAACCGAAACCCGCAAAGCCTTGAAGGATGTGCGCATCGAGACAACAGGCACAGTGGAAGAGCGTCTTCAGAAGCTCCGTGATGCGCTTCCTGATCTGCCAAAATTCCCTGAATTGCCAGAGCTGCCGCAGATTGCGCAATTCTCTCAGTTCAAATCGGCCCGTGTGCGTGACCTTGAAGCTGAAGTCGAAGGCCTGACGAAAAAGGTCAATGCCCTGAGCCGTGCCAGCAAGGCCGCTAAAACAAACAGAACCCCGGCCCGCAAAGCTGCATAACGCTGCTTTGTGAGCTAGATCGAACGGCGCTGTTGCTTATCACAGCGCCGTTCGTGATTCTGACCCCGACATCTGATAGTGCCGTCGATGCGGAATATAAAGTTTGGCTGGTCTCCGGCGTTCTGGCACGCTCTAATCACCAATATACCAGCAATGTCTGCCAGGGGTGCTCCCTTGAGAAGCGGGACCGTTGCGTAACCGGGAAATGGGGAAACATGCCAGGAAAGTCATCAGGCCGGACGAGGTCAGCCAGGGCCAAAACACCAACCGACCGGGCGGGGGGGCTCGCCCGACAGATATGGCTGGCGGGTGTTGGAGCCTACGGCCAGGCGTTGGACGAAACGCAGGAACAGGTGACGCGCCGTGTTGCTCAAGTAAGCAAAGATACGACAAAGCTCTTTGATGACCTGGTGTCACGGGGTAATGACCTGGAGCAAAAGCTGGGCGAACTTGGGGCGCTGGGAAAAATGAGCGCAGAGGCGGGAGCCAAAAAGTTGCGTGAAAGTGCGGAGGTGTCCCTGTCGCTGGAAGACCGGTTGGCGCGAATGCGCGATATGCTGGGGCTTGCGTCATCGGGCAGCGATATTGATTTGAAACTGGAGAGGCTTCAATCGGACGTGAAGGCGCTGAATAAAAAAGTAGACGTCTTGATCGAATTGCAAGGCGGGCCTGTAAAGAAAAAAACCTCCACCCGAAAGAAAGCCCCAGCCCGCAAAAAAACATCCGCCAAAAAGAAAACGGTCTCCGCGAAAAAATCAGTCAAGCGGACTTGAGGGTAGGGGGACGAGATGAAAACCCGGGACCGTATTCTCAAGGCAAGCCTGGCTCTCTTTAACGAGGAAGGCGAGACCAATGTCTCGACTGTGGATATTGCCAACCAGGTAGATATTTCACCGGGTAATCTCTACTACCATTTCAAAGGCAAGGACGCCCTGATTGCAGCGCTTTACGAGGCGTTTGAAGAAGAGATGCGCATTGTGCTGACCGCGCCGGTCGACACGCCTTTGCGGGCCGAAGATAACTGGCTCTATTTCTACATTGTGTTTGAAGAAATGTATGACTTTCGCTTTTTCTATCGCAACCTGACAGATCTTCTGACGCGCTATCCGCTGCTCAACGCGCGCTTTCAGGACCTGTTGAAGCGCAAACAGGCGACATGCACCGCGATGCTCTCAAATTTGGGGCGGCACGGTATCCTTGATATGCGTGATGGGGAGGTGGACCAGACCAGCACCCGCCTGACCATGTTGCTGACATACTGGCTGAATTTTGAAGCCGTGCGTCATCCACACGCCTCAGGCCCGGACATTATCCACGGCGGGGTTTTTCATGTGCTGAGCCATATTGCGCCTTATTTTGCAGGCGGACGCGATGTTTTCACAGATGTCATTACAGCGCTCTACACAGACCAGAAGCTGGATGCCAACAAAAGGCGAAGTAGTTGAAAGGCTTAGCTGCTGAAGCGTTTGTGCAGGCGAAAATGCGGTTTTAGAGCGTCCTGGGCACTGAAGCCTTGCCAACCATGCCAAGAGTCAGCACTTTACATTTATCGAATTTGCTTTGGGGCATAAGGACGGCTCCCGGCCACATTACGTTACCGGCCACGCTGCTTTCTCCAATGACTGTTTGATACCTCACACACGGGGTTCGTGTGACATTGAAGATCGGCGCAAATGTGCCGGACAGGAGAAAGACATGGCGACGGGTACAGTCAAATGGTTCAATCCCACCAAGGGTTATGGGTTCATTCAGCCAGATAACGGCGATACGGACGTGTTTGTGCACGTCTCAGCGGTTGAGCAGGCAGGCCTATCGGCAATCGACGAAAATCAGAAAATTTCGTACGAGCTGGAGACGGGCAGTAACGGCAAAACATCCGCAGTGGAACTGAAACTTCTATGAAGTTTGAAAAGACCGGATACCGCCGGGGGAGTGCGCAACCGCTCCCCCGATTTGCGTTTCAGAGAACCTGAGCGTGAGCGTTCTTCAGGAAAACCCCCTTCCGGCCCTGCTGCGCACGGACTGCACCCGGTGTGCGGCTCTGTGCTGTATGGCACTGGCTTTCGATAAATCAGAATTTTTTGCTCACGACAAATCGGCGGGAGATGTCTGCCGGCATCTGGCAGCTAACAACCGGTGCGGCATTCACGATAAGCTGGAAAGGCGCGGCTATGTTGGATGCGTACATTTTGATTGCCTGGGGGCGGGACAGCGCGTCACGCGGGAAGTATTCGACGGCAGCTCATGGCGCGATGATCCCAGCCTGACCCGCTCAATGATCGACGCATTTCGTGCCATGCGCCTGCTCCACGAACTCCTGTCCTTGTTGCAGACAGCAGCCCAATTGTCTTTGACCGACCAGGAGGCCAGACGGTGCGAGGCATTGTTGAAGGCTTTACAACCATCAGAAAAATGGACGCCCGAGAACCTCGAAGCATTCGAGCACGGAGAGACCCCCGCCACCACCCGCCAATTCCTGAAAACCCTGCGGAAGCACGT
>CAZNLO010000118.1:0-7012 GCA_964573935.1 uncultured Parvibaculum sp. | reverse complement strand
TTTCAGACTATATGTTTTCGCGGAAAATGGTGGGCACGGCTGGGATTGAACCAGCGACCTTTCCGATGTGAACGGAATGCTCTCCCACTGAGCTACACGCCCTTGCCGGTGTCATAGAGTGCACGCGGCATTGAAGTCAAGCAGCCTTCTACGGCTTGAAATGGTGAGGCAGGAGAGACTGAAGGGCCCCCGGCAGCTCGTCAAAATGATCGATCAGCAGGTTAGCGCCAAGCGTGGCGGGGGGCTGGTCTGTATACCCGAATGACACGCAAATCGACGGGAGGGAGGCCGCGCGGGCTGCCTCAATGTCAGGTCCGCTGTCACCGACCATGATAGCCGCTTCAACCGTGCCGCCGCTCCGCTCGATGGCCTCATACAGGTGCCGGGGGTCCGGCTTGCGTACATCTAGCGTGTCCCCGCCAATAACCACCGGAAAGAAATGCGCCACGTTGAGGGCGTTGAGCAGCCGATGGGTAAGGTGTTCGGGTTTGTTGGTGCAAACCGCCAGCCGGGCTCCTGCGCTCGAAAGGGCGTTCAACTGCTCCCGGACACCGGGAAACAACACCGTGCGGTCTGCGATGTGCGCACTATAGTGCTCAAGAAATTCGTCGAAGAGCTGATCCAGAAACGCAGAAGTTGCCGGCGCGCCGGTCGCCTCAAAGCCGCGTTCCATTATTTTCCGAGCTCCCGCCCCCAAAAAATTGCGAACGAGACTGTCTGGTACTGCCTCTCTTCCATGTAGTTTCAGCAGAATGTTCATGGTGTGGCAGAGGTCGCGGGCTGTGTCCGCGAGCGTGCCATCCAGATCGAAAAGAACTGTTGGTTGTGGTCTCATGTCATCTGATCTCGTCTTTTCAATTCAAACGGCCTTCAACAACTTGCACGCGCATGGCGCAAAAAAGCGAAGATGAAACAATCTGTGGATAAGCCCAAAAAGGGATTCTCCTTCAATGGCTTCGCCCTTTTGTCGGACTCAACTTTGCAGGAGTTGAGCCAGCAGTTGAAAATGCCCTTTGACGAAACCAAAGTCCCTCATCCTTATTCTTAACATCTTGCAGAAGTAGATTACCTTCTTGAATCAGATTTTGAGAAAGACGGTGCAACACACCCAGTCCGCAGCGTCTAGTCTGCAGCGTCGCGCACTTGCCAGCTCGCCAGCCCCCGGAAGGTCTGTGCGTAGGTCGTACGTGCGTTGGCAATCACATTGGCACGGAAGCTTTCGCGGTTCGGGGCGTAGTCCCTGCGGATTTCCTCAAAGTAGGTTTTTGCTTCAGGCGCATCAAACCCGCCTTCAAATCTCAGCCAGCGCTCCAGCATAGTTACGCGCAATGCCTCGGCGGCATTTTGCTTCTGGGCAGCGGAACGGAACTCAATCACCGCACCGGCAAAAGCGGTTTGAGGGGCGAGCGCCTGCTCGACGCCCCAGAATAGAATGCCGTGGCGGCTCGGGCGTTTGGAGCCCCAGAGGCGCTCGACATGGGCCATGTCCAGAGCCTCACGGCCCCACCAGCTCGCGGCGCGCTGAAAACCTGCACTATAAGGAGGGGAGAAACACAGGAAAATGAGGTCCCCGTCACCCACCGGTCCCGTATGCCAGTCGATAAAGGCAACATGCTCAGCAGAGCCAAGGTCGCGCTCGACAATTTGTTTCAGTGTTGCCGTTGACCATTCAAGCCCATTGCCGCCGTAGTGAAAGCCGCTGGGGTGGCTGTACTGCCCCCGGCTGATTGCATCCTCAACCGCCCATTGGCCGTGTTTGGCAATGAGCTGCGAGCCCTCTTCAAGAAGCCGGGTCATGGCTTTGTCATTGATTTTCCTGGGACAGAGCAGGGGGTGTATCTGCTCGTAAAGTGTGTTTTCGGGGTGAGGGAGGCTGTGGTCGAGCCAGTTTCGGTTGAGGTCGACATTATTCTCTGAGCCGCGCAGGCCCCATGCAAAGCCAAACGGATTGACCCCGTGGACGAGCAGCATGGCGGTCTCGGAGGGCAGGCGGCGGGCGCCCCCGTTTTCGATCCAGTCAAGCTGGGCTGCCGACCCGGCATACCCTTCCGCTCCATGGGTGGCGGAGGTATTCAGTAACACAGACCGTGCAGCGCGAGGCCCGAACCAGGCCGTGTCCATGGAGAGTGTCTCACCTTGTGGTCCGCGCACGTCGTCAGCCATGGTGTGGCGCGAGAGCACACCACCGGCCGTCTGGGCGGCTTCTACGAAGCGCGCGCGCGCCTCCTCATAGCTTGCTGAAAAAGGGCAACTTCCGATCATATTTTTGCCAGTTCCAACCATACTGTGTCTGTTTCGGGATCACGCACTGTCCAAAAAAATGATACCAAGGAAACGATCGGAATGTCTCCCAAAACAGACCAACCACACAAATGAGGATAATAGAGCCAATGAACCTTCGCGATCCCAATCTGCTGCGCTCACTGTGCTTCATTGATGGAAACTGGGTGGGGGAGAGTGCCCCAAAAGGTGTCGTCACCAATCCTGCAACCGGTCACGAGATCGCCCGGGTGCCGCTTCTGGGGGCGAGCGAAGCCCGCGACGCGATTATGGCGGCTGAGAGGGCCGGAAAGGAATGGTCGACCAGACCCGCCAAAGAGCGCAGCGCCATCCTGCGGCGCTGGTTTGAGCTGGTGATGGAAAACCAGGATGACCTCGCCACCCTGTTGACAGCAGAGCAGGGCAAGCCGCTGGCGGAGGCGAAGGGCGAGATAGCCTATGCGGCGTCGTTCCTTGAGTTTTATGCAGAAGAGGCGAAACGGGTCTATGGATCCATCGTGCCTGCGCCCACAAATGACCGGCAGATTATTGTTCTGAAACAGCCTATCGGCGTTGTCGCGGCGATCACTCCGTGGAATTTTCCTGCTGCCATGATTACGCGCAAGGCTGGGCCCGCACTGGCTGCCGGATGCACATTCGTTGTGAAGCCTGCAACATTGACCCCTCTGTCGGCTTTTGCGCTGGCGGACCTTGCCGAAAGGGCCGGGGTGCCAAAGGGCGTTTTTTCTGTGCTTACCGGAAGCGCCAGAGAAATCGGGGGAGAGATGACCTCAAACAAGGTCGTGCGCAAGCTTACTTTCACCGGTTCGACAGAAGTAGGGCGGCTGCTTATGGCGCAGGGGGCATCGACCATCAAGAAAATGTCCATGGAGCTTGGAGGTAATGCGCCTTTCATTGTGTTTGAAGATGCTGACATTGAGGCTGCGGTAGAAGGCGCAATCGCTTCAAAATATCGCAATACAGGCCAGACATGTGTTTGCACCAACCGGTTTCTTGTTCAATCCGGCGTTTATGACGCCTTTGTTGAAAAACTGAGCGCCGCTGCCAGCGCCCTCACAGTGGGAAATGGTCTGGAAGGCGATGTCATGCAGGGGCCGCTCATTGATATGGCGGCGGTGGAGAAAGTCGAGGAGCATATTGCGGATGCTCTGGCGGGTGGGGCCAGGTTGCTCGCTGGTGGCAAGCGCCACGCGCTAGGCCGCACCTTCTTTGAACCTACCGTGCTGGCCGACGTCACACCTGCGATGAAGGTGGCAAACGAGGAGACTTTTGGCCCTGTGGCGCCTGTTTTCCGCTTTGAGACCGAAGAAGAGGCTATTCACCTTGCCAATGATACGCCGTTTGGCCTTGCAGCCTACTTCTACGCTCGCGATATTGGCCGTTGCTGGCGGGTGGCGCAGGCGCTTGAATGTGGTCTGGTTGGCGTGAATGCGGGGATTATCTCAACGGAAGTAGCGCCCTTCGGGGGCTGGAAAGAATCCGGCATTGGTCGCGAAGGCGGCCTGTGGGGCATGGAAGAGTTTCTCGAAGTAAAGTATATCGCCATGGCGGGTCTTTGACCCGCAGGTTGGGTGAGGAGCCGGGTCTTTGACCCGCAGGTTGGGTGAGGAGCCGGGTCTTTGACCCGCAGGTTGGGTGAGGAGCCGGGTCTTTGACCTGCTTTGTAAGGATGAGGGAATGACGGCGATGAGTGCGGACGACCAGAAAAGACAAGCGGCAGCGCGCGCCCTTGATTTTATTGAAGACGGGATGAAGGTGGGGCTTGGTACCGGATCGACAGCAGAACATCTGGTTCGACTTTTGGGAGAAAAGGTGGCGAGTGGCTTCCGAGTGCTCTGCGTCCCCACGTCTGACAGAACGGCCAAGCTCGCAAAAGAGCTTGGTATTGCGCTAACGACGCTTTCCCAAACGCCGCATCTCGACCTGACCATTGATGGTGCAGATGAGTTTGATGCGGCGCTGCGTTTGGTGAAAGGCGGCGGTGGTGCGCTGTTGCGCGAAAAAATTGTCGCGATGGCATCAGACCGCATGATCGTTATCACCGATGCGTCCAAGCAGGTGGATATGCTGGGAGCATTCCCCCTGCCGGTGGAGGTGGTCCCGTTCGGCTGCCGCGCAACGCAGATGCATCTCCAACGCATAGCCAGCGAGCATGGTTGCACCGGGGAGATCACCCGGCGTGCAGATGAATATGGCGACCCCTTCCTGACGGATAGTGAGAATTTTATCTACGATTGCCAATTCGGCCGTATTCCAGATGCTGACGGTTTGGCGAAGGCGGTGAACTTGATACCAGGCGTCGTTGATAACGGATTGTTTATCGGGATTGCGAACCTCGCTATTGTTGGTACTCCGGAGGGTGCTCATCTAGTAGAGCCTGAATAGACGCCGCCGGCAGGTCAGTTTTACTGTAAGGATCACACACCATGGCTGATTTTGACTACGACCTTTTTGTGATTGGAGCAGGGTCAGGAGGTGTGCGTGCGGCGCGCATGTCGGCCTCTCATGGGGCAAAAGTCGCCGTGGCCGAAGAATATCGCGTTGGCGGCACATGTGTGATCCGCGGGTGTGTGCCTAAGAAACTTTTTGTCTATGCCAGCCAGTTTCATGAAGAATTTGAAGATGCGGCGGGGTTCGGCTGGACCGTTCCCAAGGCGACATTTGATTGGCCGACACTGCGTGACAACAAGGATAGGGAGATTGATCGTCTGAACGCGATCTATATCCGCAACCTGAAAAATTCTGGCGTTGAGATCATTGAAACCCGGGCGATACTGAAAGACGCTCACACCGTGCATCTTGTTGCAGAGGATCGTGATGTCACAGCCGATAAAATTCTTATCGCCACAGGTGCCACCCCAAATAGTCACGAAAAACTGCCGGGGGTTGAGAATACCATCAGTTCCAACGAGGCCTTTCATCTGGACGAACTGCCAGAAAGCATCATCGTCGAGGGCGGCGGGTATATAGCAGTTGAGTTCGCGGGCATATTTAATGGCTTGGGTGTGAACACCACGTTGCTCTACCGCGGCGAAGAAATTCTGCGCGGGTTTGACCATGACATCCGTATCGCACTCCATCAGGAGATGGAGAAAAAGGGTATTCGGATCATCACCGAAAGCGTGTTCACCAGCATTGAGAAAACCGCCAGTGGTTACAACGCTCACCTGAGCAATGGCGAAACTATCAAAACCGGTCTTGTCATGCTGGCCATTGGCCGCGCGCCAAACACGGATGGTCTGGGCCTGGAGGGGACTGGCATCGCGGTCGGTAAAAAAGGCGAAATTCTTGTCGACAGTTTTTCCCGTACCAATGTGGACAACATTTATGCGGTGGGCGATGTGACCGATCGGGCGAACCTGACGCCGGTGGCCATTCGTGAAGGGGCGGCCTTTGCCGAAACCGTATTCAACAATAATCCGGTGGCAGTCGATCACAGCAATATTCCAACCGCCGTGTTCTCCCAGCCGGAGATCGGTACCGTGGGGCTCAGCGAGGAAGACGCGCGCGCCAGATACGGCGAGCTTGATATTTACAAATCCACCTTCCGGGCGATGAAGCACACATTGTCAGGGCGAGATGAAAAAACCCTGATGAAAATCATTGTCGATGCCGCGACCGACAAGGTCGTGGGCTGTCACATTCTAGGTCCGCACTCAGGAGAACTCATCCAGGCCATTGGCATCGCAGTTGTCATGGGGGCAACCAAAGCCCAGTTCGATATGACGGTGGCAGTGCATCCAACGGCTGCTGAGGAGCTGGTCACCATGAAGGAAAAATGGGTGGCGCTGAATTGAGGGCGGCTGATTGAAACAGGGGAAGATGCTAACCATCTCAATCGCTTAGCCTTTTCTTTGCAATAGATTGGGACTATAAGTTCCACCCTTCACTGTGAAGGGTGCATGCTGGAATTCCACAAGGGTGTGCATGGAAGATTTCGACGAAAAGATATGATATTTCAAGAGGTTAGTTATGGCTGATGGCCGCGCTGCAAAGAATTGGTCCCCCGCAAGTTGGAGGGAGAAGCCGGTCATTCAAATGCCGACCTATCCGGACGCAGCGGTTGTGGCGGATGTGGAGGCAACGCTTGCCAAATCGCCCCCGCTTGTGTTCGCAGGTGAAGCCCGCAATTTGACTCAGGACCTGGCTGAGGTCTGTGAGGGCCGCGCCTTTCTGCTTCAGGGTGGGGATTGCGCGGAGAGTTTTGCCGAGTTTCACCCGGACAATATCCGTGACACATTTCGCGTGCTGCTCCAGATGGCGGTGGTGCTGACCTATGCTGCGGCTATGCCCGTAGTGAAAGTGGGACGTATCGCCGGGCAGTTTGCAAAACCACGTTCCGCTGACAGCGAGACGATTGACGGCGTGACCCTGCCCAGCTACCGGGGCGATATTGTCAACGGCATTGAGTTCACTGAGCAGGCACGGGTACCAGATCCGCGCCGTCTTCTTCAGGCTTACAACCAGTCAGCAGCGACGCTCAACCTCATTCGCGCATTTGCAACCGGCGGGTATGCGGACCTGGACTATGTGCATCAGTGGACACTCGGGTTTGATGGGGAGGGGGAGGGCAAAAAACGCTACGAGGATGTTGCAAGCCGTATCACCGAAGCGCTTGATTTCATGCGTGCCTGTGGCATTGATGCCAGCACCGTACCGCAGCTCCAGACCACGCGCTTCTACACAAGCCACGAGGCACTGCTGCTGGGCTATGAGCAGGCAATGACCCGCG
>CAZNLO010000117.1:0-7046 GCA_964573935.1 uncultured Parvibaculum sp. | reverse complement strand
AGATCAGCAGACTACAAATCGCAGCTTACGTCAGTGTCCTGATTTCGGGGAGTACCTCAGTCTTTGTCGAAATAGGCAGGCGCGGCCCTATCGACAAAACGTGAGGTTCCAGGTGAAAATGGAAGAAACCACCCAACCCAAAAGATGACTCTGTTCAAAAATTGCAACACTAGTCTTGTTTGCCCGAATATATGTCTTCGATTTTACTCTACTCAGCAGCACGTCAAGCCGCCCTTGTTCACTTTCACCGCTGGAAAAAGTAGCGATTGCTCACAAGGCCGGTACTTGATATCCTGCTTGTGGTGTCTCCGCCAGACCTGTCGCCGGGTCAAAGAGCAGGACTGAATAAATTGATGTGATGTGATCCGATCTTTCGGGCCAAATGTAATCGGCGAAATATGGCCTCAAACGAAAGGACCACTCTGATGGCCATACTGCTCATTACACGTGAAAATATTGACTTCATCAAATATACTCTCCGTGACCCACTTACACACATCAAGTCTTCCCATCGAGTAGAAGCACTTGCCGCAGCCACAGGGTTTCGTACCCACGCTGCTTTATCCGCCGAGCTCAAGCGACATAGATCCGTCTGCCCCAAGGCTAGGCAAGTGAACCCAAATCTCTTCGCGAAACGCCTTGCTAAGTTTGGCTACGAAGAAGCGGATGGTAAATTGTTAGTTGAGATAGCGCGGTCACAAGACCTGCCGGATCCACCTTGGCGCGAATTTCCGAACCGCGACCTAGCAGCGAACAACAGATGGTTCTCAATCTGTCAGGAATACGGCATCCCGAACGTCAGCATCCAACGACGAAGGAAGTACGTAGAACTCAACTGGGACTGCATTTCCATCGATCACAACAACGAGTTTCATCTACACGACGACCAAGGTGTTGAACTTGTGGAAGAAATGTTCCAGAAATTTCAGTCGGTAGTCACCCAAGATCCAGGGCGTTCGGAATTCTGGGGCTCTGCCTTCACAGGGTCTATCGACAACCTTCTTCCAGATTTCGCCTACAAATTGGCGGATGAGATATTCATGCTTCTCTATATGCCCATGCAAACAAGAGCTGCTGCATGAGGTAAGCGAGACAAGCGAACGGTGAGCCAGCAAGGCTGCATTTAGGACTACCGATAAGGATGACGGCTCGATGATCAACGAGGAAGAGACAGAACGTGTTGAGGACCTCATCGAACAGGCGTGGGATGCACCTACACTGGAAGACCGCGCTGACTTGGCGCGCGAAACACTATCAATAGATCCTGATGCCATCGATGCGTAAGTTGTGCTTGCGACATGCGCCGCAACTCTCATCGAGACTATTGCCCTACTACGAGAAGCGGTTCGCATCGGCAATGACATGTAGGCAGATGCATTGGAACGACCTCCATCCGACTTTTTTTTGGGCGCATGTCCAGACGCGCTCGTTCTTGCGTGCAATGCAGAATTTGTCACTCGCCCTCTGGGAACAAGGAGCACGCGAAGAAGCGGCAGATATTTCTGACCGGCTATTGTTGCTCAATCCAAACGATAATCAAGGAATCCGTTACCTTGCCTTTGCTTGGTTTCCGGTGCTTGGTCGTTGGACGAGGGTTGAACATTTGCTCAAGCAGTACGAAGGAAAAATCTGGACAGAGTACCTCTACACGCATTGCCTCAACGTTTTTCGACGAGGAGATGATTGCGATGCATCGCTGGCGCAGGCTGTGCAAGTCAATCCACATGTTCCAGAATTGCTACTGTCTGATCAAACCGGAAGCCTAGAGCGACCCGATGAGTTCGTATCACTTGGCTCCAGGGAGGATGCAAGCGCATATGCAACACACCACCAGGCTGCATGGAAGTCTGTCCCTCTTGCGTTGGGCTGGTTGCGAGGCGCAACAAAAAGCAGGTAAAACGTGGGCAATTTAATTGCTTGCGAGGTGGCTCGGTCTCGCCCTACTTACTCAGCACCTTAGCAATTAGAAAACCTAGTGCGGCGCCCGCTAACAGCGCCAGGACGACTTCGCCACTGGTTTTGTTTGGACGTTCAAGTAGCACCTCAATCCCAAGTTTTTCGAGACCTTGTTTTGCCTGCTCTGTCTTGTCCACGATTTCTCCAGGCGAAGTGTTGAGTGCTAGAGCTGCTTTCGCCAGAACTTCCATTGTTACATTTGTCTCCCCCCTTTCTATTCGTGACCAGCTTGGCTGGCTCATATGCAACTTCTCGGCGAGTTCAGCTTGTTCTAAACCTTGGGCCTCGCGATAGCTGGCAAGAAGGCGCCCAACCACGGCGTTGTAGGTCGTTCTGTTTATTTCTGGTGCCATCATATTTATTATTTGCATTTAGTTGTTTTTCAGATATATGTAATTGTACAAGCAGAATCATCTGAGAGAAAGTCGGAAAGATGGAAATTCGCGTTGGTGAGATAGTTAGTGTGCGAATATTTGGGATTGTAGAGCATGTTGGGTTGGTAACGGAGAATGGTACTGTAATCTCTAACTCAATGCGCAACTCTGGCGTGATAGAGCAATCTCTTGCCGAGTTTTCTGCCGGGAAAGAAGTGACGCGTTCAGGCTATCCGAGCGATCTCCCTCCTTCAATTGTGGTTGCGCGGGCGCGGAGTAGGCTCGGAGCACAATGGTCGCTGGTCAATTCCAATTGTGAGCACTTCGTCAACTGGGCTCACGGATTGAAACCGACCAGTCCACAGTTAGTTGGGGTTTTTGGGTTAATGGTAATCGGAGTCTTTGGTTTCCTGATTACAAGGAGAGCTTGAGGGGTTATGCCTCATATTACCTGATGACGAACACATAGGACCAAAGTTCTCTAACACATTTTTTCTGTCAAAGAGCACTAGGCACTCTTTAGCTCATCAAGATAGCCAGCCCACCACTTCATCATCTCGACACGCTCTTTCCAATGTTCCGCGCGCGCATATGCCCGACGCACTTCGTCACTCTCAATGTGAGAAAGCTGTCGCTCAATCGCATCGGGATGCCACTTACCGCTCTCGTTCAACAAGCTTGATGCGGACGCCCTAAAACCATGAGCTGTCACTTCGTCTTTTGTATACCCAAGCCGCCTCAGTGCCGCGTTGAGCGTACCGTCTGAAATCGGACGATCCATACTTCGTACACTGGGGAACACGAGTACCCCCTTCCCTGTGACCTCTCTCAAACCTTCCAGGATCACGATTGCCTGCATCGGAAGTGGTACGCGGTGTTCACGGCGCATTTTCATGCGACCGGCAGGGACCTTCCAAACCGCTGCATCGAAATCAAACTCTGACCACTCTGCTGCCCGCAATTCACCGGGTCTTGGAAACAATATCGGCATGAGCTTGAGTGCGGCGTGCGTACTTGGCTGCCCTTCAAAACCATCGATCGCTCTCAGCAGTCCGCCAAGTTTCTCGGGATCGATGATCGCAGCGTATGAATTGACTTTGGGACTTACTAACGCACCTTTGAGCGCTATCGTCGGATCAGTATCAGCGCGCGCCGTCGCAATTGCATACCGAAACACACTCCCAATCGTTGATCTCAGACGACGCGCGGTTTCGTGACGACCACGCGCTTCAACGCCTCGAAGCACATCAAGGACCGCTGGGGCATCGATTTCTCGGATAGACCGCTCCCCCAGGGTGGGATAAGCAATGGAAAGCATCCAGCTAACTTTGCTCAACGTCCTCTCGGCACGGCCTTCTTTTGCGAGCTTCGCAATGTACTCGTCGGCTACGACACGGAAGGTATCGCCTAGACGCTGCGCTTCTTCTTTTCGTTGCTGAGAAGGGTCTATACCCGCAAAGAGCAGACGCTTGGCTTCTTCACGCTCCTGACGTGCGTCTTTAAGTGAGACAATGGGATAGACCCCCAGCGCTAGGAGCTTTTGCTTACCGCCAAAGCGATAGGCAAGCCGCCACAAACGGCTGCCTGTTGGCTGCACCCACAACTGAAGTCCGCCACCATCGGAAAGCTTCCTTAGTTTTGGCCCAGGCCGTGCATTGCGACATTTGAGGTCTGAGAGAGGCATATCCTATCCACATCCACAATTTCGCCTTACGATACCAACAAAAATACCAACAAGCATTCGTCGTTGACCACTTTTGACTGTGCTGGATGGTGATAGCCTGAAAAGGCTAAAGCAGGATAAAGCCGCGCATTTTCAACATCTTAGGTCACACACGAGGTGATCAGAGCGTTGAAGAGGAATGTTGAGGAAAGGGGAAATGGTGCCCGGGGGCGGGATCGAACCACCGACACTGCGATTTTCAGTCGCATGCTCTACCAACTGAGCTACCCGGGCCTCGGCGAGGGGAAACCCCGCAGAAGTTCGCGGTTTATAGGGGATGGTGAGCGTTCTGTCCAGTCTGCACATTGCCCTCCAGGGGCTTTTAGGGCCCCGCGTCAGGCTCCTGGGACCAATCATCAGGGTCCTCGCTGGCTGGGATCACATAAGAGCCTTTCAGCCAGCGGTTGAGGTCCACATTTGCGCAGTGTTTGGAGCAAAAGGGGTGGAATTTCTGCGCAGTCTTTTTCCCGCACAGCGTGCATGGACGGGACGGGCGCAATGGCATGACATTGCCACCGTCCGAAGTTTTTCCGGCGGGAGCGCTCACCGGGCAGGGCCCACATCGATCTGCTCCCGGTCAAACCCGCACATAGGCTCCAGGCTCACCGGCCCCGCAACCCGCGCCTTCAGGTCTTCAACAAGCCGTGTGTGGGTCTCTACCAACCATGCGATAACTTCCGGCGCCGCCCGCGCCGAAACAGGCGCACCGGGATAGCGCGCCGCCACCTTCTCGATAGCGCGCAACAATTCATTGGCCATCGTCCCTCTGGTTTTCATGCGCGCGCGACCGTCGCCATATACAGGCTCGGTCAGCAGTTTTTCCAGCGGTTCGCGCACCCGCTTGCGGGTCATTTCCACCAGCCCGAATTCAGACATGGCGGACACCTGCGTCGGCACCCGGTCTTTCTCAAAGCCGTCATTCAGCGTGGCCAGCACCTTTGCGATATTTTCCGGATCATTCATATGAATAAAATCAATCACGATGAGCCCCCCGGTGCCACGCAGCCGCACCTGGGCGACAATGGCCTGGGCGGCCTCCAGATTGGAGCACACACTGGTATCTTCCAGCCCGGTCGCCGCCGTGTAGCGCCCCGAGTTTACATCTATGGCCGTGAGCGCCTCGGTCGTCTCAATCGTGATCCATCCGCCCGAAGGCAGCTCCACGCGCGGGTCCAGCGCCGTTTCTATGGCCCCATCAATGTCAAATTCGTCGAACACCGTGCCTGGCCCATTTACCAGATGAACCCGTTCAGCCATGTGCGGCATGGTGCGTTTGCAATAGCGAACTGCCTCCTGATAGGCATCCGCATCGTCGATCAGCACACGCGCAGTATCCATGCTCACATAATCGCGCATGGTTTTGGCCACCGGGTCGAGATCATGAAACAGCACATCGGGGGGGGTGGCTGTTTTTTCAGCCGCGCGCACCTCCGCCCAATCAGCGGCAAGACGGCGGGCATCTTCCGACAGTTCGGCCTCACCCATGCCAATGGCGGCGGTGCGCACAATGTAGCCGGCTGGTTCCCCCGTCACACCACAGGCGTTGAATTTCTCGGCGAGGCTTGAGACAAGTGTCAGGAGCCGCTCTCGTTCTCCCTCATCTTCAATGCGGCGCGACAGCACCACACCGGACTGGTTGGGTACCATCACCAGCAGGCGGCCCGGCAAGGTGACATTGGCAGACAGGCGCACGCCTTTCTCTCCCATTGGATCCTTGACGGCCTGCACCAGGATAGGCTGACCCTCATGCACGCACGAGCTGATCGGCGGCAGAGTGCCTTCATCAAGCCCGGTCAGTTCGCACAGGCATCTGGCTTCGCGCGCGCCCAGAAAACCCGCGCGCGCCAGCCCCACTTCCACAAAAGCAGCCTGCATGCCAGGCAGCACGCGCTGCACACGGCCGTAGAAAATATTACCCAGCAAGGAATGCCCGGCCCGGCCCGTCTTGGCCTTCAGGTCGTCCTCACTGGTGCGCTCCAGAACAAATTCCACAGGCTCGCCCTGTTCCAGGACCGCCACACGTATCTCGCCCAGACCGACATTGACTAGCACTTCATCCGACATTGATTTTTGATCCGTTCCCCGACTTCACTCCGCACTCACCCTGGTTTGCTTTCTCATTTGCACCATCGCGACAAAAACGTCGCGTCAGCCTTTCCCCAAAGGCCAAAACGATCCTAGCATCAACCCGGCGACTCTTGGTAGAGCGGGAAGCCCATTCCTTGCAGCAAGTTGGCTGTCTCATGGAGCGGCAGGCCAACCACGTTGCTGTAGGAACCGTTGATGGCCTTGATAAAAAGAGCCGCAGCACCCTGAATGGCATATCCGCCCGCCTTCCCCTTCCACTCTCCTGTTGCAAGGTAGGCGTTCATCGCCTGGGCACTAAGGCGGGAAACGCGCACCCGGGTCATGACGGACCGGGTGACCTGCCGGGCAAGCGGTGCACCACCTTCAATCAAAGAACAGCCTGGGATCAATGACAGGCCGGTATAGACCCGGTGAGCACGGCCCGACAACAGGGCAAGGCATTCGCGCGCCTCCTCCACCGTTTCCGCCTTGGGCAGAATGCGCCGACCGCAGGCGACGACAGTATCCGCCGCGAGAACAAAATCATGAGGATAGCTTTTGGCAACGGCCAGGGCCTTCTCGGCAGCCAGGCGCTCGGCAAGGACGCGGGGCCGTTCCTCACCATGGGGTGTTTCATCGATCTCAGCCGGATGCACCCTGTCGGGGGTAATCCCGATCTGGGCCAGCAGAGCGCGCCTGCGTGGGCTTGCACTGGCCAGTACAAGCTTTGGTCGGTCTTTTGGGGGTTTACGTTCGCTCATCACGGACAGCCGGGTACCGGATTACTTATACCGGTAGGTGATACGGCCTTTGGAGAGGTCATAGGGAGTCATTTCGACAAGCACCTTATCACCGGTCAGCACGCGAATGCGATTCTTGCGCATTTTGCCTGCGGTGTGCGCAATGATTTCATGCTCGTTTTCAAG
>CAZNLO010000116.1:0-7214 GCA_964573935.1 uncultured Parvibaculum sp. | reverse complement strand
TCGGTACTGATGCCCGCCCCCGTGAAAACAACCACACACGCGCTCTCTTCGATCAACTTTTTTAGTTCCCCGGACATACATTTCCCTCACAAACCTGACCTCCACAAACCTAGCATTGTCGGGTCCTAGTCTCTAACCTGACAAACGACCCGCAAAACAATACGCAAAGACAGTCCTCTATTGAAAGGCTCCCCCGGAATATGCGCTATCTACACACCATGCTTCGTGTCACAGATCTCGATGCTTCACTAAAGTTTTACTGCACTCATTTGGGCCTCAAAAATATTGGCCGGTTCGACGTGGAAGAGGGGCGTTTTACCCTTGTTTTTCTGGCACCCGACGGCCAGGAAGAAGCCCAGATAGAACTCACACACAACTGGGATAGGGAAGAACTGGATGAAGGCCGCAACTTCGGCCACCTCGCATATCAAGTAGAAAACATATACGAAACCTGTGATCGCCTGACAAAAGCAGGCATTACCATCAACCGTCCACCCCGCGACGGGCGCATGGCTTTCATCCGCTCACCCGACAATGTTTCTGTTGAATTGTTACAGGCTGGTGCGCCCCTACCAGCGCAGGAACCCTGGGTTTCCATGGAAAACACCGGCCATTGGTGAGCCAACCTGAACACGCCGTTCATTTACCATTCAAGCTGGAAAAGACATTCTTCCCAGGACGACAAATCGCCGATCTCCATACTCTGGTCGGCCTGTAGAACGGGAGATGGACTAATGAGGCTGGTACAATTTGCACTGAGCGCCTGCTTGGTCGTCGGCTCAATGGCCGGTGTTTCAAGTGCGGCATTCGCATCAGGGTCGGGATACGGAAACGGACATAGTGGAGGCCATCACGCAGGCCGTCATCAAAGTCGCGGGCACCACGGCGGCGGGCACCGCAGCAGAGGCCATCATGGTAGAGGTCATAGCGGGGGACATTCCAGCAGAAGGCACGGAAACGGCGGCGCATTCATTGCCGGAACCGTCGTTGGTGCCCTTCTTGGCTGGAACAGTGGATATGGCTACACCCATGCCCAGCAGCACCGGTTTGGACGTCACCATCGCCCTTACTACGCCCCCCGTCACAGCCGTGGTGGGCACCACGGGCACGCCCGCCGGTACTACAGCTACTCAGACGGACACCATGGCGGTGGACGCGCTTACCAGACCC
Source organism: uncultured Parvibaculum sp. (assembly GCA_964573935.1). Lineage (GTDB taxonomy): Bacteria > Pseudomonadota > Alphaproteobacteria > Parvibaculales > Parvibaculaceae > Mf105b01. Next base: position 6,044 of record CAZNLO010000116.1, on the reverse strand, counting down.
GCGGTGGAAACGCCGGATGCCACCCGGTCAACAAGGTCGGGCACTGGAACGGTCGCCATGCCAAAATTGGCGGTACCATGTGTTATAACAGCTATGGTACGGGATATGTGGTGAGTGGCAGCCGCTACCTCATTCACTATCGCTAGTTCAACTACCGCTGAATTAACACTGCGGAACACGTTGAAAGACAGATCAGGCCGGGATACATTTTCACTATGAAACATGTGTCCCTGGCTTTTTCGTGCGTTTGTGCCTTCCTTGCGGTGCCTCTCATCGTAACGGGTACCGCCTTACCTGTTGCCGCTGATGGTATCGAAAACCCTCGACGCTCCCCCCATCTGGATGTTCGTGAACGCGCAAACTATCGCGATCCTTTGGCCTCCTACTGGGAGGGTTTTGAGCTGAAAAACGAAGGTGATTGTGAAGCTGCAGTAGAAAGGCTGAAGCCGCTTGCCATGAACGGCCGGGGATTTGAATCAGCCCAACACGCGTTTGGGCTTTGCCTCATGTCACTGGGAGGTCTGCCCTCAGAACGCGGTGCCGCCATTAACGTAGAAAATATCGCCTCCTCATCCAGCTTCCAGGACGGAAAAGCCTGGATATTGCGAGCCGCTCAGGCCGGTAACTTTCAGGCACAAAGAACATTGCTCTCGCTCTACGCGGTCAATCTCGGCCCTGACAATAATCCCGTTGAGATCGGAAAGTGGCTTCGCCTCTATGACGTGAACCCCCTTCGTCTAACCCTCGGCGTCATAGAACAAAGCGATGGCTTGCAGCAGCATCTGAACAGCTCCATCACCCTTGCAGAGCGTCTGGACGGCAAGGAACTCGCCCGCAACTGGACCCCCACCTACTGGGCTCCCCCCGGCGTCCATCATACTCATTAGCATGGGCCACCAATCACCCTGGCGTAACAGCAAAACCCGCTATGGCCTGTTGGCGATCGGCTTCCATTGGACCGTTGCGGTTATTTTTCTGGGAAACCTTGGGCTCGGTGCATACATGTCAGGGCTTGAGCTTTCCGACCCCTCCTTGTTCCCGCTCTACCAGCTACACAAATCCTTTGGCATCAGCATTTTTCTGCTTGTCATTCTCCGCCTCACCTGGCGTCTCATCGACGCAGCCCCCGCCATGCCGTCAGACACTGCGCGGTGGGAGAAGGTCGCCGCAAAACTGACCCACACCGGGCTCTACGCCATCCTTGTCGCCATGCCGCTCACCGGCTGGATTGTCGTCTCAGCCTCCCCCTTCAACATTCCCACTCGGATATTTGATCTCTTTACACTGCCCCATATCGGACTGATCGTGACCAGTCCGGACAAGGACTTATGGCTAGGATTTGGCGAGGTGGCACATTGGTTGCTTGCCTGGTCAGCGGCGGCGGCGGTTTTTCTCCATGTGGCGGCTGCCCTCAGACATCATTTTCTATTGAAGGATAACGTCCTGCGCGCCATGTTACCCGGCCCGGACTAACCTTGGGATCAAAACCGCCAAACTGGACATAGACATGTTTCGCCAAACTCTGATCGCCTTTCTCTTCATGGCCGGCAGCACCCTTTCCGTCAGCGCCGAGACAGACGAATGGTCCCTTACCCCGGACACCAGCCGCCTGTCGTTTTCCGGAACCCAGGCGGGCGTCCCGTTTGAAGGACAGTTTGAGCGTTTCACAGCAGAAATTACTTTTGACCCGGCCACATTAGGCACGGGCGCGATCAACGTTACAATCGATACGGCAAGTGCTCACAGCGGGTCACCGGAGCGCGATGGGGCGCTGCCGGGCTCCGACTGGCTTGACGTAGCCGCTCACCCCACAGCGTCCTTCACCTCCACCCACATCGAAACTGGTGAGGAGGAAGGAGCCTACGTCGCAAACGGAACTCTCACGCTTAAGGGACACAGCCAAGAGGTCGAGCTGCCGTTCACCCTCACCCTTGAGGAAAACAGCGCTCATGTCACAGGAGCCCTCACCCTAGACCGAAACGATTACGGCGTCGGCACCGGCGCCCTAAGCTCCATGGTCGGCAGCACCATCACCATCCACATCAATATCAATGCCACACGCTGATGGTTTTATCCGGGCAGACCGTCAAAAGTGGCAACCCCTTCGGGAACCATATGGAATGCCTGCTTATCGCACATGTAAATTGCCACCTGCGGACCCTCGAAAAGAGAGGGATCATCCATGCTGCCGACTTTGAGCAAAACCACGCCAGGCACCGCTGGTGCCCGTGACAGCAGGCTTGTGCCACAATTGCCGCAAAACTCCCGCGTTACCGAAGGATCAATGTCAGCGCGCTTGAATTTCTTGGGTGCACCCTTGGTATAGCTAAAGGCTGGCTCAGACATCCCCATCGTTATATTGGGGCCGCCCCCCGCAATGTACTGGCACTCGCGACAATGGCACTGAGCCTTGAACAACGCGTCCCCTTCAACGGCGTAGCGCACCTCGCCGCAATAACATCCACCTTCGACCTTCATGAGCTGTTTCCTCCAAATGAATTCATAAACCCATGTTGGCAGATCGACACAGCAATGCCAATCACTCAGCGCAGTGCTGATCCTGATAGAGCAAAAATGCAAGAGAGAGACTGGTACGCCCTAGGGGAGTCGAACCCCTCTTTCCAGGTTGAAAACCTGGCGTCCTAACCGATAGACGAAGGGCGCACAGTGCGGCTTTAATAATGGCTCAATTAGGGGAATGCAAGAGCCCAACCCCCTGTTTTTGTAGATAATACAGGGTTTTCCACAACGAACGCCTGTCACGCAAAAATAGCGTCCGATTCTGTGCGATTAAAGACACGCTAAAGCCGAACGGCATCATCCACCTGAAGCTGCACGTCCCTGCGCCCCTGCCAGTCATCTGCACGCAGGCGCCCCGCAATATGAAAAAGCGCGCCCCTGCCGTTCAAAAGAGCTTCTCCCAACGCCGTATCTGCTGCCCTAAAGGCAATGCTTTTCAGTCGCCCCCCTTCGTCGCCGGCAAGAATACACCGCACGTGGTTTTGTCCCACCCGGTCCGCGCGAACCACCCTGGCGCGCGGCACGGCAAAACGAGGCTCAGGGTTTCCCGCCCCATACGGTCCCGCCTGCTCCAGCAGCTCAAACATCTCCCGTGAGGCTGCCTGTATCGTCAGTGCCCCATCCAGCTTCAAAAGACGAACCTCCCCTGCCGACAGCACATCTCCGGCAATACGTCTGTTTACAAATTCGTGAAACGCCTCCAGCTTGTCCTGCGCCAGCGTCAGGCCTGCCGCCATCGCGTGCCCGCCACCATTCAGCAAAAGCCCGGCTTCCAGCGCAGCCGTTATGGCCCTGCCCAGATCAACACCGGGGATCGAGCGGCCAGAGCCTTTTCCCTCGCCCTTGCCATCAAAGGCAATCACAAATGTCGGGCGGTCGTATTTGTCCTTCAGGCGGCTGGCGACAATGCCGATCACGCCCGGATGCCACCCCGAAGCCGCAGCAACAATCAAGGGCGGTGCCTGATTGGCGCCAGAGCGTGCCAGGGCCACCTCCACCTGTTCCAGGGCCTGCTCCAACACCACCGCTTCAATGGCCTGACGTTCCCTGTTGTAGGTATCCAGCGCAGCCGCAATCTCATCTGCTTCAGAGGCATCATGTGTTGTGAGAAGTCTAGCGCCCAGGTCCGCGCGCCCCACGCGCCCCCCCGCGTTCACCCGTGGTCCCAAAAGAAAGCCTGCGTGATACGTACCGGGGGCACCCTCAAGTTTCGAGACATCTCCCAACGCCGCAAGACCAATATTTTTTCTGGCACCAAGGACTTTCAGTCCCTGGGCAACAAAAGCCCGGTTGAGCCCGGTAAGCGGAACAACGTCGCACACGGTCCCGAGCGCCGTCAGGTCAAGCAGCTCCAGAAGCTTCGGTTCCGGCCTGTCCTCCCCAAACCACCCTTGCGCGCGCAATGTCCGGTTGAGCGCCACAAGCAACAAAAACACAACCCCCACCGCCGCCAGTTGGCCAAGGCCGCTGGTATCATCCAGCCGGTTCGGATTAACGACTGCAAACGCCGGTGGCAGCACAACATCAGCCTGATGGTGATCCACAACCACTACATCAAGCCCGCGTTCTTTGGCAATTCCCAATGGCTTATGCGCCATTGTTCCACAATCAACGGTGATGATGAGGGAGACGCCCAGGTCCTGCAATTTAAGAAACGCCGGAGCATTGGGGCCATAACCCTCCTTTATCCGGTCAGGAATATAGATACGCAGCGGCGCACCGGCCATTTCAAAGTAACGTTTCAGAAGCGCCGACGAAGTCGCTCCATCCACATCATAATCCCCAAAAACCGCAACATGCTCGCCGCTCACTATCGCGTGTGCAATGCGTGTCGCAGCCTCGTCCATATCCATGAGGGACGAGGGGTCCGGCATAAAAGCCTTCAGGGTTGGGTTCAGGTGGGCCGCACAGGTCTCCACGCTCACACCACGCGCGGCAAGAACGCGTGCAAGGAGTTCTGGAATATCCGCGCGCTGAGAAAGTTGCAGGGCAAGCCGGTCATCCGACAGCCGGGGCATCCAGCGACGGTCAGTCAGCGACCGCCCGACCCCCAGAAATCCGCTGTCCGGCTCATAGTCCAACCTGCCTCCTTGGAGAGCAAAAAGCTCCCCCTTTATTCATTTGCAAATTTGGAATCCGCGCGATGGAATGCTCGAATATGCCGCACGGTCCCCGTCAGGGATCGCATAACAACCGTGTGAGTGGAGACACCTTCCGCCGTCACCTTAATGCCGTCCAGCATGGATCCGTCGGTAACACCCGTTGCGGCAAAAATAACATCCCCACTCGCCATTTCCATCATGGAGAACTTGGCGTTGAAGTCCTTGACCCCCATACGCGCCGCACGGGCCTTCTGGTCGTCATTGTCGGTGATGAGCCGGCCCTGCATCTGGCCGCCAATACACCGCAGAGCTGCCGCTGCAAGCACTCCTTCCGGCGCGCCCCCAATGCCGATGTACATATCAATCCCGGTTGAGGTATCGGTTGTGGCAATGATGCCCGCAATATCGCCATCAGAAATAAGAGCCACACGAGCCCCTACGGCACGAATTTCGGCAATCAGCTTGGCATGGCGTGGCCGGTCAAGAACACAGACGCAAATTTCAGCAACATCCACCTTCTTCGCCTTTGCAAGCGCATTGATATTGTCACTGGCTGATGCATCAAGATCAACAAGCCCGTCCGGAAAACCACCGCCGATGGCGATTTTGTCCATGTAGACATCCGGTGCGTTGAGAAGTGTGCCCCCTTCAGCCATGGCAACAACAGCCAGGGCGTTCTGCATGTTCTTGGCGGTCAGGGTCGTCCCCTCCAGCGGATCAAGCGCTATATCAACCTTCGGTCCCTGCTTGGTGCCGACATTCTCCCCGATATAGAGCATTGGCGCCTCATCGCGCTCACCTTCTCCGATGACAATGGTTCCATCAATATCAAGCGCGTTTAGCTCCTCGCGCATGGCATCCACGGCGGCCTGATCCGCACTTTTTTCATCCCCCCTGCCCGAAAGCCTGGAAGCCGCAACCGCGGCACGCTCCGTGACCCGGACCAGCTCCAGCGCGAGGGTACGGCTCAGTCCAGGTTTCTTGGCGGATTTCTTCGTTGTCATCAGGTGCCCCGTTGTCTCAAGTTTTTACAGCTCTTTGTTGAGCGTTTCTTAGCGATCTTCGATGCGGATCACAACCGGTGTGCTCACAACATCTGCATGTTCCTTAAGCAACGAGAGGGCTTTTTGTAAAGTTGCCTCTTTCGTCGCATGGGTCAGTAGGACAACTGGCAACCATTCGCCCCCCTGTCCTCCATCCTGGTGTTGAACGATCTGTTCAATAGAAACCCCTGCATCACCAAGCGCCTTGGTAATTTCCGCCATGCTGCCTGCCCGATCCACTGCCTTGAGCCGCAGATAATAGGCCCCGCAATGATCCGTAATCTCTACAGGGCGGGGGTCGCTCAACGCAGAACGGGGCAGCCCAAAGGGAGAAAAGACAATCCCCCGGGCGATATCCACCAGATCACCGATGACAGCC
>CAZNLO010000115.1:0-7296 GCA_964573935.1 uncultured Parvibaculum sp. | reverse complement strand
GTGCCGGAGCTTGGTGTCGGGGACGATGGTATTATTATTGCTAATCAGACCCCGTTCTATGGGGAGTCCGGCGGACAGGGTGGGGATACGGGCGGTCTTTTTACTCGTGATGGTGCCGAGTTTTCTGTTTTGGACACGCAAAAGAAGCTGGGGGTTCTGGTTCTTCATATTGGTACGCTCACACGAGGTGCGCTGCGTGTTGGAGACGTTGCTGACTTTCGGGTCGATGGGGGAGTGCGTACTGCGATCCGTGCAAATCATTCCGCAACGCACCTGGCACATGAGGCACTTCGCCGGGTTCTGGGAGACCATGTTTCCCAGAAAGGAAGCCAGGTTGGGCCTTCCCGGCTTCGTTTCGATTTCTCGCACCTCAAGGCCATGACAGCAGATGAAATCAGCGAAGTGGAACGGCAGGTGAATGCCGAAATTCTGAGTAATGGGAGCGTCAACACCCGCTTGATGAGTGCGGATGATGCGATGGATGCCGGTGCGCTTGCGCTTTTTGGGGAGAAGTATGGGGATGAGGTCAGAGTGCTTTCCATGGGCTCTCCTCGGGATGACGGTAATTCTTTCTCTGTGGAGCTATGTGGGGGCACGCATGTGCGTCGCCTCGGGGACATTGGTCTGTTCAAGATCATCAATGAAGGTGCTGTTGCATCGGGCGTGCGGCGCATAGAGGCGCTGACGGCTGAGGGCGCGCGTGCCCATCTGGTCGCTCAGGAGCGTATTGCGCATGATGCTGCCGCACTGCTCAAAGTGCCGCCGGAGAAACTTGGCGAGCGGCTTGCTCAACTGGTCGATGAAAAACGCCGGTTGGAGCGGGAACTTTCTGAGACCAAGAAGAAACTGGCTCTTGGCGGTGGCGGATCAAGCGATGCAGCCCTGGCAATCTCGGAACATGGTGGTGTTAAGGTTATTGCCCGTGCCCTGGAAGGGGTTAGTCCTAAAGATTTGCGTGGTCTGATTGATGATGCAAAGAAAACAATCGGGTCCGGCGTTGTTGCCCTGATTGCTTTGTCCGATGAGGGAAAGGCCGGCATCGCCGTCGGCGTGACCGACGATTTGACAGACCGACTATCGGCGGTTGATCTTGTTCGTGTCGGAGCTGAAGTTCTTGGGGGGAAAGGCGGGGGCGGACGGCCTGATCTTGCTCAGGCAGGTGGCCCCGATGGCAGCAAGGCGGAAGCAGCCAATGATGCCATCAAGGCAATGATTGAAAATCTTGCAGAGGCAAGCTGACACCCGTTCATCTCGCTCACGCCTGGATACGAAGTAAGAGGGTGTTGCTCTACTTGTGGGACATGGCTTTGTCGAGGTTCTCACCCACTTTGTCGAGAAATCCTGTGGTTGATAGCCATTTTTGTTCAGCGCCCACCAGCAATGCCAGGTCCTTGGTCATGGATCCGCTTTCCACGGTTGAAACACAGACTTTTTCGATGGTTTCACCAAAAGCGTTGAGCTCAGCATTTCTGTCCAGCTTTGCACGGTGCTTCAGGCCGCGCGTCCAGGCAAAAATTGAGGCGATTGAGTTGGTTGATGTTTCTTCCCCACGTTGATGGGCACGGTAGTGGCGGGTCACTGTTCCGTGGGCGGCCTCGGCCTCCATCGTTTTTCCATCGGGGGTGAGCAATACACTTGTCATGAGGCCGAGTGATCCGAAGCCCTGCGCCACTGTGTCTGACTGCACATCACCATCGTAGTTTTTGCAGGCCCATACATATGCGCCGTTCCACTTCATGGCAGATGCCACCATGTCGTCGATCAGGCGGTGTTCATAGGTCAGATTGTTTTTTTCAAATTTAGCTTTGAACTCAGCTTCAAAAATTTCCTGAAACAGGTCTTTAAAACGCCCGTCATAGGCCTTCAGAATTGTATTCTTGGTCGACAGATAGACCGGGTAGTTTCGGTCCAGACCATATTTCAGGCAGGACCGTGCAAAGTCCCGGATTGAGTCATCAAGGTTGTACATCGCCATGGCCACGCCGGACCCGGGGAAGTCATAGACTTCTCTTTCAATGGTGCTCGATCCGTCGGATGCTTCCCATTTGAGGGTGAGTTTGCCTTTGCCGGGCACGAGAAAGTCTGTAGCACGATATTGATCGCCGAACGCGTGGCGCCCGATCACGATGGGTTCGGTCCAGCCGGGGACGAGGCGGGGGATGTTGCGACAAATGATCGGTTCGCGAAAAACAGTCCCTCCCAGAATATTGCGGATGGTGCCGTTGGGGGATTTCCACATTTTCTTGAGACCAAACTCCTCAACGCGGTCTTCGTCGGGGGTGATGGTCGCGCATTTTACGCCGACCCCGTATTTGCGGATCGCGTCGGCAGCGTCAATCGTTACCTTATCGTCGGTCTCATCGCGATATTCCATTCCCAGATCGTAATATTTCAGGTCGATGTCGAGAAACGGATGGATCAGCTTTTCTTTGATTAATGCCCAAATGATGCGGGTCATCTCGTCGCCGTCAAGTTCGACAATCGGGTTTTCCACTTTGATTTTGGACATGTGTTGGGCCTCTTAAGCAATGAGTATGGTGGTGCGCGTATGCACAAGACGAACAGGTGCCGTTCGCCGTTGTGGGTGAACGGGTTACGGGCGAAAGAGAGTTTTCGGGGGTTTGCGCCCGTTTCGATAGAATCGGCTGCGACAGGCAGCATATCCTCTAACCCTCGTATAACACCGGGAGCGCGTTGATTAAAGCGCGCCAATCTCTTATCACCGCTCAAATGGTATGTGAACGAAGGGTGGTTGATATGGCTGGGACGGATCGTTCAAAAGCTGACGCGGTATTGGGGTTGGCCCCGGCGCCCGCCATTATACTGGTAAGGCCCCAGTTGGGGGCCAATATTGGCGCTGCGGCCCGCGCCATGCTCAATTTCGGCCTGAGCGAACTTCGTCTGGTTGCCCCTCGAGACGGGTGGCCTAACGAGCACGCGCTTAAGGCGGCATCCGGTGCGAATGCATTGATCGAGAAGGCGCAGCTCTTTGACACGGTGTCTGACGCCGTTGCTGACCTTGATTACGTGGTGGCCACAACAGCCCGACCCCGGGATATGGTGAAGCATGTTTTCACGCCGGAAGAGGGGGCGGCGCGCCTGAAGCAGACAATGGCAGAGGGGGGGCGTCCCGGTGTTCTGTTCGGCGCTGAGCGGGCTGGCTTGCATAACGATGATATAGCGCTTGCCGATGCCATCATCACGGCACCGCTTAATCCTGGATTTTCGTCGCTGAACCTTGGGCAGGCGGTGTTGTTATTGTCTTATGAATGGCGTCGGCAGCACGACACAACACCTGCTGACGTTCTGACCATGAATGACACGCGGCCTGCAACCAAGGCTGAGCTTGGCGGTTTTTTTGGACATCTGGAGCAGGCGCTGGATGAGACCGGGTTTTTGCTGCCGGAGGAAAAGCGGCCCGGTATGGTGCGGAACATCCGGAACATGTTTCAGCGCGCGGAGCTGACCGAACAGGAAGTGCGCACGCTTCGTGGTGTGGTGGCGGCTCTCACTCTGCATGCCGAGCGCCGAGCGCGAGAGCGGCTGACGCGAGGTTCCGATTAAAATTTATTGCCGGGGAAGCATGTGTTTCCTCAATGATTACAGAGTGTTGCGGAAATTGATTGTTGTGCGGCTCGCAGGTGTTCTGGGCGCAATAGGGGTTTGACTTTGGAGGCCTGATGGCTATAGTCCGGCCACCGCGCGGGGTATGATGGCCTGCGTGTTTTTTAGACGCACCCGTGGGGGAAATCGAACGCATCGATTTTTTCCTGTCAGTTGGAGCCGGAGGTTTCGGAACCAGCAGAGGAGGGCGCGTTTCCTGATTTATCTAGAGCGTTCAAGGAAACAGCGATGACGAAGCGTATTAAATCCAAGTATAAAATTGACCGCCGTCTGGGCGAGAATATCTGGGGTCGGCCAAGAAGCCCGGTTAACCGTCGCGAGTACGGTCCCGGTGAGCATGGTCAGCGGCGCCGGGGCAAAGTCTCTGACTTCGGCCTGCAACTTCGCGCCAAGCAGAAGCTCAAGGGCTATTACGGCAACATCACCGAGAAACAGTTCAAGCGTACCTACCACGAAGCATCGAGGATCAAGGGAGATACGGGCGAAAACCTGGTCGGCCTTCTTGAGCGTCGCCTGGATGCGGTGGTGTATCGTTCAAAGTTTGTTCCCACTGTTTTTTCGGCTCGTCAGGTCGTGAGCCATGGCCGCATTCTGGTCAATGGTAAGCGGGTCAACATTCCGTCCTACCGTGTTAAGGAAGGCGATGTGATCGAAGTGAAAGAAAAGATGCGGGCCAACGAGAAATTTCTGGAAGCGACGCAGAGTTCTGAGCGCGATACGCCGGATTATCTTGAGGTTGATCTCGACAAGGGGAAAACAACCTTCATTCGTATCCCTAATCTGGCCGATATTCCTTATCCGGTTCAGATGGAGCCAAATCTGATCGTCGAATTTTATTCGCGCTGATACAGCGTTTCAGCGAACGTGAAAAAGGGGTGCGAAATTCGTACCCCTTTTTTGTGACTTATTGCCGGTTGGAATGTCAGGTGGTGGTTTCCAGCGAGATTTCCTTGGAGTTGAGATAGTCGCGAAGCTCCCCTGCCTCGAACATTTCGCGGATAATGTCGCAGCCGCCCACAAATTCTCCTTTTACATAGAGCTGTGGGACGGTGGGCCAGTCCGAGTAGTCTTTGATGCCCTGGCGTATCTCATCATCTTCCAGCACGTTGATGCCTTTGAACTGCACGCCAAGATGGGTCAGAACCTGCACAACGGTGCTTGAGAAGCCGCATTGCGGGAAGATGGGAGTGCCTTTCATAAACAGCACTACATTGTTATTTTCCACTTCCGTGCGGATACGTTCTGCAACTGCCTGTTCGCTCATTTTATTCTCCTACTCCGTGTCATTACGCTTTGGGCGCTGACGTTTGCAGTGCCAGGGCATGGAGGTCGCTGTCCATGCTGCCTTTCAGTGCTTTGTAAATCATCTGATGTTGCTGCACGCGATTTTTGCCGATAAACGAAGGAGAGACAACAGTTGCAGCATAGTGATCGCCATCCCCCGCCAGATCGCGAATTTCAATTGTCGCGTCAGGCAGTGCCTCTTTGATGAGGCGCTCAATGTCACTTGCGTTCATAGCCATGGGTTGCACTCTCCAAATTGTCGTCCATTCAAATCCAGTCGGTGAGACCGTGACCCGATGCCTAAGGGGTTGCCATGTAGGTTGGCAGCCATGCCTCATGGGCATCAACAAGGCGTGTCAATGATATGGGCGCAGACCCGTCCACTGTCAATTCGCTTCCCCCGGTGGTTCCAATGGATTTTGCGGGGACTCCCGCCGTTTTTGCTTCTTTGAGGAAGTTTTCTGCTGTTTGGGAGGGGAGGGCCACTATGTAGCAAGCCTGATCTTCGCCGAATGCCCAGGCATGAAGAGGTAAGTCCCCACACGGTGTGAGGGTGGCGCCGATGCCTTGCGCCATTGTCATTTCGGCAACGGCGACAAGTAGACCACCGTCTGAAATATCGTGAACGGCGCTCAGTTTTCCAGCCCGGATGGCGGTGCGTACAAAATCACCGTTTCTGCGCTCAGTGGGCAGATCCACCTTAGGGGGTGCGCCAGCCACTGTTTGCAGAATGTCCCGTTGATAGATGCTCTGGCCAAGATGGCCCGCGCGGGCACCTACCAGAACGATCGTATCCCCCGTATTTTGAAAGCTCTTGCCTACGCGCCTGGATACATCAGGCAACAGGCCGACGCCCCCGATTGCCGGGGTTGGCAGGATCGCCTGGCCGTTGGTTTCATTGTAGAGGGAGACGTTGCCGGACACGATAGGCATGTCGAGGGCAATGCAGGCCTCAGCGATGCCTTTGATGCAGCCCACAAGCTGGCCCATGATCTCAGGTTTTTCCGGATTGCCGAAATTAAGGTTATCGGTTGCCGCCAGGGGTTCAGCACCTACCGCTGTGAGGTTACGCCAGCACTCGGCGACGGCCTGTTTGCCGCCTTCAACAGGGTCGGCCTCGCAGTAGCGCGGGGTTACATCAACGGCGAAGGCGAGGCCTTTCGTTGTTGCATTCACGCGGATCACTGCGGCGTCTCCGCCGGGGCCGGCCATGGTATTGCCCTGAACGAGATTGTCATACTGTTCCCAGACCCAGCGCCGGGAGCACATGTCGGGCAGGCCCATAATTTGCACGAGTGTCTCACCTATATTGGCCGGAGCGGCTACGTTGTCAGGCGCAAGGGTTGCCTGTGGAGGTGTTTCCACCCAGGGGCGGTCATATTCCGGCGCTTCATCGCCCAGATCCTTGATCGGCAGGTCCGCCATCAGGTCGCCCTGATGTGTGACCTTAAAGCGCAAATCGTCCGTGGTTTCACCGACCACGGCAAAATCCAAATCCCATTTTCGGAAGATGGCGGCGGCTTCTTCCTCTTTTGCTGGATCAAGTACCATGAGCATGCGCTCCTGGCTTTCGGAGAGCATCATTTCATAGGCGCTCATACCCTCTTCGCGGCACGGTACCTTGTCGAGGTTCAGGTGGACGCCCAGGTTGCCCTTGGCGCCCATTTCGACCGCTGAGCAGGTAAGTCCGGCGGCTCCCATGTCCTGAATGGCGATGACAGCCCCAGACGCCATCAGTTCCAGGCTTGCTTCGAGAAGCAGCTTTTCGGCGAAAGGGTCTCCGATCTGGACGGTTGGTCGCTTTTCCTCAGAATTGTCGTCAAATTCAGCGGACGCCATGGTTGCGCCATGGATGCCATCGCGACCGGTTTTGGACCCCAGATAGACTATGGGGAGGCCGACGCCTTTGGCTTCGGAGAGAAAGATGCCGTCTGCCCTGGCAAGGCCAGCGGCAAAGGCATTTACCAGGCAATTGTCGTTGTAACGGGCATCGAAGTTCACCTCTCCGCCAATGGTGGGGACACCAAAACAGTTGCCGTATCCGCCAACTCCTGCCACGACACCAGACACGATGTGGCGTGTTCGTTTGTTGTCAGGGGCGCCGAAGCGCAACGCATTCAGCGCGGCTACCGGGCGTGCGCCCATGGTGAACACATCGCGCAAAATACCGCCGACGCCGGTCGCAGCGCCCTCGTAGGGTGAGATGAAAGAGGGGTGGTTGTGGCTCTCCATTTTGAAGACCACAACGTCGCCATCATCAATGTCGACAACGCCCGCGTTTTCTCCCGGCCCGATAATGACACGGGGCCCTTTGGTGGGAAGGGTGCGCAACCATTTTTTTGATGATTTGTAGGAGCAATGCTCAGACCACTCAGCAGCTATAATTTG
>CAZNLO010000114.1:0-7317 GCA_964573935.1 uncultured Parvibaculum sp. | reverse complement strand
ATGCAGGTGTGGAACAGACACGGCCAGTTTCGCCGGTTATTGGCATCCCTATCCTCGAATCGGCAACGATCGAGGAAGATGAAAGCTTGCACACCGCTTGGGCAAAGTTGCTCGCGAATGCGATGAATCCCAGCAAGCCCGAAATCAAGCGTTCGTTTTGTGGGATATTATCTGGACTTGAACCATTCGACGTAACTTTGCTGGAGCTGATTTTGGGCGTATCGGCAGCACATGAGCACAGTCGAGCACTTCGATTTTCAAAGCAAAAAATTGAAGCCAAATTTAGGAACGAGTTATCCAAGACTGACAGAATATGGACGGATGAGCCAGGCGGCTCTTTCATGTCAATTACAGAGGGCTCTGTTGAAGATGAGCATGTTGGCATCAAAAATTATCGGAATAATACAGACGGGCAGTCAGACGAAACTGAGGTCTCCCTTCAGAACTTAATACGGCTTGGTCTGCTGACTTATGGTCAGGTCGAAAATGAAGGAATGAATATGGGAGGGTACAACCTCATCATCTATCGTGGAATTGAGGAGGTCAGCGTCACTGCTCTCGGAATTGAATTTTTCAAGGCCGTAAAAGCCTGAACTGATCTACCCCAAAACCCCTGTCGGTAATCCGTCGATGCTGGTCTGGTTTTCTTCTTCCCAATAGTTTTGGATACCATCTTCACCTTTGCGCAGGTTCCATTCGCGTAAGACATCACGCTCACCTTCGTACTCAAAGAGAGGGACCGCATAGCCGCAGCTTGTCTGCATCATGTCGATGGCGAGCCTGTAGTACTGACGTGATCCCATCTCCGAGGGGATAAGCTTTTCGCAGGCGTCCCAGTCAGCCTCACGAGGGTGGATGGTCCGGGCCTGCCCATAGGCACGCAGGATGCGGGGCGGTCCTTCAAATGCGCACCACATGAGGGTCATGCGGTTGGTGTCAGCAAGGTGGGCTGCGGTTTCGTTGCCAGAGCCTGTCAAGTTCATCCACACGATTTCATTTGGTCCGGTCACTTTCAGACAATCATGTCCCTTCGGCGATAGATTGACACGGCCGTCCTTTGCCGCGGTGGCGACGAAAAACATCTTTTGTTGCTCAATGAATTTGATGAGCGGTGCACCGAGTTCTGCGAACTTTTTTGCCATGATGGTCTCCATTAACAAAGGGTGTGGGAGGATAGCGTGTGCTTCCGTTTTTCGCCATTAATGAGACGATTGGCTCCCGGATGAGAAGCCGTTGGTTCTCTCCGTGATCTACGGTGCGTTACGGTCCTAAACGAGGTCAGACGTCACCAAACCCGCCACCGCCGGGCGTATCAATGAGGATGGTGTCGCCAGGTTCCAGATCGCTTTCAGCAAGGCTCTCCAGTTTTTCAATGGCCCCGCTTGCCCGGCGAATGGAGTTGTGGCCGACCGCACCATCTTTACCGCCCTTCAGCCCGGAAGGGGGGATGATGCGGTGAGTAGAGAGGATGGAGACGTGCATTGGCTCAAGGAAACGGATGGCGCGGTGAACGCCGTCACCGCCGCGATATCTGCCCGCGCCCCCTGATCCTTTCCGGATTGAGAACTCCTCCAGCAGGACGGGAAAGCGCCACTCCAGAATTTCCGGGTCTGTGAGGCGTGAATTGGTCATGTGGGTGTGGACAGCATCAGCCCCGTCAAAAGTGGGGCCTGCACCTGCGCCGCCGCAGATGGTTTCGTAATACTGGTGGGTCTCGTTTCCGAACGTGAGGTTGTTCATGGTGCCTTGTGCTGCGGCCATGGCTCCCAGTGCACCAAACAAGGCGTCGGTTACGGCCTGGCTGGTTTCCACATTGCCGCCAACCACGGCGGCGGGATAGACGGGGTTCAGCATAGAGCCTTCCGGAATAATGAGTGTGAGAGGTTTTAGGCATCCGGCGTTGAGCGGAATGTCGTCATCCACCATGCAACGAAAAACATACAGCACGGCTGCCCGGCAGACAGCTGAGGGGGCGTTCAGATTGTTTGGCCGTATGTCGCTTGTGCCTGTAAAATCTATCGTGGCGGAGCGTGTTTTCTTGTCCACACGCACGGCGACCTTGATAACCGAACCGTCATCCATTTTTTGCTCAAACGTGGCGTCCTTCAGCACTTCGATGACGCGGCGTACACTTTCTTCAGCATTGTCCTGCACGTGATCCATATAGGCTTCGACTGTCTCAAGCCCGTAATTTGTGACCATCTTGTGGAGTTCCTGTGCTCCTTTTTCACAGGCCGCGACTTTGGCCTTCAGGTCGGCGATGTTCTGATCCGGGTTGCGTGCCGGATAAAGCGTGTCGGTCAGCAGGGCACGCATTTCCGTCTCACGAAACCTGCCAGCATCTACGAGCTTGAAATTGTCGATGAGCACACCTTCCTCGTTCACGGTGCGTGAGGTTGCTGGCATGGAGCCTGGCGTGATGCCGCCGATATCGGCATGATGCCCGCGCGCAGCAACATAGAAGAGGCGGGTTTTGTGTGCTTCATCGTAGACGGGGGTTACGACGGTAATGTCGGGCAGATGTGTGCCACCATTGTAGGGTGCGTTCAGGACGTAGACATCGCCCGGTTTCATGTTCGGGTTCTGGTCAATCACTGCCTGCACGCTGGCCCCCATGGACCCCAGATGTACTGGCATGTGAGGCGCATTGGCGACAAGCTCACCCGCGCGGTCGAATATTGCGCAGGAAAAATCGAGCCGCTCCTTTATGTTCACGGAGTGAGCGGTTTTCTGAAGCGTGAAGCCCATCTGTTCTGCAATCGACATAAACAGATTGTTGAAAATTTCCAGCATGACCGGGTCAACTCGGGTGCCGATGGCATGGGTGGTGGTGCGGGCTTCCACTCTGGTGAGGATGATGTGATTGAGGGTGGTGACCTCTGCCTGCCAGCCTGGTTCAACGACAATGGTGGCGTGGGGTTCGATGATGAGAGCGGGGCCTTTGAGGGTGTCGGCGGGCCGAAGGTTTTTGCGCAGATAGACTTTTGCGTCGTGCCACTTTCGTTGGGAGAAAAACTGCACTGTTCGCTCCGCCTTTGCCGGGCCCTCGCGTGAGGGGAGTGTGATGAGGTTTTCGTGGCGCGGCGGATGTATTCCAGTGCTCTCAACGGAAATCGCCTCTACGATAATCTCACGGTCTTCATCGAAAAATCCAAACCGCTTGCGATGCGCCTCTTCAAATATCTGCCGCATACGCGCGCCGTCGTAGTCAAGAATAAGGGCTGTATCTGTTCCGCTATATCGCAGGTGCAGCCGCGTTGTCGTTTGGGTCTGCTCGTTATGGAACCCCTGACTGTGAAGTTTTTCGCGATTGTCGCTGGCCAGGCGAGCAATGATGGGGTCAAAAGCACCCATGCGAGAGGGGAGCAGAGGTATCTCAAGCGTTTCCACTTTGGCCGCCCGGACGTCAGCCAGCCCCATGCCATAGGCGGACAGGACGCCGGAGAAGGGGTGGAAATACACCTGTGTCATGCCGAGGGCGTCGGCGACAAGACATGCGTGCTGGCCGCCCGCGCCGCCGAAGCAGGCAAGTGCGTAGGTTGATATGTCATAGCCCCGCTGCACGGAGATTTTCTTGATTGCCTGGGCCATGTTTTCAACCGCGATGGCGATGTAACCATCAGCTATTTCCTCAGCAGTCCGCCCGGGCAGGTGTTCTTTTTGTTCGATAAACCCCCGCCGAACAACATCTGCATCCAGTGGTTCGTTGGCGTTTGGCCCAAATGCATTGGGGAAAAAATCTGGGATAAGTTTTCCCAGAGCAACGTTTGCATCTGTAATGGTGAGAGGGCCGCCGTTGCGATAACATGCCGGGCCTGGATTTGCTCCGGCACTTTGCGGCCCGGTTCGCAAACGAGCACCATCGAATGTAAGGATGGATCCGCCGCCCGCCGCAACCGTGTGGATTTGCATCATAGGTGCACGCATCCTGACACCTGCAACCTCGGTCTCAAAAGTGCGCTCCAGGGTGCCGTCATAGTGGCAGACGTCGGTTGATGTGCCCCCCATATCAAAGCCGATGATTTTGTCAAACCCCGCCATGGCGGCGGTTTTAACCGCCCCTATCACGCCTCCGGCCGGTCCGGAGAGGATGGCATCTTTTCCCTCGAAAAAAGGGGCCTCTGTAAGGCCACCGGAGCTTTGCATAAAGAAAAGGCGGGGAAGATTTTCTTCGTCTTCCAAGGTGGTGTTTGTGCCGTGGGCGAAATGTTGAACAGGTTCTGCGCCCTCAAGCGCTGCGGCAACCTGGCCTACGTAGCGACGCAAGGTTGGAGAGAGGTAAGCATCGACAACGGTGGTGTCGCCACGGCTAACAAATTTCATGAGCGGGCTGGTTGTGTGGCTTACAGATATTTGGTTGAAACCCACATCACAGGCGATTTCAGCCGCCCGTTCTTCATGCGCGTGATACCGATAGCCGTGCATAAAGCAGATTGCGATGGCGCGGATACCGGCTG
Organism: uncultured Parvibaculum sp.; assembly: GCA_964573935.1. GTDB lineage: Bacteria > Pseudomonadota > Alphaproteobacteria > Parvibaculales > Parvibaculaceae > Mf105b01. Next base: position 2,860 of record CAZNLO010000114.1, on the reverse strand, counting down.
CATGTGCCTGCATCAAAGCGGTTCGGGTTTCAGCTTCGTCCAGGGGGAGCAGGACTTCTCCCTTTGCGGTCAGACGTTCTGTGATTTCTGCGACCGTCTCGAACAGCATGGACGGTTTTTCGATTTTTTGTTTGAAGAGATGTGGCCGGTTCTGGTAGCCGACCTTGAGTGCGTCGGCGAAGCCTTTAGTCGTCAAAAAGAGGACACGGTCTCCCTTGCGTTCCAGCAGCGCGTTGGTGGCGACAGTGGTTCCCATTTTGACGGAGCCGATACGCCCGGTGGGTAGAGGGGAGGTTGCGGGAACGCCCAGCAGGTCGCGGATACCCTGGAGAGCGGCGTCTTCGTAGTGATCGGGATTTTCGGAAAGCAACTTGTGGGGCACCAGATTGCCGTCTGGCGTGCATGCGACAATATCGGTGAAGGTGCCTCCCCGATCAATCCAGAAATCCCATTTCTCCTGTGTGGTCATGGTGCGGAGCCTGCCACAAGACGCCGGTCGAGAAAACAGGAGATCGGGTGAGAAAGCAGACCTTTGGTTGGAAAAGGATGTCGCACTGTTTCACAAATCACATTATGGTTCGGCGCATGACGGTATGGGGAAAATTAGCTGGAGCTGCGGCAGGTCTTGCTATTGGTGGGCCATTGGGGGCGCTTGTCGGCGCGGTGGCGGGGCATTTTGCTGTTGATCGCAGCCAGCGTGATGACGAGGTTGTTTTCACCATCGCTCTCATTGGCCTTTCGGCTAAAATGGCGAAAGCGGATGGGGTTGTGGATGCCTCGGAAATTCGCGCGTTTGAAGAAATTCTTCAGGTGCCTGACGGTGAGAAAAAAAATGTCGGTCGGATTTATGCCATCGCGCAAAAGGATATCGCTGGTTTTGAAGCCTATGCCTCCCAAGTAGCAGATATTTATAAAGACAAGCCAGGGGTGCTGGAGGACGTGCTTGATGCGCTCTACCATATTGCCAAGGCGGACAGCGAAATTCATCCATCCGAACTGGTGTTTATCGCGCGGGTAGGTGAGATATTCGGGTTTTCTGAACTTGAACGTAACCGGGTAAAAGCGGGGCATCTGGGGCCGGACGCAGAGGACCCGTTTCTCATTCTGGGCGTTCCGGCAGATATATCTGACGGGGACCTGAAAACAGCCTATCGGCGTCTTGTTCGGGAAAATCATCCAGACATGCTGGTGTCACGCGGCGTGCCGCAGGAGTTTCTGCATCTTGCAGAAGAAAAACTTAAAGTCATCAATGGGGCTTACGAACGCATAACCAAAGACCGAAAACTGTAAATAATACGAGGCCAAAATAGATCAGGGCGCTGCGCTGATACTGTTAACTGGCCCTGTTTGAATGATCCATGCCATGAGCCGTGAACATACAGCCTTTATGATTCTGATTAATCTCATCTGGGGCTTTGCTCTGGTCGCAGGTAAAGTCAGTCTTGAGCATTTTCCTCCCCTGCTTTTTGCGGCTCTGCGGTTTGGGCTGGTTATCGTGGTGCTGTTCCCGTTTTTGCGCATCCTAAAGGGGCGGATGTGGGAGGTGGTCGGTATCGCATTGTGCGCCGGGCCGCTCGGCTTTGGGCTGTTCTTTCTGGGGCTTTCGGAGGCGGATGCATCTGTTGTTGCCATCGTCACCCAGTTGGGGGTCCCCATCGTCGCGGTTATGTCAGTTCTCTTTTTGAAGGAGGAAATTCACTGGCGGCGCTGGCTCGGGATCAGCCTGGCTTTTGCCGGGGTTATGGTCATGAGTTTTGACCCGTCGGTATTTAGTTTTTTGACAGGCATCCTGCTTGTTACCGCGTCTGCTTTTGTTATGTCTATTGGCATGATCCTCCAGCGCCAGATCAGGGTTGTCGGTGTGTTTGAGCTTCAAGCTTGGATCGCGATCATCGCCGCTCCGTTTTTGCTGGGGGCATCTTTTGCGTTTGAAAGCGGTCAGTGGGAGGTGATGCAGAGTGCCAGCCTGCTCGCATGGTCGGGGGTATTTTATGTCGCTTTTGCCTCAAGTCTGGTGGCACATGCAGGCCTTTACTACCTGCTTCAACGGTACGAAGTTTCACAGACTGCGCCTTTGACGCTTCTTGCACCGATCTTTACAGTTTTTTTCGGCGTGACCTTGCTTGATGATACGCTTACCACGCGCATGGTCGTTGGGGGTATTGTCTCGCTGATCGGTGTACTGATTGTCAATGTGCGACAAGCTCGCGGGGAGAAACCGTTTGTCGATGTCCCTCCAAGATAGGATCACGCACCGTCCATCGCCCAATTACAATGAGCGTCAGGGTGGCCCACCGGATATTCTGTTGTTCCACTACACAGGTATGGAGAGCGGGGTTGGTGCGCTTGACAGGCTCTGCGATGAACACTCTCAGGTGAGTGCCCATTATCTGGTGTTTGAGGATGGGAGCATCGTTTCCATGGTGGAGGAAAGCCACCGGGCCTGGCATGCCGGGGTGGCTGAGTGGAAGGGTGTAACGGACATTAACAGCCGCTCTATCGGCATTGAGATTGTCAATCCTGGCCATGATCTTGGGTATCCTGATTTTCCGGAGCTGCAGATTGAGGCGGTGAGTGTGCTTGCGCGCGACATTGTTTCCCGGCGGGGACTAACAGGGTTTCGCGTGCTTGCTCATTCAGATGTGGCGCCGGGGCGCAAGGCGGACCCGGGCGAGAAATTTCCGTGGGCGCGGCTGGCAGCTGAAGGCGTCGGGCATTGGGTGGCCCCGGTGGAGCTTATGGAGGGACCTGTTTTAAGTCTCGGTGACAGGGGGGATGGGGTCGCGGAACTTCAGTTCCAGCTTGCTGACTATGGTTACGGGATTGTTGTGGACGGGCGGTACGGTGCTGTGACTGCCGC
>CAZNLO010000113.1:0-7349 GCA_964573935.1 uncultured Parvibaculum sp. | reverse complement strand
ACTTCGGCTTTAACAAGTCGAACCTGACCGCTGCAGCGCAGTCGGTTGTGGATGAAATCGCCAATACTGTTGGAAGCCGCTCCGTGAGCGTCGTCGGTCACACCGACACCTCAGGCAGCTCCGCTTACAACCAGGGCCTTGGTCAGCGTCGTGCCGGTTCAGTAACCGGTGCTCTGCAAGCTCGCGGTGCGGGCGTATCAAGCTCCACAACTTCCGGTGAGGGTAGTCTTGCTGTTTCAACAGGCGATGGTGTGCGTGAGCCACTTAACCGCCGTGCAGTTGTTTCAGTCGACTAATCGATCTGACATGAGTTAAGGCAAGGCCCTGGTCCAGAAGACCGGGGCCTTTTCTGTTTGTCCGGACAGGTTTCTTTTTTGTAGGCCCTTTGCTTCGGCGCGCTGGCGGGCCATATTCCCGTTGTGTTGCAAGGCAGATGTGGTGGACTTGTGTGATGGATTTGGCGCGCTCTAAGAACCAAACCCCCGATCTGGGGGAGCTTCCGACATGGGATCTGGGGACCTTCTATGAGGGGCTCGCAGACCCTCGGATCCAGGCTGACATTGCAAGTCTGAAAGCAGACGCCGAGACGTTTGCCAAAACCTATCGGGGCCGGATCAACGATCTGGCGCTAAGGGGCGAGGGGCAGGGCGCAGAGAGCGCTGGCGATGTGGTTGGTGCGGCAATCATCCGTTTTGAGGCACTGGAAGATCGTATGGGGCGTCTGGCGGCCTATGCAGGGCTTGTTTTTGCCTCTTCTTCAACGGCTCCGGAACATGGGCGCTTCTACGGTGATGTGCAGGGTGCCTTGACGGAAATCGGCTCCGGGTTGCTGTTTTTCGGTTTGGAACTGAATGCACTGGAAGAAAGCCTCGTTGAGGAGCTGGCTGCCGGGTCGGAGGTGTTTACGCGGTATCTGCCCTGGGTGAGGGACCTGCGGCTGCACCGGACCCACGATCTTGCAGATGAGATTGAGCGGCTGATGCAGGATAAGGCGCTGACAGGCCGGGCTGCCTGGGTGCGGTTGTTCGATGAAACCATGGCACGGATGCGATTCGTGTCGGTTAAGGAGGGTAGCGAGCCGGTTTCGCTTGAGCAGGTTCTAGATAAGCTGTCCGATGCAGACAGAGACGTTCGCAAGCAGGCTGTGGGCATGCTGGTGGAGCGTTTTTCTCAAGACCTTCCCCTCTTTACCCATATCACCAATACGCTGTCCAAAGAGTTGGATGTTGACCGACGCTGGCGTGGTTATGGTGATGTGGCGACGCAGCGCCATATTGCAAACCGGGTTGAAGCGCCTGTTGTGGATGCTCTCTCGCGGTCGGTACAGGATGCTTACCCGCGCCTCTCCCACAGGTATTACGCCCTTAAGGCCCGCTGGATGGGGCTCGACAGACTGGAAGTCTGGGACCGGAACGCGCCGCTGCCTGACGCGGAGACAGCGCTTATTTCCTGGGAGCGGGCCAAAGAAATCGTTTTAAGCGCATATGGGGATTTCGCGCCGGAACTGGCCGCGATTGCAGAACCGTTTTTTCACAAAGGCTGGATTGACGCTGGCCCCCGGGAGGGCAAGGCGGGGGGCGCTTTTTCGCATCCCACCGTTCCTTCCGCGCACCCTTTTATCCTTCTGAACTACATGGGCCGTACCCGCGATGTGATGACGCTTGCTCATGAGCTGGGTCACGGTGTGCATCAGGTGCTGGCCGCCGATCAGGGGGCATTGATGGCGGAGACGCCGTTGACGCTGGCGGAAACCGCCTCGGTTTTTGGGGAGATGTTGACCTTCAAACATTTGTTGTCTGAGACCCGGGACCCAGCGTCACGCAGAGTGATGCTTGCCTCGAAGGTTGAAGACATGCTGAACACGTCGGTGCGGCAGATTGCATTTTATACATTTGAGCGTCGTTTGCATGAGGCGCGAGCAAAGGGTGAACTCAACGCGGAGGAAATCGGCCAGATATGGATGGCGGTGCAAAGTGAAAGCCTTGGGCCGTCGGTTAACCTGTCGCAAGGCTATGAGACCTTCTGGTGCTACATCCCACACTTCATCCACTCGCCTTTTTATGTTTACGCGTATGCCTTTGGAGACTGTCTCGTCAATTCGCTGTTTGCGGTATACGAAAAATCAGGAGAAGGGTTTGTCGAGCGCTATTTTGATCTGTTGAAGGCAGGAGGGACGCGGCGTCACAAGGAGCTTCTGGCCCCCTTCGGTCTGGATGCCTCAGACCCGGCGTTCTGGGCGGGGGGACTAGGTGTGATTGAGGGTTTTATCGACGAGCTGGAGGCGCTTTCTTGAACAACGATGACCGTGAAAAAAACCGGCTGAGTGCCCGCGTCGCCCGTTACGCAAAGGTGGGGGTGAATGTTGGGGGGGTTGCGGCAAAGGTCGTCGGTCAAAGGTTGACCGGGGGGGCTGATGTCGCACCGGGTAATGCGCGGGCGCTGAAAGCGGCTCTGGGGGGGCTTAAAGGGCCGATCATGAAGGTCGCGCAGATGATGGCGACCATTCCCGGCGCGCTACCTGAAGAGTATGCCAAGGAGCTTGCTGAGCTCCAGTCAATGGCCCCATCCATGGGGTGGGCCTTCGTCAAGCGCCGGATGGCGGCGGAGCTCGGGCCGGGGTGGAAAAAGAAATTCGGATCGTTTGAAAAGGAAGCGGCGGCGGCGGCGTCGCTTGGGCAGGTGCACAGAGCACAGACGCTGGATGGCCAACCGCTTGCCTGCAAATTGCAATACCCGGACATGCAATCGGCTGTTGAAGCTGACCTTACGCAACTGGCGCTGATATTTTCGCTTTACCGCCGCGTTGATAAATCCATCGACACACGCGAAATGGCCGATGAGATCGGTCTGCGGTTGCGCGAGGAACTTGATTACATTCTTGAAGCCCGGCACATGGCGCTCTACGAAGCGATTTTCAACAATGAACCGCGTATTGCCGTACCTCAGGTGGTTGGCGACCTGTCCACATCGCGTCTGCTTTCCATGAATTGGCTGGAAGGGGCTCCGCTGCTTGATTTCTGTTCACATGGTCTGGAGGAACGTAACGCGATTGCCACGGCCATGTTCACCGCGTGGTGGTATCCGTTCAGTCACTATGGTGTCATTCATGGTGATCCGCACCTGGGCAACTACACGGTGCGGCAAGATTTCGGTATCAACCTTCTCGACTATGGATGTATTCGTGTTTTTCCCCCGAGCTTTGTTTCTGGTGTTATCGAGCTTTATCGGTCTCTGGAAGCAGATGACCGGGAGCGTTCTGTTGCCGCCTATGAGATATGGGGGTTTCGCGGTCTGTCCAACGAGCTGATCGACGTGCTTAATTTGTGGGCGGGTTTCATCTACGGGCCGCTTCTGGATGACCGGGTGCGTTCCATTGCTGATGGTATTCAGCCCGGCGACTATGGCCGCAAGGAAGCATCTGCTGTTCATGCGGCGCTGAAAGCACACGGGCCGGTGACGCCGCCGCGCGAATTTGTTTTTATGGACAGGGCAGCGATTGGCCTGGGGGGTGTGTTTCTCCACCTTGGTGCTGAGCTTAATTTCTACCGGCTCTTCAATGAGATGATTGAGGGGTTTGAGCATGACCAGCTTGCGGCGCGTCAAAAGAGTGCGCTTGAGAAAGCGGGTGTGCCGTTGCCGATACCTCCCGTGTCACGAAAGAATTGAAGAACTGATGACAGACGATCTTCTGGAAGAAATAGGTCCGCCGGTGCCTGCGGGCTACGCCCAAATGAACTGGTCGCGCGGTTTTGGCCGCCAGATTGGCCCGATCTATGAGCGCCATGACGATGGCCTCGCCTACACACGCGCTTTTCGGGTGGAAGAGCATCACACGAACGGCATGGGAAATTGCCACGGCGGGATGTTGATGGCATTTGCAGATACTGCCTTTGGGCATGTGGTGACCGTGACCCACCACCGGTACTGGGTCACGGTGCGGTTGCTTACAGACTTTCTTTCAGCGGCAAAACTTGGCGACTGGGTAGAGGGGTCTGCTGACATTACCGGGAATGAAGATGGTTTTATCACGGTCAAGGGCTGCGTCTGGGTGGGTTCGCGTACGGTGATGACCGGCACGGGTATTTTCAAGGCACTTGGCGAAAGACCTCCCAAGTGATGATGGATATGGCACCCGGAGATACTATCGGGGGGGATGTGATTGCACCTCCAGCGTGGTTCGTACGCGCGGTGGATGCCCCTTGCGAGAGCCACAGGGTTGAAGTTGAGGGATGCGCAATCCATTATAAACGGTGGGGCGACCCGGCAATGCCCGGTCTTCTTCTGGTTCATGGAAACGGCGCACATGCCTGTTGGTGGTCGTTTATTGCGCCCTTTCTGGCGCGTGAATATTGTGTTGTGGCACTGGATATGTCGGGCATGGGGGAGAGCGGGCACCGTGAGGTCTATACGCTCGACCTGTTTGCCAAAGAGCAAATGGCTGTCTGTCACGATGCCGGATTTTTCGATGCCGCGCAGCCGCCGATCATTGTGGCGCACTCTTTTGGTGGATTTGTGTCTATCGTGACGGGTGCGCTTTATGGGGACCGGCTGGCCGGCATGGTGGTGGTGGACAGTCCGGTGAACCCTCCCGGGGTTCCGGGGGGGCCGCCTGAGCGCGAGATCAGGCCGCATCGAATATATTCGACACTTGAAGAAGCTCTGGCCCGGTTTCGTCTTGCGCCCCCGCAACCGTGCGAGAATCACTACATCACCGACTACATCGCGCGTACGTCTCTGAAGAAAGTGCCGGAGGGCTGGACCTGGAAATTTGACCCCAAAATCTGGCAGGGTTTCGATCTGGGGGACACAGCCGCGCGGTTGAAGGCGGTAAAATGCCGAATTGCCCTGATGCGAGGGGAATATTCGATGCTGACGCCGCCGGAAACCGGCGATTACATGTTGGGGTTGCTGGAGCGTGGCACCCCTTTGATCGAAATTCCCCAGGCCCGCCATCATATTATGCTGGACCAGCCCCTGGCCTTTGTTGCGGCCATGCGGGCGCTTCTGGCGGGCTGGAAGTCTTTTTAAGGAAAAGGGTGGCGTGGATATACTTGCTGTGGGAGCGTCTTTTGATATAGTCCCGCAGCGACAACGGGATTTTTGAAAGGTTAACAAAAAATGACCGACGAGAAATTGGAGAGCGCCTGGAAGCCAGAAATGGACGCACAGGCTCATGAAAGCGGTTATGAGGGTTTTGTTGCCTTTACCAAGTACAGCACCATTGGCCTTGTCGTTCTCATGATCCTGATGGCGATCTTTCTCGTATAGTATATGAGGGCGTGAGAGACAATTTTTTCCCGTGGGCGTGATTGTCGCCGGGTGGGCTATGCCTACATTGTTACCGGGTGGGCTGTGCCCACAGTGTCAAACAACTTTATTTTTGTAACTGCGGGGCGGCGTGTTTCCGGCCCCGCAACAAGCGGCGGCGCCTCATATGGCGACCGGTGTGAAAGGGTGGCGATCTGACCATGAAACTTGCAATTCCTAAGGAAAGAATGGCGGACGAGCCACGCGTTGCGGCGTCCCCTGACACGGTGAAAAAGCTCATTGCTTTGGGCTTTGATGTCTGCGTTGAGGCGGGTGCTGGTGCCGGGGCGTATATTGCCGACGAGGCGTTTGCTGAGGCCGGGGCGAGTATTGTGGCCTCATCTGCTGACGTGCTGAAAGACGCTGACGTTGTGTTTGGCGTCCGCGGTCTGGATGATGAGCAACTTGGCAGTGTTAATAAGGGCGCTGTGCTTGTTGCAATCCTGAACCCGCATGGGGACAAAGAGCGGGTACAAAAATATGCCGAGGCGGGGATCGTTGCGATTGCGATGGAATTCATGCCACGCATTTCCAGAGCGCAGTCCATGGACGTGCTCTCATCGCAATCCAACCTTGCGGGTTATAAAGCTGTGCTTGATGCGGCAGCGACGTTTTCACGGGCCATGCCGATGATGATGACGGCGGCGGGAACCGTGGCCCCTGCCCGGGTGTTTGTGTTTGGCGCGGGCGTCGCGGGCCTTCAGGCGATTGCAACCGCCAAGCGACTGGGCGCTATTGTGAGCGCGACAGATGTACGCCGGGCCGCAGGTGAGCAGATAGAAAGCCTGGGTGGTACCTTCATCATGGTTGAAAATGACGATGATGATGGGGAAACGGCTGCGGGTTACGCCAAGGAAATGAGTGAGGACTACAAGCGCCGTCAAGCGGAGCTGGTGGCCGAACACATCAAGAAGCAGGACATTGTTATCACGACCGCCCTGATCCCCGGACGGGCTGCGCCTGTGCTGATCTCAGAAGATATGGTGAAATCGATGAAGCCGGGTTCGGTCATTGTTGATCTCGCCGTTGAGCAAGGGGGCAATTGCCCACTGTCCAAACCGGGTGAGGTTGTGATTGTGCACGGTGTTACCATTATCGGGCACCGCAATGTGGCGGGCCGGTTGTCTGTGGATGCCTCTGCGCTCTATGCACGTAATCTGCTGAACTTCATTGCGCCCCAGGTTGATGAAGAAACCAAAACTCTGAAATTGGACTGGGAAGACGAAACCGTTACCGGAACGGCCCTGACGCGCGATGGCGCGATCATCCATCCGGCCCTAACTGGGGAGAATGCATAATGACTGAGATTGATCCATTCATCTTTTTGTTCTCTATTTTTGTGCTGGCGATTTTCGTTGGCTATTACGTGGTCTGGTCGGTTACGCCGGCTTTGCACACACCGCTCATGTCGGTGACGAACGCTGTGTCGTCGGTCATTATTGTCGGGGCGCTGACGGCTGTTGGCGTTGAGGCCGTGAGCGAGGGAACAACCGTTTCCAAGTGGCTGGGCTTTGGCGCTGTGGTGCTGGCATCGGTCAATATTTTTGGAGGCTTTCTGGTCTCCCAGCGCATGCTTGCCATGTACAAGAAAAAAACCAAATAAGGAGGCGTTTCAATGTCTGCGAATATAGTCGCACTGCTCTATCTCGTCTCTGGCGTTCTTTTCATCATGGCTTTGCGTGGCCTGTCGTCGCCTGAAACATCGCGCCAGGGAAATCTCTACGGGATGGTGGGGATGGCTATTGCCATCATCACCACACTCACGTTGTTGCAATCCTCTTCAAGCCTTACCTGGGGCATGATTGTTGGGGGTATTGTCATCGGGGGCGGCATTGGTGCTGTGATTGCCAACAAGATCGCCATGACGGCCATGCCGCAACTTGTAGCGGCGTTTCACTCACTCGTCGGGTTTGCGGCGGTACTCGTGGCCTGGGCTGCCTTTATGGCGCCAGAGGCCTTCGGCATTGGCGCGGTGGGCAATATCCATGTGGCAAGTCTTGTTGAAATGTCGATCGGGGCCGCTATTGGTGCCATTACATTCT
>CAZNLO010000112.1:0-7370 GCA_964573935.1 uncultured Parvibaculum sp. | reverse complement strand
GTTTTGCCTATTTTTGGCGGGGCAGGTTTCCATGAACGCAAATTTTTCCCTATCTGATGGTAAAATTCGAGAACGAACATTTCTAGCGATGCAATGAATTTGGTCGTTCGTCCGAAATCTGCACCGAGGTCTTTAGTCATCAATACCTCGAAGGATTTGACCGCTTTGCCATCTGAGGTATTGCTGAACCCATCTGGATTTTCAAGAAGTTGATAAAGAGAGAGCTGTGACGGTGTTGTGCGTCCACCCCAGTGAACCCTAACAAAAACATCGCCTGCATCGGTGCTTTTTAGTTGCCTGAGCAACCAGTTTATCCGCGCCTTTGTTGACTTCTTGTCTTTGGGTGCGTTTAAGGTCATTGAGCATGTGAGATTTCGTCGGGCAACATCTGCGGTAATAAAAATGGCGCTAGCTGTATTTGGTACGTTCATGGAGAATTCAACAGTAGGTTGGAGTGCTAGCTGTTTGCTGTCTGATTGAATACGTCGGTCCACGTCGTTGACTTGTTTTCTTGTCAACTTGAGCTCAACGGGTTGCCCAATACGCCTGCTCATTAGGAGGTAGACATCTCTTTGTTCCGGATCGTCGAACTCTGCGTTGGCTATGAGTAGTGTGGCTTCTGTCAAAATGTAGGTCCAGGACCAATGAAAAAGCGAGACGTTCCGGGGGCGACGGACCTGCCCAATCACAGGGTGATGGCTTGGGATGACGGCGAGTTGGTTTGAGATCGTGATGAGTGCGTCGATGTTGAATTCTTTTGCAATCTCCAAATAGGCTTGGAGTTGTTCCGGAGATAATTTGGCATTGCCACACTTGGCTTCGATCAACGCGCGCCATTCAGAACTGTCGGACCGGACAATGATAAGTCCATCCGGGCGGAAGGCAGTTTTTGCAGAAGGTCGGTTGAAAGTCACCTCTGTATAAGCCTCAATCCTAGTATTTTTCCCACAACGAACACTAATTGTTTCCAACACCTTTTTCCCAAATGGTGGAACAGCCATCATTGCAGCAAGGAAAATTGATGTGGTTCTCTGCTCTTTGCTTTTCTCTGAGAAGGTGGGGATCTACCGAGCTGGCTCGCCTGACGAAAGATAGGCCGGACGTTTGGTGTTCATTGGTTGGTCTCCCCTCCCTATTTGTTGATATACCCATTTCGCCTTGTATGATTTGTATGAAATGGGAGTCAATTTGAAAATCAGCGCCATTTTGCTCGGATGGAAAACCTTGGAAAAGGTATGTTTCCTAATCGCTACTTTGGGCGTGCTATCACGCCCAGGTGATCCGCGACACAGTTTTGCCCTATTTCAGGTCTGGTTTCGCCGCAAAGCTTTGTCAAAGATTAACGCATGGGATCTCCGGTCGGGTGTGGTGTACGGAGAAAAGGAGAGGGTGTTCTGGACACTGTCATGTGGCATGCTTTCCTTCAATTATCTGAAACCGGTCTGAACTGACCTGGAGAGAGGGACGCCATGAGCTGGGGGAACGATAACCGTAATCAGGATGAGGAAATGAGGGCGGCGTCTGAATATGGACGCCGCGCAGAGCCGCTCCCTGATATTCATGTTCATTCTGTGCTGACGTCAGGGGACGCGGAGTATGGGGATGAGTTGCGAGACCGTCGCGCCCGACAAGAACACCTGGAGCGCGAAATTTCTTCACTTGCAAAGCGTCTCGCGTCTCCTTTTGGGGAACAAAAACCGCAGCGGCGGTGGTTCCGCCGGGCTGCGGCAAAGCCAGAAGGAGGGACAGGCTCATGAAATTCGTATCAGCTTCCCTGGTCGGTGACGGCCAACGCAACGCCATCAATGACAATTTTCTCGCCAGTCAGCGTGACGCGCGCTACCGGCCCTACTATTTCGGCGCGATCATATTTACCATTGCGGTTTCGCTGGCTGCTCTGTTTGTTGACTACATGATTGTTACCGAATTCTGGACCCGCGCTCTTGCCAATGAATTTTTGGAGCTTCCCGGGTCGCTGGCAAATTCGGTTGCCTTCAAAAGCCTTCAGGTTCTTTTTGCAACGCTTGCGGCGCACATTTTCTTTGAACAAATGTCGGGCTTTGGCCGGGCTATGTTTGTGCGTTTGCTGTTTATTCTTGCTTTGATGATGCTGGGCGGGGTGGGCCTGTTGCTGGCGATGATGTCGCTGCCTGCGGGTCTTGCTGATGCGGGGCTGGGTGGTCCTGGCGGGTCGCTGGGGTCTGCGCTTTCCGGGCTTGGCATTGAAACGGAGGCTGCGCGCGAAGCAACTGTTGCGCAAGCGGGGCTTGACGAGATGCGGGCCTACCAGCCGATTTTCTGGATGGTATCGCTCAGTGTTATTTTTCTGGTTGTTACGGGTGTTGCGGCGCTCTTTCTTCACTATGCGCTCGTCAATCTCAAAAAGATTTTTGAAACCATAGACTTTTCCGATCGCAAGACGGATATGACACGGCTTGCTGCTTTGGAAGCGGAACATGCCCGCAACCGGGAAGCGCTGATTGACCTGGAACGCCTTGACCATCGGCGCAATGTGCTGTGGACACGGCTGATGGCCTCGTGTCGCGCGTATGAGCGCGGGCTTGAGGGTATACGCAGTTCAAGCCTTAACGAGCGCAAAGTGCTGGCCCTTCCAGGGTCTGGGCGCAGACGGGCCGTTGCGCATACGGACCGGTTGAAGGCTTGTGCAGAGAGCCAGCAGATTGCGCGGTACGAGGCGCTGTTTGAAGATTGGTGGTCACGGCGCCAGCGCATGTCGATGAATGACGGCAATGTGCGTTCTCCTCTGAGTGAAGTTCTGCCGCCGGTTAAAACGGGCAGCCGGGGGAACCTCCCCAAGGCAGCGGAGTAAGGTCCATGAAAAATCTCGCCAGCATTGCCATCAACCTGGCTGCCAGTGGGGGACTTGTGTTCGCCATTCTGGCGGGGTCGGGTGGTATTGCTCTGTCTGAAGGTCCTGAAGACCTTGAGCGCACGGAGAGTAGTGCGCCTCCTCATCTGGTGATTGGACTTGATCTTTCCAAATCAAATCCGTTGATTTCAAGCGAGGTGTTCGCCGCTCAGGTGGCGGCACGCGTCGGAGATGAAATTCGTGGGCTGCCCATTCGAGCCAGGGTAACGGTACGCTCCTTTGGAGTTTACGATACGAGCTCTAATACTCTTCGGATAGATCAAGTGATTTCCGGCCGCGCCAGACCAGGGGATGTTGCAGATGGTATTCAGGCTCTTGTTGCCAACCTTCCCCGGCTGGTGCGTGAAGGAAAACTCAAAGCGCAGATGAAAACCAATATCATCCCGTTTCTGGAGACCATGTCTGACGGTCTCGATTGCAGTCATCCGACCAGAATTGTGCTGCTGACGGACGGGGCGGAAGACAGTGAACTGGGGCGGCTTACCCGGTCGGGGGGGCGCTTGCCGGAGCCGCGTGCAGGGGCCTTTGCGGGGTGTGACGAATTGGTAATGCTTGGGATCGGCCGTGGGTTTAACAGTCCCTCGGTAACGCAGCGTTTTCGTGCCGCCTGGAGCGAGTGGGCTGAGGGTGCAGGGTTCGACCGGTTCACCGGTCTTTACGACTGGTAATTGATCGCCCTCTCCTGTGCGCCTTGCTGTTTCTTCAGCCTGAAAAAATCCGGGCGAATGAAGACGAAGGCCAGTGGCGTCTTTTCAATTAATTTGAAACCGATCAGAGGTGTTGCAACGGCAATGATGGTGGCGGTCAGGGCGACCAGATCTGCGTTCTCGATGAGGCCGGTTCTTGTAAGGCCGATGCGCACAACCGCTCCCGGAAGGAAGAACGCGAGATAGACGTAGAGAGAGTGTTTGCCAACGTAGGCCAGCCATTTCAGCCGGCCCCGGTCAGCCGCAAGGCTCAGTAATGCGATGGTCGCAGCCGCCCCGCCAAATGCGGCCAGCAGGCCAAACAATGGTTGTGAGGCGATGCCAGCGTCCACGAAGAAGTAGACCATGGCAAAGGCGGCGAGTGAACCTGCAACCGTGCGAAGGGCATTTTTGCGAGCGATGTCGGCCAGGCTGAAGAAATGCGCCGCGCCCAGATAGCCTGCCAGGAAAAACACATACCGGCCGGTGAACTCATCAACGGCCCCCCACCCGGTGTGAATGGGTGTTGCATAGAGGATGATTGCCACGCCCATAAGCAGGATCGGAGATACGTTCTTCAGGGCTCGTGTCACCATGAAGAAAATTGCAAGTGCGTGGATGAACCAAAGTGTTGAGAAGGGCTCAATGGGAATGAGCAGAATGTCCATCATATCAACGGAGTGGCTGCCGTATCCTGCAAACGCAAATTTCATGGCGAACTGGATCGCGGACCAGAGAAAATAGAAGTAGGCGAAGTGGATGAGCTTCGCGTCAACAAATTTTGCCATATCCCATTTCATCGACCGGGCAACGAAGAGACCGGCGATCATGAAAAACAGGGGGACGCGAAAGGGGCGGACAACTTCGACGAAGTCGGCCAGCCACATGTGGTCTGCCCCCAGGCTTTCCTGCGTACCCAAGGTGATATGCATTTGGACGACCAGAATGATCGTCAGGCCCTTGACGTAGTCGATCCATTCTATCCGTTGAGGGATTGTCGCATTCTGGGAGGCGGTATGGGTCATGGGTCGGCTCATCCAGTTGGGGGCGGTCATTGTGTCCCAACCTGGCACAGGTGCGTGCTGGCGAGGGACAAAGACGTCGGATAAGGACAAGAGATGCAGTTTTGGGGCCAGATGTCTCCAATGCTGGCGTTGCGGCGTACTTGTGGCTTCACACGGGGCTTGCTCCAGATATAGTCTTTTGCAAGCCCATGGCCGAGAGGCTGTTTTGAGGGGAAACGGTAGGGGAGGTACGAAGGTGCACCGTGAGTTTGCGACACCAGAAGGATGTCCGACGCTGGTTCTGAATGCCGACTTCAGGCCGCTTAGTTACTATCCGCTTTCATTGTGGTCCTGGCAGGAGGCGGTCAAGGCGGTTTTTCTGGAGCGTGTGAACATTGTCTCAAATTACGAGGTCGCGGTTCGCAGTCCGAGTTTCGAGATGCTGCTGCCAAGTGTGGTGGCGCTGAAGACTTACCTCAAGCCTGCCCAGTATCCAGCCTTTACCCGGTTCAATCTTTTTTTGCGGGACAGTTTTGTCTGCCAGTATTGCAGTGATCCGTCAGAACTGACTTTCGATCATGTAATACCCCGGCGTCTTGGCGGACGGACCACATGGGACAATGTGGTGACGGCCTGCGCGCCATGCAATCTGCGTAAAGGGGGGAAGCTGCCTCGTGACGCCGGGATGATATCGGGTCAGGCGCCGTTTCGACCCACGGTGAGCGAGCTTCACAAGAACGGCAGGCGTTTTCCGCCCAACTACCTTCACGACAGTTGGCGCGACTATCTTTACTGGGATAGTGAGCTGGAACCGTGAGGTAGATTAAGTCGGGGGTCAGATTTTTTCTGAGGTCCGAATGGCAAGGCGGCAGATTGCCTGGATTGCCCCTGAGAGGAGCGGATAGCCAGGGGCCTGCTCGGCTCCGTTGTCGAGGGCCTCTTGCTTGTGCGCGATCTCCTCTTCGCGAAACTGCACAATGGTATTCTTCAGGTCATCTTCGGTGCCCAGTTCCGTGAGCTCACTGATCTGGCGCTGGTAGTGCTCGTCGATCACCGTTTCAACGGCCACAGTGCAGGCGTGGGCCGTCTTTTCTCCCATAAGAGCTGTGACCGCCCCCATGGCAAATCCGCCAACATGCCACAATGGATTGAGGGCGGTGGGACGCACGCTGCGGTCGGCGATGAGCGTGTTAAAACGGGCCAGATGCTCTTCTTCCTCTGCGGCCATGCGGGCGAGTGCTTTGGTTACTTTCTTCTTGTGAGGCAGGTTTTTGAACACAGCCAACTGTCCTGCATAAATGCGGACAGCGCCATATTCCCCTGCATGGTCGACGCGGATCATCTCTTTGATGCGCTGTGCTGTGGGGGTGCGACCGGGGTGATGCCGGGCCGGGTCAAAAGAGGGGCTGCTCATACTATTCTTCCTCTATGCCGGTTGCGGCCCCGTATCGCACCAGGGGCAAGGCCGCAAGGGCGGCCAGCGCGGCCGAGACCAGAAAATTGTAGCCCGCCATGGAAATACCAAACAGGCTCCAGGGAATTTCGTCGCATCTGGGTATTTTAACGCCCTGGAGTTGTTGTTGCAGCTCTGCCAGGCTGCCTGCCATGAGCCCGCCGCCCGCGCAACCCTGAGGGCCCAGCCACCACTTATACTCGACCCCGGTATGGTATCCGGCGATGCCCATGTTGACGGTGGCAGCAACCAGGCAGAGCGCGATGAGGGCAAGGGGGGCTATCCCCAAGTTGGCTTCCCGCGCCAGGATACCTGCCAGCAGAGAAGCCGGGATGAGGACCCAGTAGGGCACGCGCTGCTCCAGGCAAAGATCACAGGGGACCAGACCTCCGACATGCTCAAAAATCAGCGCGCTGCCAAGAGCGGTGATGGAGATGGCAAATATCGCCCAAGGGACTTGCCGGTTGCTGATCGGGAGTGAGGCTAGAATTGACATGGGCCAAGCTTACAGTATGAGGCCTACTAAAAGGAAACCTCCGATGAGGACTGCAACAAAAAAGACCGACAGAAGGGCGAAATAGCGCTCGATAAAGACCCGGATGGGCTTGCCGAACCACCAAAGAAGGGCGGCGACGGCAAAAAACCGGGCGGCGCGGGCTGCGAGGCTTGCAGCGATGAAGACGCCGAAGTTGAGCGCGGTTGCACCGCTTGCGATGGTGATAACCTTGAAGGGAAACGGCGTGAGGCCCGCGATCAGGACGATCCAGACGCCCTGCTCATTGTAGCTGTCGGCAAAACTTGAGAATTGCTCCGAGTATCCGTAAAAGGCTAGGACCGGTTCGCCAACCTGGGCAAAAAAGAAGAAACCGATGGCATAACCAGCCGCTCCGCCGGCAACGGAGGCCAGGGTACATATGAGTGCATAGACCCAGGCCAGGCTGCGCTTTGCCAGAATCATGGGAACGAGCACCACATCAGGTGGAATGGGAAAGAAAGAACTTTCCGCAAAGGCGACGATCGCCAGCCCCCACCGGGCACGGCGATGGGCAGCGAGGTTCATTGTCCAGTTGTAAAGGGCACGTAACATGGGAGCCCTGATAGCAGGGTGGCCGATTTCTGTCTATTGAAGCTTCTTTCCATTTGACCTGAGCGGGTCTGTGCCTATCATGGCGCCGCTTCGGGCACATGAGTTGTGTCCCGTGAGGCCCCTGTGGCGGAATTGGTAGACGCGGTAGATTCAAAATCTGCTGTCCGTACGGGCGTGCTGGTTCGAGTCCGGCCAGGGGCACCAAAATACAATTCAGTCCCGGTGAATATAATTCAAGGTAATTCAGGCT
>CAZNLO010000111.1:0-7548 GCA_964573935.1 uncultured Parvibaculum sp. | reverse complement strand
TTCTTCCGGCGACAGGTAAGGGCAAAAGCGTGTCAGCATCAGCGGACCAGGGAGGCGGTGGCCTCGGCATTGATCCAATGCAACAGTTTGAGGTGATAACCCTCATTGATATTAATATCGCCGGCGTCAATGCGTCATTCACCAATGCCAGTCTGTGGATGGTGATTGCAGCAGCGGGTATTGTTGCGCTCACCGTTTTTGCCATGAATGGCCGGGCCATGGTGCCGGGTCGCTGGCAATCGGTCGCTGAAATGTCATACGAATTTGTCGCCAACATGGTTCGCGACAATGTGGGTACTGCGGGCCAGGCCTACTTTCCGTTCGTCTTCACACTCTTCATGTTTGTGCTGTTTTCCAACATGCTGGGTATGATCCCCTATTCCTTCACCACGACAAGCCACATCATCGTCACCTTTGCGCTTGCGCTGTTTATCTTTCTGGCGGTGACAGTGCTGGGTTTTGTCAAGCATGGCGCGCACTATCTTTCCCTGTTTGTGCCCAAGGGCCTGCCGCCGGTGCTGTTGCCCCTTATTGTCGTGATCGAAGTTATCTCTTATCTGTCCCGTCCCATCAGCCTGTCAGTGCGTCTCTTCGCCAACATGATGGCGGGCCATACGATGCTGAAAGTGTTTGCGGGATTTGTGATCGGTTTTATCGGTGCTGGGGGGGCTTACATGGGCCTTGCCGCTCTGCCGATTGCCTTCATGGTCGCCTTTATCGGCCTGGAAATTCTGGTGGCGTTTCTACAAGCTTATGTGTTCGCCATTCTTACCTGCATTTATCTTAACGATGCCCTTCACCTGCACTAAGCAAGCAGGCGGAAACGTACCTCACTCAATCGGGCACAAGCTCTTTTGGGTTAACTGAAAGAGGGTTCGCATAAAGCGACCCGACGAAAACGGAGACACGGATATGGAACCTGAAGCAGCAAAGCTCATTGGCGCCGGTATTGCCTGTATTGCCCTTGCGGGCGCTGGCATCGGCATTGGGAACATTTTTGGCAGCTACCTTTCGGCTGCCATGCGTAACCCGGCAGCGGCCCAGGCTCAGTTCCCGAACCTTCTGCTGGGCTTCGCGCTTGCAGAAGCCACCGGCCTTTTCGGCCTCGTGGTTGCCCTGATCCTGCTCTTCGTTATCTAAGAAACGAATTGCCCTCTTTCACCTGAACCGGTGGCCTTTGTGGTCACCGGTGATGGCGAAAAACCCCGACGATGGTGCCCTTTTGGGGGGTGTTTTCAGGCCGTAGCCGGGTTCAAGGAGACAGGCGAAATGCCTCAGTTAGATTTTGCCACCTTTGCGCCGCAGTTGATTTGGCTGACGCTGGTGTTTGGTATCCTCTACATCATCATGGCGCGCGTGGCTCTGCCGCGTATTGCAACGGTGATCGAGGAGCGTCGGGACAGGATCGCAGACGACCTGGATACGGCCAACCAACTCAAGGGCCAAACGGAAGATGCGATTGCCGCCTATGAGGATGCACTCCAGCAGGCCCGGACGAAAGCCCACGCCATTGCACAGGAAACCCGCGACCGACTGACGGCCAAGACCGATGCACACCGGGCCGAGCTTGAAGGTCAGTTAGCGGTGCGTATTTCTGAGGCTGAAACACGCATTCGCGCAACCAAGGACGCAGCCCTTCTGAACGTCCGGGATGTTGCCGTTGAGGTTGCCGACACAATTGCCAACCAGTTGCTTGGCGAAAGCGACCCTACTGCCGCAGCACGTGCTGTCGACAGCGAACTGGCTTAACAGGACATTGAGACATGACAACTGATCCCGCTCTTTGGCAAGATTCCACATTCTGGGTTCTGGTAAGCTCCGTCATATTTGTCGGAATGCTGGTTTATTTCGGTGTCCCTGCCCTGGTTACCAATGCTCTGGACAAGCGCGCGGACGATATTCGCAATGAACTGGAAGAGGCACGCGAACTTCGCGAAGAAGCACAGCAGGTCCTTGCCAGCTACCAGCGCAAGCAGCGCGATGCGGAGAAGGAAGCCGAGGCCATTATCGATCAGGCCCGTGCAGAGGCCGAGCGGCTTGCAGACGAAACGCAGGCTACTCTGGCCCAGCAGGTGGAGCGGCGTACACGGCTGGCAGAAGACAAAATTGCGCAGGCGGAGGTACAGGCCCTTCAGGAAGTTCGCGCCATTGCCGCAGATGTCGCCGTCGCAGCCGCGCGGCGGATCATCGAGGAAAAGCTCGACGACACAAAAGCAGCACAACTGA
Organism: uncultured Parvibaculum sp.; assembly: GCA_964573935.1. GTDB lineage: Bacteria > Pseudomonadota > Alphaproteobacteria > Parvibaculales > Parvibaculaceae > Mf105b01. The sequence continues at coordinate 5,322 of CAZNLO010000111.1, read as the reverse complement.
TCGACAAGTCAATTGCCGAAGTGAAGGGCAAACTTCACTAGAGCAACTCGAGCACTACAACAAAACTCGCTTGGCCATTGCCCCTGCGGGTTTTTTTGTGCCTTTCCTTTCGACAGGGGAACAATGCCCCTCAGGCGTTCTCTACCTTCAGTTCAGGCCAGCACGCCGTCCAGCGAACACATTTTTTCTCATAACCGTCTTTGCTAAAATTTTCAGACCGGTTGGGTCTTAGTTGCATGGCCGCCATATCCGCTAGGCCGGGCACGTAGAAACTCATTGTCCCGCCGTCATGCGGCTGAATGGCAACCATGTTGGCAAAGGCCAGGAAACGATCAATGCTCTCACACGACGAGCGCAACGGGGGATAGGGTTTCTGGTATTTTTTCTCGTACCATAAATGAACACGCGCCTGATTTTTGACTTCCACGTCAGCACCAAGGTCACCGAAGAGGCTCGCCGCCCGTCGGATCACAGCGTCCTCAGCCTCCCACGACGTATCGGGATCAAAATAGAAGATGTCGTAATCCTTGATGCCATGGGCAACAGGGCGATCAGTCATCACGTTCCAGACAGTCTGGTAGAGGCTGCCGGATACAAGCCATGTGTCTTCAAGCTGTAACTCCGGGAGACGCTCCAGAATGGCGCGATTTACGGCATTGCGCTGCACCAGCTCCAGAAATTCCGGCTCGGTCATATGTTCTCCAACAAAACGGCCCGCCGCTGCGCGCCCGTTTTCTGATGCCACCCGATTCGCTACTCCGCGGCTTGTGTCGGTGGGCGCCATCTCAACACCGGCTTGCGGGCCGCAGAGGTCTCGTCCAAACGTCTGCGCGGGGCCAGGTATGGCGCGCCGACGAAGCGGTCCATCTCTCCCTTTTTTGCACTCCGGGTCAGGTCAACCAATGTTGCAATAAAGAGGTCAAGGCTTGCCTTCGATTCACTTTCGGTGGGCTCAATCAACATCGCGCCATGCACCACCAACGGGAAATACATGGTCATGGGGTGATACCCCTCGTCAATCATGGCCTTGGAAAAGTCCAGCGTCTCAACCCCTGTCCCTTGCAGGAAACTATCGTCAAACAACGCTTCGTGCATACACGGCCCTTCATAGGGTGCCGACATCACATCCTTGAGGCCGGACAGGACGTAATTGGCCGACAGTACAGCGTCCTCGGAGGCCTGCTTCAGGCCATCGGCACCGTGGCTCATCATGTAGGCTGCGGCACGCACAAACATGCCCATCTGTCCGTGGAAGGCGGACATGCGGCCAAAGCTGGTGCCCCCCAGCTCTTCTACCTGCGCCACGGTCTCTGCGAACTTAAGGCGGCCATTGCGCTCGATCACCCAGGGAAGCGGTGCAAAAGGAGCCAGCGCTTCCGACAGGACCACGGGGCCCGCCCCCGGCCCGCCCCCGCCATGGGGGGTGGAAAAGGTTTTGTGCAAATTAATGTGCATGGCATCAACACCCAGATCTCCGGGACGGACACGACCGGCGATAGCATTGAAATTTGCTCCATCGCAGTAGAAATACCCCCCCACAGCATGTAGCGCGTCGGCAATCTCTCGCACGTCGCGCTCAAACAGCCCGCAGGTGTTGGGGTTGGTGAGCATAATGGCTGCCACATCGGGGCCCAGCTTCGCCTTGAAGGCTACCACGTCCACACGTCCGTCTTCGGTCGCGGGAATACTGTCAACCGTGTAGCCAAGTAAAGCCGCCGTTGCCGGGTTGGTGCCATGGGCACTTTCGGGCACCAGGACGCGGGTTCTGGTTTTGCCTTCGCCGCGTGCCTGAAGGGCTGAGTGGATTGCCATCATGCCGCACAGTTCCCCGTGTGCACCGGCCTTGGGCGACATGGCTACCGCCGGCATGCCGGTCAGTGTTTTCAGCCAGTGGGCAACCAGTTCAATCAGCTCCAGCGCTCCCTGCACAGTTTTAGTGGGCTGCAATGGGTGCACGTCGGCAAAGCCCGGCAGGCGGGCCATTTTCTCGTTAAGGCGAGGATTATGCTTCATGGTGCACGACCCCAGCGGATAAAGCCCCGCATCAATGGCATAATTTTTTTGTGACAGGCGCACGTAGTGGCGCATGACATCAGGTTCTGCGAGCCCCGGCAGACCAATAGGCCCGGCGCGACGATTGCCGCCCAAGCGATCCTCAAACGCGTCCGGTTCATCCAGATCGACGCCACAAGCTCCGCTGTCACGTTCAAAGATCAGCAGTTCTTCCTGCTCAAGTCCCCGGTTGCCCGTGAAAGTCGTCCGATGGTTTTTGCCCGCATCCCCCGGCCCGGTGGCGCGCCCCTGCCTGTTCATGCCACTCATGCCAGCACCTCTTTCAAGGCGGACACATAGGCCGCCCGGTCCTCATTTGTGTTTACTTCCGTCGATGCCACAACGATCAGGTCATCCAGTGCTGGCTCGCCCGGCCACAGACGCGATGCCCGCACGCCCCCCAGCACGCCTCTATCAGCCAGCGCGTCGATCAGCTTCAGTGCGTTTTTGGGGGTGCGAATGGTAAACTCGTTGAAAAAAGTGGGCGTCACCACCTTCACCCCTGCAATGGCCTCAAGCTGGTCTGCCAGTTTCAGCGCATTGGCGTGGTTGATCCGGGCAAGCCGTGTAAACCCCTGCTCCCCCAGAAGCGACAGATGGATGGAGAATGCCAGACAGCACAGGCCTGAATTTGTGCAGATGTTGCTGGTCGCCTTTTCACGGCGAATATGCTGCTCGCGGGTTGAGAGCGTCAGCACAAAGCCCCGCTTGCCATCGGCGTCTACTGTTTCACCGCACAAACGCCCCGGCATTTGCCGCACGAATTTCTGCCGCGCAGCAAAGAGCCCTACATAAGGGCCGCCGAAATTCAGCGCATTGCCAAGAGACTGGCCTTCTCCCACGACGATATCTGCACCCATCTCGCCGGGCGATGTCACAAGTCCCAGCGAAACAATCTCCGTGACGACAACGATCAGCAGAGCTTTCTTCTCATGTGCGGCGGCGGCAATCGCTTTCAGATCTCTTACATTGCCAAAGAAGTCGGGGTTCTGCACCACGACACAAGAGGTCTCATCGTCGATGCGCGCGATAATATCTTCGCTGCCGTCCAGCACCGGGGCCGCCGTTTCAACCGCATAGCCCGCAAATTCGGAAAGATTGTTGACGACATCCCGGTAATGGGGGTGGAGTGCGCCAGACAGTATGGCCTTCTTTTTCCTGGTCACCCGGTGCGCCATCAACACGGCTTCGCCACATGCTGTTGAACCGTCATACATGGATGCGTTCGCCACCTCCATGCCGGTAAGCAAGGCCACCTGGGTCTGAAACTCGAACAGATATTGCAATGTACCTTGTGCAATTTCCGGCTGATAGGGCGTGTAGGAGGTGAGAAATTCGGACCGCTGGATCAGATGGTCAACGGTTGCAGGCACATGGTGCCGATAGGCCCCCGCCCCAACGAAAAACGGCACCGAGCCGGCAGACATGTTTTTGGCGGCCATGGCGGACAATTCGCGCTCGACCTCCATTTCGCCTTTACGCAGTGGTAAATCAATCAGCTCTTTTCGGCGCGCCGCCTCGGGCACATCCTTGAAGAGAGCATCAATATTCTCTGCTCCAATTCGTGCAAGCATTTCGTGACGATCTGTATCTGTCAGCGGCAGGTAGCGCATGGGTTCAATCCAGTCCGTCGGTGAAAATTTTGTAAGCGGCCTCGTCCATCAGCGCCTCCATTTCGCTGGCGTCAGTTAGCTTCAGCTTTATAAACCAGCCCGCCCCCATTGCGTCTTCGTTCACGGTCGCCGGTGCCGCGTCGAGGGCGTCGTTCACCGCGATCACCTCACCTGTCAGCGGCGCATAAACCTCGCTCGCCGCTTTCACAGATTCGATGACAGCAGCCTCGTCCCCCTTTGCCAAAGCACGGCCGACTTCCGGCAATTCAACAAAAACCACGTCACCCAACTGGCCTTGCGCATAGTCTGAGATGCCGATGGTGGCGACATCCCCCTCAACCGACACCCATTCGTGCTCTTGTGTAAATTTGACCGTGCTCATGTTTAAGTAATCCCCGTTCTGTCGCGCAGTGCGCGTTCTATTTGCGATAGCGTTTTTCAATGAATGGCATGGCGACGATCGTGGCCGGTCGTGGCTTACCGCGCACCATCAACGTCACCGGTGTTCCAACCTTGGTGTGCCTTACGTTCAGATAGCCCATGGCGACGGGCATTTGTACCGTTGGCCCAAAGCCCCCACTGGTGACGTGGCCGATCTCATTTCCCTGCCCATCGACAATCTGCGTGCCCTCACGGGCCGGCCCTTTGCCTTTGGGCAGAATGCCGACACGCTTGCGCGGCGGGCCGTCTGCAATTTGCTTCAGTATCTTGTCGGCACCGGGAAAACCTGCCTCTTCCCGGCGGCGTTTAGAGATAGACCAGGTGAGGGCTGCCTCGACGGGCGTTGTGGTTTCGTCAATATCGTGACCGTAAAGACAAAGCCCTGCTTCCAGCCGCAGCGAATCCCGGGCACCAAGGCCGATGGCTTCAACCTCTGCCTCTCCCAGAAGTCGGCGGGCGAAGGTTTCGGCCACCTCGTTCATCACGGAGATTTCATAGCCGTCTTCTCCGGTGTATCCCGACCGGCTGATGAGCCCGCGCTTCCCTTCGATTTCCACCGGGCGCAATTCCATGAACGCCAGATCGCGCGCCTCGGGAATAAACCGCGACAGAACCTCTACAGCCGAAGGTCCTTGAAGGGCCAGCAGGGAGCGTTCATGGTCGATGCGGGTGAGCTTTGCCCGGGAGGTCAGTTTTTCCCGGATGTGCCTGAAATCATTGTCCTTGGTTCCAGCATTTACGACCAGATACAGCATTCCCTGCCCGCGCGGCAGAAACGGGCGCGTCACCATCAGATCATCAATGATGCCGCCGTCATCGTTCAATAATTGAGTATAGCGCATCTGGCCGGGTTTCAGGCTTTGGAGATCACCGGGCACCAGTGTTTCCAGGGCGGCGGCGACGGCTGCGTGGGCTTCATCACCCGACAGGCTCTCATCGCCCCCGTGCAAGAAGGCCGGTCCCATGTGGGAAACATCAAAAAGCCCCGCTTTGGCGCGCGTGTGATTGTGTTCCCCCAAGACACCCAACTTATACTGCACGGGCATCTCGTATCCAGCGAAGGGCACCATTTTGGCGCCAAGTTCCAGATGGAGCGCATGCAACGGCGTCTTCTTCAGGTCTTTTTCGGGCTCAGTCCCCATAACAACATCCACTCAAACACGATTCGCAGGCCGCCAGCCGGTGCACATGCTCCGCTGGCGCCCCCTCTGTCGGT
>CAZNLO010000110.1:0-7559 GCA_964573935.1 uncultured Parvibaculum sp. | reverse complement strand
CGAACCGGCGCGAGTGGATGACATGGCCTGACGAAAAGGTGCGGGGGAGCGAAGTCCTTGGTCGCGGGTTCGCCGCAGCCGAGGTGCTTGCCACACGTCTGTACAGCTTGCGCGGCTGGCGTCGGGCGGGGGTCGCTTTTGCGTTGGGCCTCTTTAGCGTTGCCGCACAGCCCCCTGTGAGCGTGCTGGCGGTTCTGGTCGTGACCCTTCCCTGTCTGGTCTGGCTTTTGGATGGAACCGGGGAACCCTCGCGCAAGAACTGGCGTTCTGCCAGAGCTGCCGCTTCGATCGGCTGGTGGTTTGGGTTCGGGTATTTCCTGGCCGGGCTTTACTGGATCGGGGAGGCCTTTCTGGTTGAAGCGGAAACGTTTGGTTGGCTCCTGCCGTTTGCTGTAACGGGACTGCCGGCAGGTCTGGGCCTGTTCACCGCTGCCGCATTCGCGGTTGCGCGCTTTTTCTGGTGGCCGGGTTTCAGTCGCATTCTCGTCCTTGCTGCTGTCTGGGCGGCAGTGGAATGGCTTCGCGGACACATTTTCACCGGTCTGCCCTGGAACCTCCCCGGTCAGGTAGTGACGGCCTCAGATGCGTTGATGCAGAGCGCGGCTTTGTTTGGTCCCTATGGGCTGACCCTTTTGGTGTTGATTGTTTTTCTGTCGCCGGGTGCCTACGATCCGCGCACACGGCCCCCCCGAAAGGATTTCGACCACCGGGAACAAGAGGTCTGGCAGCCAGCGGTGCTCTCATTTGCAATCCTCGCCCTGCTCTGGTTCGGCGGGACACTGCGTCTGATGGCGGCCGAGGACGCCTGGGTGGAGGGGGTTACCTTGCGCCTTGTCCAGCCCAATGTGCAGCAGGTGGAAAAGTGGAAACCGGAAAACCGGCAGGAGATTTTGGGGCAGTTCTTGCGGATGAGCGAGGAGCCGACGCAGCAAGGAGGTCAGCCCACCCATATTATCTGGCCGGAATCCGCCCTGCCCTTTTTGATTGATCAGGAGCCGGTGATCCGCTCAATTGTGTCACGCATGCTGGCACCGGGCGGTGTTCTTCTTCTGGGGGCGGTAAGGGGGGAACCTGATCCAGACCGGCCTGACGCAGGCCTCTCGCGCTTCTACAATTCGCTTCACATTATCGGCCCTGATGGGGTGATACGTGCCACCTACGATAAAGCCCATCTGGTGCCGTTTGGAGAGTACCTGCCGTTTCAGACTTTGCTGGAGGCCATTGGACTGCAACAGCTCACCCAGTTACGGGGAGGCTATCAGGCCGGGCCAGGCCCTGTGACCCTGGACGTTCCAGGAGCGCCGCCCGTGAGCCCTTTGATCTGTTACGAGATTATTTTTCCCGGTTCTGTGACAGGGCTAGAGCGGCCCGGGTGGATTGTGAACGTGACCAATGACGCCTGGTTTGGGTCCTCGGCCGGGCCCCATCAACACCTGGCACAGGCCCGTCTGCGCGCCGTTGAGCAGGGCCTGCCGGTTGCGCGCGCTGCAAATACGGGCATCTCGGCCATCATCGATCCCTATGGCCGACTGCTGAAGACAGTTCCGCTCAATCGGACGGGGCACATAGACACACAGTTGCCCGGGAGCCTTGCCCCCCCCCCCTACGCCCGGATGGGAGACTGGCTGTTTCTGGTTCTTCTGGCGGGGACTTTACTATTGGCACGATCAATGTCAGAACGAGAACAGGCAAATATCTAGTGCGAGCCCCTCACAATGCACATAATGAAAAGGCTGTTTTTTAGTGGGATCAAAATCTATACTTCACCCGATGTCTGGCCGTGTGCTCCTATTTGTAAGTCCGTGCAATAGGCCTTGACCTTGAAGTATTCATTAAGCTAGGAAGATAGTATAAAATAATAGATAGTATTTACTTGTCGAGTTTTGACTAAGTGAATTGTTCTCAAATAACAATGGATTATGGTCAAATAAAAACGCCGTAGTATTTAGGATAGGCAACCCTATATTTTAGAAGAGAAATTCCGTGCCACGAAAAACCCCGAACCCGATCGACATCCATGTTGGCAGCCGTGTGCGCATGCGCCGGATGCTCGTCAGCATGAGCCAGGAGAAGTTGGGCGAGCAGCTCGGCCTCACCTTTCAGCAGGTACAAAAGTACGAGAAGGGCGCCAACCGCATCGGCGCCAGCCGCCTGTATCAAATTTCCCAGACACTTGGTGTGCCGGTGGACTATTTTTTTGATGGGCTGCAACTGGACGCATCAGGAGCGCAGCAGGGGTTTTCTGAAGGAAATGCGGGCAGCTTTGATATCAGTATGCTGTCCACATCTGAGGGTATCCAGCTAAACAGCGCCTTTTTTTCCATCCGCGATGCGGAGGTGCGCAAGCGGGTGCTGGACCTGGTCAAGACACTGGCCCAGCCCCAGACCTAAAAAGCGCAGCATTTGCACGCCCCGCCGCTTGACCCTTCCCCAATTACTTGTCAGAACACGGGCGCTAAAAGTAAATGCGCCCGTCCGCAAGGATCAGACAACAGGTGCAAAAACAATGGGAGGTGTTGGACGTGGCTCGATCTAATTATCTGTTTACGAGTGAATCTGTTTCAGAAGGCCATCCCGACAAGGTTTGCGACCGTATTTCTGACGCGGTACTGGACCTCTATCTTAGCGCCGACCCTGTTTCCCGTGTTGCCTGTGAAACACTGACCACGACCAACCGGATCGTCCTGGCGGGCGAGGTTCGCGGCCCCGCCTCCATTACCCCGGACAAGATAGAAGAAGCTGCCCGCGCGGCTGTGAAAGACATCGGCTATGAGCAGGATGGCTTCCATTGGAAGAACGCCGATGTGGCGGTGTATCTGCATGCGCAGTCGGCGCACATTGCCCAGGGCGTTGATGCGGCGGGCAACAAGGACGAAGGTGCGGGCGACCAGGGCATAATGTTTGGTTATGCCTGTAAAGAGACCCCGGTCCTGATGCCGGCGCCGATCTACTACTCACACCTTATTCTCAAGCGTATGGCTGACTTGCGCCACTCTGGTGCTGTGAAGGGCTTTGGACCGGATTCTAAAAGCCAGGTCACCTTGAAATATGTTGATGGCAAGCCGGTGGGTGCTACGTCCGTTGTTGTTTCCACCCAGCATGATGAAGGCCTGGACCAGGCCGCCGTTCGCGAGCTTGTCCGCCCCGTCGTCACGGAAATTCTTCCCGACGGCTGGATGTGTCCCGAAGAAGAGCTCTACGTCAATCCGACCGGCATCTTCGTGATCGGGGGTCCTGATGGAGATGCGGGCCTGACAGGCCGCAAAATCATTGTTGATACTTATGGGGGCGCTGCCCCCCACGGTGGCGGTGCCTTCTCCGGCAAGGACCCCACCAAGGTTGACCGGTCGGCCGCCTATGCCGCCCGCTACCTTGCCAAGAACATTGTGGCGGCAGGCCTGGCGGAGAAATGCACAATACAGCTCGCTTATGCCATTGGTGTCTCCAAGCCTTTATCGGTCTATGTGGAAACCCATGGCACCGGTTCGGTAGAAGAAGCAGCCCTCGAAATCGCCATTGTCAAGGCAATGGACTTGAGCCCGCGTGGTATCCGCGAACATCTCAATCTGTCGCGTCCGATCTATGCGCGTACTGCGGCCTATGGTCATTTTGGGCGTGAGCCAGAGGCGGATGGCGGTTTTTCCTGGGAAAAAACCGATCTCACCGACGCCATAAAGAAAGAGCTGCCCTGATCCTCCTGTCTGGCGAATTTTTTGTCGAGTGTGACCTGCATGTCTGAGCGTTCGCCACCGCCGAAGGAAGAGGGGCGGCGGCGCCGGCTTCTCTATGGCCGTCGCCAGGGGCATAAGCTGCGTGCTGGCCATGAAGAGTTGATGCGTCATCTGTTGCCTAAACTGGCGGTGCCAATTCCCGCAGGCAAAGACACGCTTCTCCAGATAGGCTCCCTGTTTGCTCCGGAAGTAACCAAGGTCTGGCTCGAAATCGGCTTTGGCGGCGGAGAGCATCTGGCTGAACAGGCGCTTGCCAACCCCGATGTCGGTATTGTTGGCTGCGAGCCCTTCGTGAACGGTGTGGCCAAGCTGTTGGCGGAAGTTGAAGCCAAAGGCCTCACCAATGTGCGGATCCACCATGAGGATGCGCGCCAGGTTCTCGAATGCCTGCCAGATGCCTCTCTGGACCGCGTCTTCCTGCTTTTCCCCGATCCCTGGCACAAGAAGCGTCACAACAAGCGCCGGTTTGTCTCCCGGGAGAATTTGAGGGAACTGGCCCGGGTCATGAAGGACGGGGCCGAATTCCGGGTGGCGACTGATATTGACGACTATTGCCGGTGGACCTTGCGTGAGGTTCGCGCCCACGGGGTTTTTGAATGGCAGGCGCAAAAAGCTGATGACTGGCGGGTCCGGCCCGGGGACTGGCCGGCAACCCGCTACGAGGCCAAGGCCAGCCGTGAGGGGCGTCGTTCTGTCTACCTCACTTTCTGTCGCAGGCCGCGCAACCCGGTCTAGACCGTGGCCGATCCCCGGCCTATCGGATGGGGGCGCCATGGCCGCGCAAAAATCGCTTGAAAGACAGGCGCTTGTGGAGGTATTGTGCCACTGACTTTTCACATAGCAGGCATTTGTCTGATTGTAGAAAGTGGGATCTTGGAAACGGGGCCCCGCTTTTTTTGCTATCTGGGGAACTGTTTTGGGCTACGACAGCCAGGTTTCACCACAGACCGGTGCTTTTGCTACGAAGATATACTTGGATAATCAGGCTTGTTGAGCGAACACGAACAGGGACGGGAAGCAGAGGCGGGCGAGGTACGCTCGCATCTTGTGGCGCCAGGTGCAGTGGCAACGCGCATCGCCGATCTCATTGAGCCCGCGATCCGCGATTTGGGGTTTGAGCTGGTGCGGTTGCGCTTGACCGGGGAGCAGGGCGGGACGCTTCAGCTCATGGCGGAACAGCCCGATGGGACGATGCAGGTTGAAGGTTGTGCGGCAGTGAGCCGCTCAGCGTCCGCGATCCTTGATGTGGAAGATCCGATCAAGGGGCACTATGTCCTGGAAGTGTCTTCGCCCGGCATCGGCCGGCCCCTGACACGCCGGAAGGACTTTGATACCTGGTCGGGATTTGAGGCAAAAATCGAACTGTCGGAAATGCTGGCAGGCCGCAAACGCTTCAGAGGTCTGTTGCAGGGGATGCAGGACGGCGAGGTCCTGCTTGCGATGCCGGTTGATGGGCACGAGGAACCACAAACCGTGGGCCTGCCCTTCATGCTGATTTCTGAGGCGCGGTTGACAATGAGCGACGCACTGATCGACGAAAGCGCAAAACGTCTGGGAACTGACGCAGACGTTAAAGACTGACCATGCCGCCGCAAGGCGGACCAAAACGAGACCTGACGGCGTCACCCAGATGCCAAAGGACAAAAACGGAGATGAGATAATGGCGCAGGCTGTGAGCGCGAACAGATTGGAACTGCTACAGATCGCAGATGCTGTAGCACGGGAGAAATCGATCGAGCGCGAGCTGGTGCTGGAAGCAATGGCGGAGGCCATTCAGAAGGCGGCCAAGTCCCGCTATGGCGCAGAAAATGAAATTCGGGCGCGGATTGATCCCAATACGGGTGAGATCAGGCTTGTGCGTCTGCTTGAGGTTGTTGAAGCCATTGAAAATGATGCAACTGAAATTCTTGTCTCCGAAGCGCAGCGCCGTAACCCGGCCGCGCGTGAAGGTGATTTGATCGAAGACGAACTGCCCCCCGTTGACTTTGGACGTATTGCAGCTCAGACCGCAAAACAGGTGATCGTGCAAAAAGTGCGTGATGCCGAGCGCGACCGTCAGTTTGAAGAATATAAAGACCGGATCGGTGAGATTGTGCACGGCCTTGTGAAGCGTGCAGAGTATGGCAATGTGATCGTCGACCTGGGGCGTGCGGAAGGTATTGTCCGTCGTGATGAAGGCCTGCCGCGCGAAGCGTTCCGGGCTGGCGACCGCATTCGTGCCTACATCTACGACGTGCGCCGTGAGCAGCGTGGCCCGCAGATTTTCCTGTCCCGCACGCATCCGCAATTCATGGCCAAATTGTTTGCGCAGGAAGTGCCGGAAATCTATGACGGTATTATTGAAGTGAGGGCTGTTGCGCGCGACCCGGGCTCGCGGGCAAAAATCGCCGTCACCTCAAACGACCATTCCATCGATCCGGTTGGCGCGTGTGTGGGAATGCGCGGCAGCCGCGTGCAGGCTGTGGTTAACGAGCTGCAAGGCGAGAAGATCGACATCATTCAGTGGACGGATGATGTTGCGGGCTTCATTGTCAATGGGCTTGCCCCCGCAGAGGTTGCCAAGGTCGTATTGGATGAAGACGCACAGCGCGTTGAAGTTGTGGTGCCCGACGAGCAATTGTCGCTGGCCATTGGGCGGCGCGGACAAAACGTGCGTCTTGCCTCGCAACTGACCGGTTGGGACATTGATATTCTGACGGAGGCGGAAGAGTCTGAGCGGCGCCAGACGGAATTTTTGCAGCGCTCGTCCACATTTGTCGAGGCACTCGACGTGGACGAGGTGATTGCACAGCTTCTGGCCTCGGAAGGCTTTGCATCTGTTGAAGAAGTAGCCTATGTGGCAATTTCCGAAATTGCTGAAATCGAAGGGTTTGATGAGGAGACTGCGCAGGAAATTCAAAACCGCGCACTGGATTTCCTCGATCGGCAGAACGCCGTGTTTGAAGAAAAGCGCCGTGCCCTGGGTGTTGAAGACGGGGTGGCGGAGATTGTCGGCGTCACCACGGCGATGCTTGTGGCCTTCGGTGAAAACGAGATTAAGACGGTGGAGGATGTTGCCGGATGTGCCACGGATGATCTCATCGGCTGGTTTGAGCCGGTTAACGGCGAGCGCACTCGGATGCCGGGTATTCTGGACAGCTTCGAGATCGGGGCTGAGGAGGCGCAGACGATGATTATGTCCGCGCGCGTCACAGTCGGATGGGTGACAGAAGAAGAACTTGCTGCCCAAAATGTTGAAGAGAATGCCGAAGAGGGCGCGGAAGCAGAGGCGGAAGCTGAAACTGAAGGCGAAGTGAGCGATGGTGAAGGCGCTTAAAGCGCGTGAAGGCGGGGAGCGGCGGTGCATTGCCACCGGGCAGACACAGCCCAAAGCCGGTCTTTTGCGTTTTGTCATCGGCCCGGAAGATGAAATCGGCCCCGATCTGGCTGAGCGCCTGCCCGGGAGAGGAATATGGGTCACAGGGACCTGCACCGCTCTGGAGCAGGCAATTGCCGGAAAGGCGTTTGCCCGGGCGGCAAAGCGGCAGGTGCACGTCCCCGAGGGGCTCTGCGACCGGGTAGGGCGTTTGTTGAGCGCAAGGTGTGCGGAAACACTGGGATTAGCACGCCGGTCCGGCGAACTGATTCTAGGCCTTGGACGGGTCTTTGAGACCCTGGACAAGGAGCCGGTTGCTGCTGTGATCGAGGCCTCGGATGCGGGGCGTGATGGGTTCCGGCGGCTCCGGGCGAAGTTGAAGGCGGCAGATCTGACGGATCTGTTGATAATAGAAGGTCTCACGTCAGGCGAAATGGGCTTGGCATTGGGTCGGTCAAATGTGGTACATGCAG
>CAZNLO010000109.1:0-7683 GCA_964573935.1 uncultured Parvibaculum sp. | reverse complement strand
ACAAGTTTTGAGTCAATGATTTTCAGGACTATGTGATCTACACCCGCGACGAAGCAAGGAAACGATACGACGCAGGGCTCAGCGCTTTTGAAGCCGCGCGCGACATTAATTTCTCCGACTACGATAGCTGGGGCGATGGAGAACGGATCATCATCAACATAACCACTCTCTACCGCGAATTTTCCGGATCCCGGGAAGAGCCGGACATTTCCGTCCTGTTCGGCCAGATGGCAACCCTTGCGAAAGAACGTAAATAAATGCTCATCCTCTACGAACATCCCCTCTCGCCTTACGCCCAGAAAAACAAGGTCGCGTTGCGCGAGAAGAACATTGAATTTGAATTGAAGACACCGGACGCCATAGGGTCAGGTACCGTCAGCGGAGAGTTTCTGAAGGCCAGCCCGCGCGGCGAAGTCCCCGCTCTCATTGACGGTGACACTGCAATCTTCGACAGCACCATCATCCTGGAATATATCGAGGACAAATGGCCAACCCCACCCCTATTGCCTAAGGAGGCCTCCGAGCGCGCCCGGGTTCGCATGATCGAAGATGTTATGGACACCCATATGGAAGCCATCAATTGGGGTATCGGCGAAATTGTCTTTTTCAGGCGCGCCGAAGGCAGACAGGCTGAGGAAATTCTCGCCAAGGCAGCGGCCCAGACCCAGGGGTTTTTCACCTGGCTGGAAACGCAGATGGGCACACGCGGCTGGTTCAACGGGGAGGCCTTTGGCTGGGGCGATCTGTGCGTCATCCCTCATGTGAACACGGCAGCCTCCTTTGGCAACCTGCCACCGGAGGGATCGCGGCTCCACGCATGGGCAGCCCGCGTGAACACCCGGCCATCCGTCATACAGACATTCACTGAAGCCGCTGCTGCCGTTGAAACCATGGGTGCCGTCGCTGACATTATTGCGCAAGGTCTTTTCAGGCGAGAGTACCGGGACCATCGACTTGAATGGATGGTCAAAACCGCCGGGCTGGGTGTCATTGCTGAAGGGCTCGAAAAAAACAATATCCGCTTTTCTAATGACTTTTCCTAAAATGATTTGCAGAGACAGAAAATGACAGACAAGCACAACGCCATTCTGCTCCATCAATACGATATTTCTCCCTTCTCCGAGAAAGTCCGTATCGCGCTGGGCATCAAGGGGCTGACCTGGTACGCCGTCGATCAACCCATCATCATGCCCAAGCCGGAACTCACGGCCCTGACCGGCGGTTACCGAAAAATCCCCGTCATGCAGATTGGCGCTGACATCTATTGCGATACCCAAATCATTCTGCGGGAGCTGGAAAAACGCTATCCAGCCCCTTCACTCTTTGTTGGCGACGACCGGGCGCTTGGCTGGGGCATGGGACTTTGGACCGACCGACCGCTTTTCCTTGCCGCCGTCGCTGTGATTTTTGGAACGGCAGGTGATGCCGTCGACGAGGACTTCAAAAAGGATCGCGAAAAACTGATGGGCCGTCCGTTCAACACAGACGAAATGAAAGCAGCCGTCCCGATGATGAAGGAGCAGTTGCGCGCCCAGCTTGACTGGCTGGAAACACAGTTAGCCGACGGACGCACTTTTCTGATGGGCGACAGGCCGGGCATCGCTGATGTGAATGCCTGTTATAACCTCACATTCATTCGCTGGATTGCCCCCGAAGGCGCTACCATCATTGATCGCTTCACCCAGCTACCTGCATGGGAAAACCGTATCCGGAAAATCGGCCAGGGCGAGCGCCTGGAAATGAGCCGGGAAGAAGCCCTCACCATCGCTCACGACGCAACCTCAACCGAGCAGGCATCCGCTGATCCAGATGAGCCCAACGGTCTGGTTCCCGGCGATCAGATAGCGGTTATGGCGGACGATTATGGCCGTGACCCCGTATCAGGCGAGCTGGTCTCATCCTCCGCCCAGCACATCGCGCTGAAACGAAACGATCCACACACAGGCGACGTCACCGTCCACTTCCCCCGGGCCGGCTTTCTGGTCGCAAAAACAGGCTGACGACCAGGTCATTAGGGCCGCATTTGACTCAGATATTCTAAAAAACTAGACTTCGGTCCACTTTTATAGTGCGCTCTCGTATAGGCGCTGATGAGGAGAAGAATGTGAGCGCAGTTGAGAGCCTGAGCGAGACAGCCCCCCCTTCACGTCGGTCGCGAAAAAAGGAGCAGACCAGACGGGGCATCTTCTCAGCGGCCATGACGCTCTTTTCAACCAGCGACTATGACACCGTTACGATCGAGGACATTTGTGAACGCGCAGATGTCGCCAAGGCGACTTTTTTCCTGCATTTCCCCAACAAGGCAGCGCTCCTCATTGAGTTCAACGAACGCCTGACGGTTGATCTGAAGCAGCGTCTGGAAGGTGTCACAGATAGTTCCCAGGAAAAGCTGCACTTTGTCGTCAATCTGCTTGTTGAAGACTGGAAGAAGAACGCGGATGTTATGCGCAAAATGGTCCGTGAATTCATGGATCAGCCCTCGCTGCACAAGGTCGCGACGGAGGCGAACGCCGGCATTCTCGACCTCATCACCGATATTGTGAAAGAAGGACAGGCAGCAGGCGAGCTTCGCACAAGCGTCGCACCGCAGCTCATCGCCGCCTCTCTTGTGGCCAGTTGGGGAGCCTTCATCTCAATCTGGCTTGCGAACCCCGACGACTTTCCCAAGACCGTGGGCGAAGACCTGCTGGACATCATGTTAACGGGCCTCAAGGTCTAACCATCTTCAGCACAACAAAAATCAGCCACCATCAATCCACAACATAAAGGAAACACCAATGGCCAAAACCAAATTACGCTTCGGGGCCTTTATTGCACCGTTTCACGCACTCAACGAAAACCCCTCCCTCGCCTTGCACCGGGACCTTGAACTGGTCGAATGGATGGACAAGTTGGGCTATGACGAAGCCTGGATCGGCGAGCACCACTCCGCCGCTTTTGAAGTCATCGCAAGCCCGGAAATCTTTATCGCCTTTGCAGCAGAGCGCACAAAAAATATCCGCCTGGGCACAGGTGTTGCGTCTTTGCCTTATCACCACCCCCTCATGCTAGCCGACCGCATCAACCAGCTTGACCACATGACCCGTGGTCGGGTGATGCTTGGTGTGGGACCCGGCTCCCTACCTTCCGACGCCTTTCTCATGGGCATTGACGTGGCGACCCAACGCGACAAGATGGATGAAGCCCTCGAAGTATTGGTGCCGTTGCTCCGGGGAGAAACCGTCACTCACAAGTCCGACTGGTTTGAGCTGAACGAGGCCCGGCTTCAGATGACCCCCTACTCCCGCCCCTCAGTGGAGATCGCAGCAGCCAGCACGGTTTCGCCAACCGGTGCCACCGCCGCGGGCCGTCTGGGTCTGGGCCTTCTGTCCCTGGGTGCCACCTCAACCGGTGGGTTCAATGCGCTGGCATCCAACTGGGCAATTGCGCAGGAGAGCGCCAAGGAACACGGCAACACGCTGGATCGGGGAGCGTGGCGCCTGGTCGGCCCCATGCACATTGCCGAAACCCGCGAGCAGGCCCGTGCCGATGTCGCATTCGGTCTCCAGAACTGGTTGACCTATTTTCGGGAAATAGCCGCCTTGCCGTTGGCACCCGCCGAAGGCGGCGACCCGGTCGATGCCCTCGTCTCATCGGGCCTTGCTGTCATCGGCACACCGGACGATGCCATTGCACAACTCGACCGTCTTGAAAAACAGTCAGGCGGATATGGTGCCTTCCTGTTCATGGCCCACAATTGGGCAAACTTCGAGCGCACAAAAAACTCATACGACCTGTTCGCCCGTTATGTCATGCCCAAGTTCCAGGATCTGAACATCAACCGTGAGGCTTCATATGACTGGGTGAAGGAAAACCACGAAACCTTTATCGGGGCGGCCATGGGTGCCGTCGGCGCGCGCATCATGAAACACATTGAGGAAAAAGGGACCGACAATATAAGCCCTGAAATTCTCGCCGCCGGGGCCGCCCTGAACAAAGATTCAGACAAATAGGCCTGCCCTGAACACCTAAACACATAAGGGCGGTAGGAAAAAAACCCACCGCCCTTTTTTACAACTGTTCCCAACCGAAGTCGGCGTTAAAGGCGGACACCTCCCGCACTTATTTTTTCGTAAAGCGCCTTGTCCAAGGGAACGAAGGCTTTTGCGGAAGGATCATTGAAGTAGATCGGATCACTGATCGCGTCCGGGTCGAACCCCTCTTTCACAAGTTCTACCTTGCGGTGTTTGAACGTACCGGTAATTTCGATCTCAGGTTGAATACGCACAAAGAGAGGCTGTGCATAGGCAGCAAGCTGCTTCTCCAAATGTGCATGAAATTTCGGTAAATCAACATCACCGCTCGATACAATCGACGCCATGCCCGCACGCCCATCAGCGCCTGGAACATGAACCCCATAAACATTGGCTTCCTTGATACCAGGAAATACGGAAATCGCCTCCGCCACTTCTGACGTTGCAACATTCTCGCCCTTCCACCGAAAGGTATCTCCGATCCGGTCGATGAAATAGAAGTATCCAAGCTTGTCCTGCTTCAGAAGATCGCCAGTGCGAAACCACGCATCCCCTTTTTCAAAGACATCACGCAGGATTTTCTTCTCGGTCTCTTCCTTCTTTGCATATCCATCAAAGCGACCTGTCGGTTGACCTGGATCGTTGGTAATTTTACCCAACGCTTCCCCGACCTCATCAGGCGCACACACCTGGCAGAACCCATCTGCACCGCGAACGGGCTCTTCACTCTCAACATCAAATTTGACAATTTCCACATTGAACTTTGACTTTGCCCAGCCCGGAATACGCCCAATGGACCCAACCTTGCCATCATAGTTCAACAACGCCACATTGCCTTCCGTTGCGCCATAAAACTCCAGCACTTTGGGAATCTTAAAACGCTTCTGAAAGGCAGGCCAGATTTCGGGGCGCAACCCGTTTCCAATGACCGTGCGTAACTTATGCTTGTTTTCTTTAGGATGGGTTTCAGTGTTCAGCATGTAGCGGCACAGTTCGCCGATATACTGAAAAAGCGTAGCCTCATTATCGACCACATCGTCCCAGAAATTACGCGCAGAAAACCGGCGTGCAATAATAATCGAACCCCCAACCGTGAGGGTTGTCCCCACAGCACACACACCCCCGGCCGAGTGATAAAGCGGCAGACAGATATACATGCGGTCTTTCTCAGTTGCATTAACCGCAGCAGAAAAACCACCCATCATCACGAGCAGGCGCACGTGAGGAATTTTGGCAGCCTTCGGATTGCCAGTCGTCCCGCTCGTATAGATGTAGAGCGCCGTATTGTCAGTTGTCAGCCCTTCACGAAAATCCGCCGGCAGCGGATCGGGCGAACAATCCGTAAGAACCCCATCAAGGTCTTCAGACCCCTGCACTTTGCCACCGGTCGCCCAGACTTTCAGCGGACGCTCAAGCTGATCGACTGCGGACGCATAATTGTCGGCAAGTTCAGCGCCCAGAACCAAATGCTCCGCACCCGATATGGAGAGCGAGTGCACAAGCGCGCTGCCTTTCTGGTTTGTGTTGATAAGGGCGGCCGCACCGCCTGCCTTCACGATACCGAGCCAGGCGACAATGTACTCCGCACGGTTTTCCATTAACAATGCGACGGACTGCTCAGGGCCGATGCCCTGTTCGCGCGCCCACCGTGCATATCGGTTTGCAGCAGCGTTAAGCTGCGCATATGTCATTTCGCCACTGTCTGAAACAATGGCCACATTATCAGGCTTTGTTTGCGCAATATCTTCAATGACATCCGCAAAAGTTCGGCTGGTATCGGCGTAAACAGCCTTAACCCGTTTCAATGAGCGTAAAGCGGTGCGTAGATACGTCACCTCGTTACCGATCCGATTGACTAGTCCCATAATTCCTCCCATTTTGACCTTTGACTTTAGAGGGTTATGCAACTGGGTCAAAGAGTTCATGGGTAACAAAAATAAATTCATGGGCGACAAAAAGAGAAGCCACAATGAATAACAATCCAGACTTCCTGCTCGATGTGACGGGGCTCACCTGCCCTCTGCCCGTACTACGAGCGCAGAAAATCCTGAGAGAGGCCGCCCCCGGGAGCATCATCAAGGTCCTCGCAACCGACCCTGTCGCGGCCATCGATTTTCCCCATTTCTGTCAGGAAAGCGGGCATGAACTACTGGAAAGTGGCCAGGTACCCAACGTCGATAACAAGTCCCCTCAAACATTATTCTTCCGCATCCGGTGCGCCGCGCACCCGCGCTAGAGGAGAGCGGCGAACAGGCGGATCATGCCTCCTTCAACGCCGTCTGTTGCGCCGCCTTGAAGCCAACGATCACCTGGTCTCCGATTTCAAAAACCGGGCGCTTGATAAGCGCAGGGTACGCCACCAGCAGGTCCGCCGCCCCGGCACCCCCAGCACCCATAGCAGTGACTTTTTCCTCATCACCCAGCCCTCGCCACGTCGTACTGGCTTTGTTTACCAGAACCTCCCAGCCCACCCCGCGTGCCCAGCGCTTCACCTCCACGAGCGTCACCGGGTCTGCCCGCACATCCCGGAACGTACAGGCAAGACCTTCTCCTTCCATCCATTTCAACGCCTTCTTGCACGTATCGCAGGATTTCAGCCCATTTACCCGGATCATTTCGTTGCCATCCCTTAATCTCAAAAACCACAGATTTCCCCGGAACAATACAATTTCCCACAGCGCACCAACAGAGGGCCATCACCACTTTGAGGGGAGAAACTACGCACTTTCATGCGCGGCGCACCTCGTTATGATGAAGCCACGGTCGGCCTTGGGTTGTTTCAACAGATGCCCTCCAGCGCTCCCGCCGTTCACGAAAGGCAGTCCATGAGTAAAGCTCTCGAAAACACTATGCCGGGTAGCAAGCCACCCCAAAAAAGAGTGCGACGGTCTGCCGAAGAGTCCCGGCGCGTTATTTTGGATGCAGCCGCCAGGCGCCTGGCCGAGTATGGGCCGGAAGGCATTCGCCTACAGGACATTGCGAGCGATGTGGGCATTTCACACCCGGCAATCCTCCATCATTTTGAAAGTCGCGCGGGCCTTGTCGCAGCTCTCGTGGACCGCACCACGGCCCAGTTGAGGGAGAAGCTCCTGGCGGTTCTGGAAGGCGGCGCTGACCAGAGCCTTGAATCACAAATGCCACGGCTGGTAAAAAACACATTTGAAGCGCTGAGCGATCAGGGAACGGCCAAACTGCTATCCTGGACGCTCATGGCTAATGCAGAACTAAAACACAACCCTACCGCCAACGTTATTCCCGAAATCGTGGAACGCGGCCATCAGGAACGCATCAAACTCGCAGACAAGATCGGCTGCCCCCATCCTGAGCGTGAAGACACGACGTTCCTCACCTTGCTGGTCGCAAATGCAGCTTTTGGTGAGGCCGTGATCGGCGATTACCACTACAAGGCCTGTGGCCTGGGCGACGATCCCGCTGCACCCAAGCGCTTCAGAAAATGGCTCGGAAAACTTCTCTCGGACTATTCCCTGCCGGACGGAGCCCAGTAGCTCCCTGCTTGACAGGGTCAGGTCATATCGGACCTGTTTGGTACCCCATAGGGGACATAGGTGGGCACTGGCATGAAGTGGTCCAAGTACCTTAATTTCACCAAAAAATATTCCAGATGAGCAAGGATACTGAGGAGCTTTCATGTGGGATCAATGAGGTAGAA
>CAZNLO010000108.1:4672-7733 GCA_964573935.1 uncultured Parvibaculum sp. | reverse complement strand
CTGAATGCAATAAAGTCACGGTCGCGCGCCCGATTACTCAAGCCCCCGCCAAAGCTGTTCGTATAATTGACGTCGAGCGCCCAATCCTCATTGAGCTCAACGATGGTACCGAGCGTGACCTGCTTGGTATTGTCTTCAAACACGCCCTGGTTATCGATCTCGTTACCATAAGGAGTGTGCACAAACGCCACGTAAGGCGTGGCTGATACCCTGTCGAAGAGCCGCGGGTATTTTGCTGCGAGAGTCACAGCATAGGCCCATGAATACCGCGTACCACCATCCTCTATTCCAATAGGCAGGTTGTCGAAACGGACAACCGCAAGTTCCCCTGAGACATCAAGAGATTCCATCCCCGTCATGCTCATAAAGTCACCCAAAAAAATTGTCGATGGCCCGAAGCTGTACTCGGCATTGACCTGAGCCTGAATTCGGTTTGTGCGTAAAACGCCGTTCAATTCGCTCCTAGCGTCCACCCCTGTCAGAGCCACTTCGTTAAGAGCCGCATCGATCGCACCAGATAAGGTATTCTCGCGTTGAACAGGCGTATCTGGTTGATAGCTCACCTCCGTACCAACAGATACATTTCCGATCAGGAACCGGCTACTTATGCCATACAGAGACTGATTGGGCACAAACTCACGGTAGTAGCTGGACAGACAATCGAAGGCGGCATCACATTCAGCCACCGCGCCACCGATTGAAACTTTGTGATGATAACGCACGTAATACAATCCGAATTCCGCATCCAGCGCGTTGGATGTATGCAGCAGCGCGACACCCCACTGACCATCGTTCTTTGGTGTCCGATCAGGAAGAAGGCCCGCGCCGATACCCAGAGCGATCAAATCCTCAGCAGAGACACCAGAGGCTCCCGGGTCACCCAAAGCGCCTGCCGTATCAGGCCCAAAAAATATGCCCTGTCGCCCGGGAGAAAAAGCGTCGTCCCTAGAGAAAAATGTCCCCACCGGATCAAGCAGAGTTTCTTTCCAGTCAAACATATAGAATGCTGAGACCTGCCAGTCCTGAACCGGTTCAACCAGCACATTGATCATCGGCATAGGCAAAAACGCCCCTCGAAGCGAGGCCCCGGCGGTGCGCAACCTGGAGACATCAAAACCATTATAGCTATTGATACCGCCACCAAGTACCGAACTCTCCCCCCAGTTTAGAACCTGGTTGCCAAGCCGAATATGAGTCGGCGCGCCAAGAAAATCGAAATCCCCGTAAACATATGCATCCATCAGCCTTATGTCGCGCCCGGCCAGTTGACGCGCAGTATCCGACAGATCGGTACGCCGCGGATGACTGACATTGCTGTTCAAAGCATCGAAATAGTACGCAGTACGCACAAAGACACCGTAATCACGCCACGTCAGCTCAAGTTCGCTTTCCCCAGCTACACGCGCATTGACAAAATCACCACGGTCATAGTTCAGGTTTCCATCATCCTGATCGTCGGACCCGCCACTGGCATCGCACCCTTGTGGGTTGAAGCTGGAGATAAATTCACAGTTGCGCTCTGATACACGCACTGCGGCCCCTAGCGCCAGCGACGACTTGAAGCGCCCTTCCACTTCACCTATTGAGAACTCGTTCGCTTGTACCGGCCCCAACAAACACACCGATGCGATACCCAAGGCCAAAGTACCCAGCCTTCCACGCCCCAAAATCCCAGTCATAAAACATCTCCCAAGCTACCTAAAAAACCGGTCACCCCCCGGCATACTCACAACCAACCACCTCTATAGGTCGATTGATTTACTTTGACTTCCTGGGAAAGCATTGTCAATAATAATAAATCAAATGATTTATTTCTAATGGAGTATCTGTGAAATGGATATTGTCGTACTTGGCGCTGGCGGAATGGGCCTATTTGCAGCCCGTGCAGCAGCTTCTTTTCCCTTTGTGAAAAGTGTGCTGGTTGGAGATATAGACCGCAGCGCCGCCGATAAAGTGGCGGCAGAACTGGGGAGAAAAGGCCGAAGCACAACGGTAGATGTGCTAAATCCCGAACAATTGGATGCGGCCCTGTCGGGTGCGGATTTTGTCCTCAATACAACTGGCCCGTTCTTCACGTTGGGCTCTGCCGTCCTGAAAGGTGCCATACGCTCCGGAACACATTACGCAGATATTTGCGATGATTGGGAACCCACACTGGAGCTTCTCACGCTTTCCCAACAAGCCTTTGAAAAAGACATTCTGGCTATCATTGGCATTGGAGCAAGTCCAGGAGTTACGAATTTACTGGGCGTCATTGCAGCAGAATCGTTAGACACGGTTGACACGTTGTTGACGGGCTGGCCAGTTTCTGGCGACGAGGGCGACAATGAGGAGGGCTCAGCGCCAGCCGAGCCTTCAGCGGCGATGATCCATTGGATGCAGCAGGTGAGCGGCACAATACGCATAAAAAAGGACGGACGGTTTGGAGATCACAAACCACTGCAACGCTCAGAGATAGAGTATCCAGGATTTGGCACCTTCAAAGTTTGGACCATGGGTCACCCAGAAGCCGTCACTCTCCCACTCAAATATCCGCAGATCACCTATTCAGCGAATGTAATGACAGGGCCATCCAACGCCTTCAACGGCCTGGCGGATGTTGCCGCAAAAATAGACCGCAACGAAATGTCATTGCACGAAGCAGGCCAGCACATCACAGATCACGGCCTGCCATCTGGCGGAGAACCCGGCCCCAAAATTAGCGTCTTTGCATGGGCGTCCGGTAAAAAGAACGGTCAACCAGCCGTTGCGGCCTCCACGACGCTGAGCCTTCCTGCTGGTGGTATGGGTGGATCAACGGGCATTCCTTTGGCCGTAATCCTGCAACTGCATCACCAGGAATTGCTCACGAAACGCGGTGTACATGCGCCAGAGACCTGCATCGACCCTAAGGCCTACTTCGATGCGCTGGCACCTCTTTGTGCCGGCACTTTTTCCTCTTCCAAGGACCTCGTCTGGACGACGACGACTTTTGAATAATGCAAGCTCAAAAATTCCCCACCGCCCCAAAAGCGATCTTAGAGCTGAACCCCGGCCATATCTTTGTCTTCAACCAAAGGTT
>CAZNLO010000108.1:0-4644 GCA_964573935.1 uncultured Parvibaculum sp. | reverse complement strand
GATGCTATCGCCCTGGCTCCCGCTTCCGATCACAAATCAGGATTCCACGATCACCCGGACAGGTCCATAAGCTGAATCTTCAATACGTGTATAGTAAGGAAACAGCCGCTCAAAAAACAGGTCAGGATCGATACATCCTTCGGGGGCGAAAACACCGGTGCGTGTAATTTCACCTTTTGCAAGCATAGCCAGCGCCACTGAAGTTGGAATGCAGGTCACAGGCCCCATCCCCCCGGAAATTTCACCATTCATGTATGCAACGACACGCGTGGGACGACCATCTTTCACACCACTTGCGAAGGCAGTGATGACAGGGAGATATGTCTTTCCACGCAGAATTTCCCAACACATAAGCAGAAGGTACCTGCAAGTATCTGAAAGCGACATTCCAGAGCCCCCTGACGCCACTAAAGAATGAAGGCGCGCAACAGCCTGCTTGATCGTCAAATTCCCGCCATCAATTTTGTTCCGAACATCTTTCAGAACTGAAATTAGGAAGTCTGGAAACACCATGAGCGTGGAGCTTTGCTGAATTTCCGGATAGTAGATCGGCAGTGTTACCGGCTCAGGGTGACCAACAGAATAGGTCACGACCTTACCGAATTTTGGAAAATCCAGTTCTACTTTCCTCAGCGGGGAAGTCGTTTGTGCAGAACCATCAATCTGCGCGCGAATGGTACCAGTGAACTGATAGACCCAATGTTCAAGCGCGGCCGCCTCCGACGACCCTCCATCCGAACCTTCATCTTCTTCATCAATCCCTGTCGCGCCAAAAGTGGTATAGACATTTTCCACCTGATCGAGTTCGCCCATCGCTTTAACGGCCAGCATATTAGCCACTCCTGGGCTCGCACCCATTCCAAGCAATGCCGTTATGCCTGCCTCCTCAGCCTCGCGATGCAACGGCAGCATTTCCAATGTTGGCTCCCAGTCATCGCAAATATCAATGTAGTGACACTTTGCTTTGATCGCAGCTTTGAGAACATGGGCCCCAAACCTGTAGTACGGACCAACGGTCGCCAGAACGACATCGTGCTGAGAGAGCAACTCCACCAACGCCTGCTCATCTGTGATGTCAACAGTTTGCGCCTGCACCTTGGCGCCCAACCGCATGGCCAGCGCCGTGGCAGCCGCCCCGTCCCTGTCTGCAATGGTCAGCCTTGAGATGAAGTCATACTCAACGCAGGTACGCACCGCCACCTGTCCCATTTCACCACATCCGCCTAAAGCAACAACCTTCATACTGTATTCACCTTTTTCGATTTTTCGATGCCACTGGCTATCCCCACCTCGGACATAGCTCCCATAGCGTGATCCGCAATTGTGTCTGCCAGAAATGGGATAAGAGGAAAGGGTATGTCATGTCCCATACCAGGGACCATCAGAAGCTTTGCTCCTGGAATATTTTTTGCCGTATCCCGGCCCGCCTCTGGCCGAACAAAAGGGTCCTCCTCACCATGAAGGACCAAAGTCGGCGCGACAATCTGGCGAAGCAGGGGTATCCGGTTTCCCGACTTGAGAATAGCCAACAGATGGCGCTCACCGCCACCACCTGAGGCACCCTCATTCCACGTATGCAACTTTTCGACGAAGACCCGTAGGTCCGCATCGCTCGGCTGGTAGGCGGGGCTACCGGTGGCTCGCCAGAAGCCAATATCAAAATCGAGCTTTTCCTGCTTGCTGCTATTGACCCCTGGTTCAGAGAAAAGAGCCATCCGAACGCGCCAGGCCGGACCGGGCAGAGAAGGATTGCCAGATGATGACATGAGAGAAACCAGGCTCAAAATTCGGTTGCGATGTTCAGACGCCAGGTGCTGGGCGATCATTCCTCCCATAGACGCTCCAACAACATGGACTCGGTCAAGAGACAGATGATCCAACAACTGCACCACATCACATGCCATGTCACTCAAGGAGTAAGGGGCGAGCACACTTCTTCCAAAATAAGCACGAACCATCTGAGAGATAAGGTTTGGTTTTCTGGTTGGCGTAATACGGGAAGATTTTCCAGCGTCACGATTATCAAAAAGCAAAACCCGGAACCCGCGGTCAACCAGCCTGTCTACGAGAAGCTCCGGCCAGGCGACCATCGGCGTCGCCAGGCCGTGGATCAGCATGATGACCGGAGCATCCCGAGGACCAGCCAGTTCGTAGTATAGCTCAATATCGCCAACATTAGCGTGTGGCACCCCAGCCCTCCAACTCAACACGTAATATTAAATCATATGATTTATATGAAATTATAAACTTCATGTCAAGAAACGAGCATCGCTCTTGGTCAAGGACGTTCAGTGAGTTATAAATCAATCGCTCTAGTGATAAGCCAAAGCTCGCATATCTGCACACCGGTTAGGGATACAATGCCAACAAAAATAAAAGAGAAGAAAAATACACGCGAACAACTGCTACTAGCAGCGATTAGAACTTTCGCTGCTCACGGCATTCGAGCTACATCGCTCCGACAGGTCAATGAAGCGGCGGGCACGAAAAATTCGGGCGCAGTTCACTATTATTTCAAAAATAAATACGGGCTCATCGAAGCAGCGGTCGCATTTATCTATTCAAATATGATCACGGAGATAAGCGACGAGGAACTGGCGGAAGCCGGATTACCCAGAGTCAAAGACCTGCGCGGTGTTCGCAGGATCATATATGAACACTTCCTGCCGATGCTTATAACCTACGAGGAAATGCCATGGGGAAAAACTGCCATCGGGTTTCTCGCTCATCTCATGATGGAGTCCGACCCTAAGATACAAAAAGTCTGGGAGAACATTTCAGGGCCAGCCGCCCAATCAACCCTCGACCTGCTGGCTAGAGAACTCCCTGCCCTCCCTCGGGCTCAGTTGGAACGAAGATACCTTTTCGCTCTTGTTAATCTGGTCCACGGGTTGGCTGATTCCCAAAGCCTGCCAGGCACGAGCTTTGGGAACGTTGGAAAAATAGATGACGCCACGCTGTTGGTCGAGCTGATTAACTACATCACGGCAGGAATAAAAGCCAAGCCCTAAAGCCATTCTAACTGGTTTTGACAATATCAAAATCACAAGGCCGGAGTGTCGAAAGCTGCTTTTTGAACCTGCGCGCATTGTGAGGATACAAAGAGTCAATCCGACCATCCTCCCGCTTGTACCAGCTTTTACAGCTCCCCGCCCAAACCGTGTGCTGTAGGTCCGCCTGCAGTTTTATATTATACCGGCTTTGAATACTTGGCTTAACAGACAGCAGCTTGTCTGTTCCGGCAAGGTCAATGCATTGCAGAACATACTTGAGCAGAACCTCAATCATGAATACATAGGACGTCGTGCCAACGCCTGTGTTGGGACCACCGAGAAAGTAGAAGTTGGGAAATCCGGCAACAACTGCACCATTGTAGGCCTCTGCTCCTCTTTCCCAAAGTTCCGACAGGACCACCCCGTTCCGCCCGACGATGTGCATGGCGCGCTGATGGCCTTCCAGATCATAACCTGTGGCATAAACGATCACATCAACCTCATGACGCGATCCGTCCTTCATGGTGACGCTGTTGGCGTCAACCCTCTCTATGCCTGCCGTAAGAAGTTCAACATTGTCCTCCTCAAGCGTTTCGTAGTAATCGTCAGACACCAGTATACGCTTGCAGCCCATATCGTAATCGGGTCGCAGAGCCTCACGCAATTTCACATCTTTTATCTGGCGTTCCATCCTTTCAATCGTATGCTCCGCCGCCCGCTTTCCGTATTCGGAGCCCAATTTGATGATCGGAAACATCATCAGCTCTATCGCCATAAAAATCATCCATCGGTAGAATTGATTTACCCATGGAAGTTTTCTAAAGATAAATTTCTCAAACCCATTATATTCCCGGTCATCCCGAGGAGAAATGTAGTTTGCCGTCCGTTGTGAAATTTTGAGTGAACGCACCACTTTTGCAAGTTCCGGCGCGATCTGAATGGCACTGGCAGCACTGCCAATCATCAAAACCCTTTTATCGCCCATGTCATACTCATGGTTCCATTTAGCTGAGTGCATCACCTCGCCGGTGAATGTCTCCCGCCCTGGAATGTCCGGATACGACGGCTTGTGCAGTCCACCGGCTCCATTGATAATGTGGCGGGCTGACATCGATAGACCATCACGAAGCGTGATATCCCATACGTGTGTTGTTTCGTTGAAGCGTATTTCTGTCACACACGCTCCATGACGGATATGTGAGCGCACGCCATACTTGTCTGCACACTTCTCAATGTAAGCCTGGATTTCAGCCTGAGGGGAATATTTCCTTGACCAGTCGGGGTTGGGTTCAAATGAGTAGCAGTAGAAGTGTGAAGGGATGTCACATGCCGCACCCGGGTAGGTACTTTCGTACCACGCTCCACCTATCCCCTCTGATTTCTCCAAAACCAGAAAACTGTTTGCACCGCGCTTTCGTAGTTCAATAGCCGCGGCTACACCGGAAAACCCTGCACCGATAACGATAACATCATATGTCGGGTGAGCGAGTGAAGCGGAAGAAGAAGTGTGAAGCATCTCATTTTCGACTGAACTGTCTAACATCGGGCACCTTAATCATTTATAAATCAGTTGATTTATTATGTGCACATGTCATTGTCGCGTCAAGTGATACTCATCGCTATTCCTTAACCTCCAACTTTTCAGGGGACA
>CAZNLO010000107.1:0-7850 GCA_964573935.1 uncultured Parvibaculum sp. | reverse complement strand
CGAGCGAGGCGGAAATCCCTCCCTGCGCGGCGACAGTG
The DNA here is from genome assembly GCA_964573935.1 of uncultured Parvibaculum sp. Classification (GTDB taxonomy): domain Bacteria; phylum Pseudomonadota; class Alphaproteobacteria; order Parvibaculales; family Parvibaculaceae; genus Mf105b01. Next base: position 7,812 of record CAZNLO010000107.1, on the reverse strand, counting down.
TGACTGCGCGTTGGAAATACTTTGGTGATATTGGCGGTCTTCAGGCCCGCCTGTGCACAGCCAAGCGTAGCCCGCAATCCGGCCCCGCCCGCTCCTACAACAACAACATCAAATGTATGGTCCGTGAACTCGTAAGTCTTCGAGGTGCTCATCGACGTTTCCTATAATGAGGTCCTAAAATAGGGATCAACCGCCAAGTCCAAGCTTCAGCACTGCATAGACGCAGGCCAGCCCGACCAGAGCGGAGAAAAAATTGTTTCCAATAACGGCAAAAAGCTTCGCGCCCTCGCCATGAACATAGTCCTCAATTACCACCTGCATCCCCAGGCGCATGTGATAAATGCCCGATCCGATCAGCAATAGAAAAAGTATGGAGACAATTGGCATGGAGAGATAGGCCCGCACCGTCTCGTAGTCGGCGCCGACCAGAGCGACAACAGAGGCCAGGAGGAAAATCACCAACGGGACGTTGGCAAGCGCTGTCAGCCGCTGCGCCCAGAAATGGTCGGTGCCCGATTTCGCAGAGCCGTGCCCGCGCACGCGGGCCAGGGGGGTACGCATGTCACCCATCATCTAAAGCACTCCCGCCATTGCATATGCCAGAACCCAAACCGACACCGTGAAAACGAGTGACCCCGCCAACGTAAGCCGCGCAACCCATTCAACACTCTTGAGATCAAACCCCTTGCCCATATCCCAGACAAAATGTTTCACGCCCCCCAAAAGATGGTGGATCAGCGCCCAAGTGTAACCGAACAGAACAAACCGCCCTATCCAAGAGGTCGCAACATCAAGGAACATTGCATATGCCTCAGGACCGGTCGCGGCAGCAACAAGCCACCAGGCAAGCAGCAATGTCCCAAAATAAAGGGCCATTCCGGTGAGACGATGAACAATTGACATCATCATGGTGAGCATGGGCCGGTATATCCCGATATGGGGTGATCGCGGCCGACTTCGCACAGGCGTATCTGCCATCAACTATGTCCTTGATGGATGCAGCGCTCAAACATCCCGTCCAACCCCCTGCATCAATGGATTATTGTTCCGGTGAGATCGGCCCACCAGCCCTCCTGTCGGAGCGTTGCCTCTCTTGCTCGGAAAAACAACGCCTCCGTGTTTAGCGAACCGGCAAAGGCAACGCAAATCTAAAGACCGTTCTTCATTTTTGGCAGAAAGGCTTATATTGAGAACCCCTCGCAACAACACCCTCTCCTTTTCGGCGGCACGGTTATACAAATAATTGTCGCAACACCAATTTTAGAGTATTACTCTATAGAATGACCAAAGCACGCTCGTCAAAAACCAGAAGCGCTGCCCTTTCCGCCGCGAAAACGCTGTTCGCAACGCAAGGCTATGAGGCGGTCTCCACAGCGCAGATATACACGCAAGCCCATATTTCCAACGGCAGCCTGTTTCACCACTTCAAATCAAAAGAAGGCATCGCCGTCGCGGTTTTTGGGGAGCTGGTCGAGGACTATCAGGCCAAAATTAGTGAAAAACTGGCCCCCACAACCCTTGCAGCCGAGGGAATTGCCGCATTCATCGAGGCCCACAATTTATGGATTGAGCACGACCCGGACGGTGCCCGCATTCTTTTCAACGGCCATCATCCCAGTTGGAGTGAGGCAGCCCTGAAAGAAATCAGGTCCCGAAACCAGGCTTTCGGGCAGACAATGCAGGCTTGGCGCGAAGGGCTGAGCGATGGGCCACGAATTAGAAATTGGAGCATTGCTCTAATCACGGCGTCCCTGATCGGCCCGACCCAGATACTCTGCCGCGCCTGGCTCTCGGGACAGTCAAAAACGCCCCCCAGCGCCAATATTGAAGCCCTCACAAACCTGGCACACCGTGCCCTACTGGATTAGGGAGCGCGAGCTGGCACGGGTTCAACGCCCGCACACGCAGCGATAACCTGGAGCAACACCTCCCCCTCCGCCTGCCCTTCAACCAATGCGTCTGCCCCACCAGCCCGACGCACAGCCTCCTCCAGGCAGATCACAAGCGGGTTGTCCGGCATGGAAGAGGCAGCCTGCCCGTCATACCGTAGGCCCACCTCCGTCATCGTCCCCGCCCGGGCATCCACAACATATTCCCGTCGCACCGCAGAACAGCAACTGGCGCACGAGGGAGCTTGCCCGGACACCGCCCCGTAAGGCACATCCCCCATGTCACCAAGCACCTCAGCACCGTGAACACTCATAAGAATGTCCCAGGGGGTCATGTTGGCCCGGACACGCAAAAGGCCGTCCGGCGTAATCTCCGTGCCCGCCAGCCCTCCATTACAGCGATCCCCAAACCCGTATGCATGCAGCGACCCCAACCGGTCCCCGTCGTGCTCCAGACGCGCCGTTACAAGCGTGCCAAACACCCCCGTTCCACCCCAATTATCGTAAGTCTCAAGAACAAGACTAAGATGGCTTCCCACCTGCGCAATACGCACCCCCGTGCGCCGCGAAGCCACCCCGCCTTCGTCTTCGGGCAAACCATCCCCTATCGCCACCCGCGCCCACCCATCTTCATTCAGCGTAAGCGAGCCCGCTGGAGCGCAACCCCGCACAGCAATACTGTCAGGAGCGGGAGAAGCATCCGGCTGCAAAGCGGCATCCAGCACTGGCCAAAGGCAGGCAGGGTCCACATATTGCGGGACATCAACAAACAGAACCGCCGAACTTTTATCCGTGAGGGCATCAGAATCGGTTGCCTGCGCGAGCATATACACAGCCCCGCCAACAAGTGTCCCGGCAAACCCAAACCACAGCGCAATCCGCCTCATCATCCACTTGTCCTCCCTATATCAGCGCGGCATCAAAACCCAGTAGTCCAGGTCCAGCACCACGCCTTCATCATAGCCCTTCTCCAGCGCACCGGGGTAGTCTGTACACGGCAAATCTTTGGTCGCAATCGTGCGAAGCCGGATCGCCCCAATGTCGCTGCGGCCTTCGCATTCCGCAACATCAAGCACCTGCGACCAGGCGAAAATCGTATCACCCCCGAAGCACGGGCTCACATGCCGCCCGCCATTAATGGCCGCAATCAGAAATCCATTGCCCAAACCATTAAACGTCAGCGCCCGCGCCATGGAAATAATATGCCCCCCATACATAAGCCGCCGACCAAACCGGCCCTGGCCTTCCGTAAACTGGTTAAAATGAACCTTCGAGGTATTCTGATAGAGGCGTGTCGCCATCATATGTTCCGCCTCCTCAATCGTGACCCCATCCACATGATCGATCTTCTCGCCGACCTCATAGTCCCCCCACAGATGAGCAGACCCCGAAAGGCCGAGGTCCACACCGGCAAAGCCCGTCCCCTCTGGCAGCACAAAATTCTTCGGGTCAACACTGTCTGGAAGAGACGGCACATCGGGCGTGGGCGCAGGCGCAGCCTCGTCGCCCTTGCGCACCATCACCCAGCGCACATAGTCCAGAACCTGTTTTCCGTCTTGATTGGAACCGGTCGAACGCACATAGACGACCCCCGTTTTACCGTTGGAGTTTTCCCTAAGCCCGATCACTTTGGAGACGGTGGAGATTGTATCACCGGGGAAAACCGGCGCGAGGAACCGACAGTCTGCATAGCCAAGATTGGCCACAGCATTGAGCGAAACGTCCGGAACCGTTTTGCCAAACACAAAATGAAACGCCAGCATATTGTCTATCGGCGCCCGCGCATAGCCGACGCTGCGCGCAAACGTGTCGGAAGACTGCAACGCAAAGCGCATGGGAAAGAGCGAATTGTAAACAGCTACATCACCCAGCGTAATCGTCCTGGGTGTCGCGTGAGGCAAAACCTGCCCAACGCTGAAGTCTTCAAAAAAATTTCCCCGATTGGTTTTTTCACGCATCGCTGTTCCCTCGTGTCATCTGATGGACCAGCCTATATCAGCCCATGGCAAAGCTGTACACTTGCCCACCCTCTCCTGAGCTCCCGACCCCAGCCCCTCCCCAAAGGACGGCGCTAGAGCAATAAACTCGTCCTGGGCTGTATGCGAATTGGGGCCAGACGGACCATACTGAAAACACCTGCTTTCAGCCAGCAGCTTCCAGCTCAGCAATGGCGTCTGCAATTGCCACGGTTCTCTCCGCAATCTCCGCGTGAAGCAGTTCCACCATACGCCCTTCAACCTTGAGCACACCCTTACCGGCATTCTCCGGCGCCTTGAAGGCGGCGATAACCTGCCGGGCAAACTCAACTTCATGGCGTTCAGGCGAAAAAATACGATTGCACGGACCAAGCTGACTTGGGTGGATCAGCGTCTTGCCATCAAAGCCAAGATCACGTCCCTGCGCGACAATCGCTGCAAAGCCAGCCTCGTTCTTTATGTCATTATAAACACCATCAAGAACCACCAGCCCGTAGGCCCGCGCCGCCAGCAGGCAAAGTCCAAGCGAGGCCATCATGGGCAAGCGCTCCGGCGTATGAGCACACCGCAATTCCTTGGCGATATCGTTCGTTCCCATAACCCACGCCGACATGCGTGTCTCGGCCGCCCGCGCCGCAATCTCGCGAGCCTGAAGCATCGCCAGCGGCGTCTCCATCATCGCCCATAGCTGCATGTCTTCCGGCGCGCCTGCTTTGTCCAGCAGAGACGAAGCATGGTCGACCTCCGAGGCGCTCTCAATCTTGGGAACCAGGATCGCGTCAGGCCCCGCCGCCACAGCCGCTTCAATGTCCGCTTCCCCCCATTCCGTAGCAAGACCGTTGACCCGAACAATGACCTCGCGCGCGCCGTAGCCACCTTCTTTCACTGCGGCCACAACCTGTGCACGCGCGTCCGACTTTACATCCGGCGCCACCGCATCCTCCAGATCGAGAATTAGACTGTCAGCAGGTAAATGACGGGCTTTTTCTAGGGCACGGGCATTGGAGCCCGGCATATAGAGGGCGGAACGGCGAGGGCGGGTGGGCGCAGCAGTCATGAAATACTCCGGTGGAAAAAGGCCATCAAACAGGCGCGCACACTAGGTCACCGGGGCCGGACCGGTAAAGACCGGACAGATATTCATTTTCAGAAATACACTTATAAGATGTGTTGATGTGATTAAACAACCCATGGTTAAGATTTGTGAAACCATGAATGCACCATACTTCTCCCGTTCATGACACACCAAGGGGGCCACGATGAACCTAGCTTCTTCATTTGCGACCATCACCGAGTCGGTAACGGACGGCGTGGTTACCATCAACAAGGCCGGCACCATTCTTTCAACCAACCCCGCCGTGCGCGGCATCTTCGGCTACGATCCCGAAGAACTGATCGGTCGCAATGTCTCCGTTCTGATGCCCCCCGCCCAGGCAGACACCCATGACGCTCTCCTCCACGCATCAACCGTGGACAAAAGCGGTAGAACTCTGGCACCTAACAGAATACTCCGCGGCCAGCGAAAAGACGGCAGCCCTTGCCCGGTTTCCATTCAGGTTTTTGGTTTCCACGACGAGGACGGCCAGGAAGTCTATCTCGGTCTCATAAACGACCTGTCCCATGAAAAGGCGCTGGAGGACGAGCAGGCCAAAACCCATCTCCTGTATCGCAACATTGATCTGCTCGAAGGCGTTGGCATGTGGCGTATCGATATCTCAACCCAAACACTGGAATGGACCGACCAGATATACAAAATACACGGCCTGACAAAGGAAAACACCAAGCTCAACCTTGCCAGCACCATCAATTTCTTTCACCCCGATGACCAGGCTCTGGTTGAACGCCACATTGATGCAGCAATTAACAACGGAGAAAAATTCGAGTTCCGGGCAAGAATTGTCCGGCCGGACAAATCCATCCGCTACATCAAAGCAACAGGCCGGGCGATACAGAACCAGAAGGGTAACCCCAGATCAGTCTTTGGGACACTCATTGACATGACGGACGAGAACACGCGCGAAAACAACCTTGCGCGTTTCAGCTCCCAACAGTCAATCCTGAAAGACATCCTCTACCAGTATTCCCAATTCGACAATCTGGAGACTTTCTGCAAAAAAGCTTTGAAGAACCTTCATGGCTTTCCCTGGATGAATGCAACCCGGAACAGTGCGCTGTTCTTTCCAAACAAATGGCAGGACGGCTATTACGTTGTTGCCAACGTTGGGCTCAGCGAGGCAAGCATTGGTCTCCTGGCCACGGCATGTGGTGCCGACGATGCGTACGAGGAACCAGACCGGTACCGGCTGATTACAATCAAACGAAAGAACCAGATACTCGCCTATCTCGCGATTGAGAAAACCGGGAGCCTCCAGCTTGATCCGCAGGAAGAGCAGTTTTTGTCCGCTGTTGCAGACGTCCTGGCCATCTGCCTTGTAGACATTCGTAAACAGGCCACGATCACAGAACAAAACTCGGAACTCAAAACCCGTATCGTTAAGGTTCAGGAACTAAGCACGGAATTTGAGCAGCAAGCCCTGACTATGACCCGCCTCTCCACCGAGCTGGAACAGGAAAGAGAACGGGCAGAAAGCGCCAACAACTCAAAGTCTGCCTTCCTTGCCAACATGAGCCATGAAGTCCGCACCCCGCTCAACGGCGTTCTGGGTATGTTGTCCATGCTAGAGCTCTCCACATTGAGCGACGATGACCACGAATGTGTTCAAATGGCCAAACGCGCCGCCTACGCCGCCCTCCAGCTTATCAATGATATTCTTGATCTCTCCCACCTTGAGGCTGGAAAACTCTCAATTGAACCACGCGAGTTTGCTCTTGGAGAATTCCTGACCGGACTGCAAACCCTGATGGAGCCCAAGGCACAGGCAAAGCAGCTTGAACTCACCATCACAAACGAGATCGGAGATCACCTCATCACCGGCGATGACATGCGCATCCAGCAGATCGCAATCAACCTGATCGACAATGCGATCAAGTTCACCCAGGAAGGATATGTCCGCGTACACATCGCGCAGAATACCCGGACCAGACACATATGCATCAAGGTTGAGGACAGTGGCGATGGCATGCCTCAGGAAAAGCTTTCAGCGATCTTCGAGCGTTTTGAACAGGTGGACCCCTCCAGCACCCGCCAACATGGCGGCGTGGGGCTCGGCCTGTCAATCTGTCAAAACCTTGTTGAGTTGATGGACGGAACCATAGAGGTAAGCTCAGAGCTTGGTCAGGGTACATGCTTCACCGTCAACCTCCCACTCTCCCTCTCCTCCCGGGAACAGGAATGTAAGACTGAAGAAGACGTGGCAGAACAAAACCCCTGTGCGTCACTTAAAATCCTTGCGGCGGAGGACAATGACCTCAACCAGGAAATCCTCCGTCGTCTTGCCAAAGCCCTGAACCTCAACATCACCCTTGTGGAAAACGGCAAAGAGGCTTGCGAAGCAGTTCTGAACGGAAACTACGATGTCGTTCTGATGGATGTACAGATGCCGGTGATGGATGGCCCCACCGCCACCCGTACCATTCGCCAGGCAGGTTCAACAATCCCCATACTCGCCGTCACAGCCCACGCCATGACAGGTGACAAGGAACGGTTCCTGGCAGCAGGCATGGATGGCTACATCACCAAACCCTACGAGATAGCCGATCTCCTGGAACAGATCGAACGGGTCACAACGCTTGCGCAGCATGGCACCAACACGGCACCAGAAACACAGACCAACGTCCACGCACTCAACGGGTAAGCCTAGGCCGTTTTCTTCAACAGCCCGCGCTCGAGCAGAAGTTCTGCGATCTGAATGGCATTCAAGGCGGCACCTTTACGCAGATTATCAGAAACGATCCAGAGATTCAGGCCGTTCTCAACAGTGGGGTCAACACGAATACGGCTCACAAAAGTGGCGAAATCGCCGACACATTCCACCGGCGTCATATAT
>CAZNLO010000106.1:0-7859 GCA_964573935.1 uncultured Parvibaculum sp. | reverse complement strand
GCTGAGCTAATCGCCCACTTGATGTAAACCACTCTTTTAGAGCGCTACCGGACGGCCCGATATATCGGGAATGCAGTGCAGGCGCAAGGTTTCAACCGAAGTTTTCACAAGATAAAGCACGCCGCCTGTCAGGCGGCCATCAAACGTTCGACCTCGTCCACCAGGTCACGAAGGTGGAAAGGTTTAGACAGAACTTTGGCATTTTTCGGCGTACCGGTTTCCGGGTTGAGAGCCACGGCTGCAAAGCCTGTGATAAACATAATTTTTAGGGTGGGATCGAGTTCAGCAGCGCGCCGCGCCAGCTCAATTCCATCCATTTCCGGCATGACAATATCGGTCAGAAGAATATCAAAAACATCATGCTGAAGGGATGCGAAGGCCTCATCACCCTGTCCAAAAGACAGGACCTCGTGACCAGCAGAATTCAGCGCTTTTGCAAGGAACCGCCGCATTGATTCATCATCTTCAGCCAACAGAATCCGTGCCATATTCAATTCCCCGTCCCAAAGACCGCCAAGAACAGCTCCATTCGCAAGTTCAGTGCCCAGAAAAAACAAGCCCGGAACTCGCAATACGCCGGTCATCTCCTTCTTTATAAGCGCCAAAAAGTAAACGAGATGTAAATTGCCCCTGCTTTGCTAAACAAAAACACACCCCAATTTCCTTGTAATCCGCCAAAAAATGACGCTCCTTGTGGCTAAAACGCCATCAAGGGGTGCTCCTCCCCACCTGCACCGCAGAAATCGCATATGCTCAAACCCTGCACAGATACCCCGCGCAACACGGAGCGCCCTTCTTACACATCTATTTGTTGGGAAAATCGCATGGACCTCAACGACGACAGCGAACCATACGCTCGCCAGTTTGCAGAACCTCTGGAGCAGGTTCACACAAAAACCACGTCCCTCGCCCGTTCCGATTTTCGGCAGCCTTTTGATGTCCTGGAGCCACGCAAACAAACGTTACCCTTTGTACTGAGCTCCCCCCACTCCGGCCGGGATTATCCCAAACGGTTTCTGGAGGCCTCCCCCCTCGATCCCCTTACGTTGCGTCGCTCAGAAGATGGCTTCATCGACGAAGTCTTTGCCGGTGCCGTAGAGCTGGGCGCCCCCATGCTGCGCGCCCACTTTCCCCGCGCCTATCTGGACGTAAACCGGGAACCCTATGAACTGGACCCCGCCATGTTTGTCGACGCTTTACCAGCACACGCCAACACAAAATCGGCGCGCGTCGCCGGCGGCCTGGGAACCATCGCCCGGGTTGTGGCCGATCAGACGGAGATTTATCGCTCACAATTGCTCTATTCCGAGGCTGAAGACCGGATTCACGACATTTACATGCCGTTCCACGAAACTTTAAGGGGGCTGCTGGCCCGAACCCATCATCAATTCGGCAATGCCGTGCTTCTCGATTGCCATTCCATGCCCTCAAGCACAGGCCCCTTTGATGAAGACACCGGCGCCGACAGACCAGACATCGTGCTGGGCGACCGCTATGGTACAACCTGTTCACCGGGCTTGGTCGACGCGGCACAGAGCATTCTGCAATCCATGGGATACGCAGTGGCCCGCAATAACCCCTATGCAGGCGGCTTCAACACTGAAAATTACGGTGCCCCGGCACAAGGTCTCCACGCTCTCCAGATCGAGATCAACAGAACGCTCTACATGGATGAAAAAAAGGTGCAGCGCCTGTCGGGCATTGAAGCTCTTTCCAAAAATATGACCCGCTTTATCCGTAAACTTGGTAAGGAGGCCCGCAAGAGCCTGCGCCCCGCACCGCACCACAAGGCCTCGTGACAAAAAAAGGGGCCACACTGTTGCCAGCATGGCCCAAGTCTAGGGAGGAAACGCCCAAAAAAGGGCTATGGCCAGGGGGAGTTAAAAACGCGCCCCAACCACTCCCGTAATATGATGCTGCACCGCACAAATTTCAAGAGAAATCATTGACAGATCACCCCACTTTGGAGAAATTTATCCCAATACCGCTACGAAAAATAGAAATCCGGGGTTTTTGTAAATTTCCTGCGTCGCAATAATTTTATGCGCCCTGCGCAGTAAGGTCAGACAGACCACGTAAACCTTCGTTAACTCTTTCAGCCGATCATAGGAAAGCTCAACACAGGCTGAAAGGTCGCCCCCTGTTCATAAGCAGATCCGGCGGAAAATCGCATGACCATTGCGTTAAAAGCAAAATTTCTGGCTTTGGCGGTATTGCTCGTAACACCTCTCATGCCTAATGCGTACGCAGCATCAAGTGATTGGCAGGCCTGTCGGGAGGCCACCGTTCGCCTTGAAAAGCAGCATGGACTGCCCGAAGGCATGATGACCTCAATTTCACTCGTTGAATCAGGGCGACGTGCTCCTGATGGAACCCACCAGGCCTGGCCGTGGACGATAAATGCGGAAGGGCGTGGCTACTATTTTGCCACCCGTCAGGAAGCCGTGGATGCGGTCCGGCGTCTATTGGCTCAAGGCAAACGATCCATTGATATTGGTTGCATGCAGATTAACCTGCGCTACCATCCCCGTGCCTTCACAAGTGTGGAGGAAGCATTCGACCCCATGTCCAATGTGGCTTACGCAGCTTACTTCCTGCGTAATCTGGAATCGCGAAGTGCTGACTGGATGCAGGCCATTGGCCGCTATCATTCTTTTTCACCGTCCCTCAATGTGCGCTATTCCGCACGTGTTCAAGCGGTTTGGGAAAGAGAACAGATCGCAGCGGCCAACCGGGTTGCAACACAAGTGGCAACACAGACAGCGCCCGAGGAGACTGTGTCTCCTTCCGGCCTGCGGCTTTCCTCCTTTGCAGAAGACATCCAGCCCCTGTCCCAGGACAATGTGCCCCCTGCGCTCAGCACATCAAGCTTTGCCTCCGTCGACCCGGGCCAGATGAACCGCTGACCATCGCCCCCACAGGCTGCTAAAATATGTGATGTGCCTTCTTGCCCATCAAGGGTTAACATATCCAGTGCATACTACGCCAAATTGTAACCGCGTGATGACCGTCCCTTGACCAACCGCGAGCTTCGATATGGAAACCTCTACTGGCCCTGGCAGCCTGCAATCGATCATTTTTACCATTGTCGACTTCTCATCGGCATTTCTCCTGTTTGGCATCGGCCTGATATTGCTCGGTCTGGTTGTCATGTACGTCGTGGACCGGACACAGACAACACATGCAATCCGACGCAACTACCCCATCATTGGCCGCTTCCGTTACCTGTTTGAGAACCTGGGCGAATACTTCCGGCAATATTTCTTTGCAATGGATCGCGAAGAAATGCCCTTCAACCGCGCTCAACGCGCCTGGGTTTACCGGGCGGCAAAAGGCGTCGATACAACGGTTGCCTTTGGCTCAACCCGAGACCTGAAATCAAGCGGTACAATCTCATTCGTCAACTGTCCTTTTCCAACGCTCGACGAAGACGCCACCGAACCCGAGCCCATCGAAATCGGCCCCTATTGTCAAACGCCCTACCACACGGCGTCCATTTTCAACATTTCAGGCATGAGCTACGGCGCGATCTCCAAGCCTGCTGTGCGGGCGCTTGCCATCGGTGCCGCAAAGGCTGGGTGCTGGCTCAATACCGGCGAAGGCGCGCTGTCCCCCTTCCACCTCGAAGGAGGCGCCGACATTGTCTTTCAGATAGGGACCGCCAAATACGGCGTTCGCAATCCCGACGGTTCTCTCAGCGATGACCGGCTCAAAAAACTGGCCGCGAACCCGCAAGTAAAAATGTTTGAAATCAAGTTAAGTCAGGGAGCAAAACCCGGGAAAGGCGGCATTCTTCCCGGTGCCAAAGTAACTGCAGAAATCAGTGAAATACGCGGTATTCCAAAAGGCGAGGCTTCGATCAGCCCCAACCGCCACCCCGACATAGACAATCCCCACCAGCTCATCGAGGTGATAAACCACATCCGCAATATCACCGGAAAACCGGTTGGCTGTAAATTTGTCCTGGGCGCCAGCGGTTTCCTGGATGAGCTTTTTTCAATACTCCGCGACCGCCCCAAAGACGCGCCGGATTTCATTACCCTTGATAGTGCCGATGGCGGCACTGGCGCTGCACCACAGCCGTTGATTGATTTTGTCGGCATGCCTATCTGGGAAAGCCTGCCGATCCTTATCGACAAACTGGACGAATATGGTCTTCGCCCCAGGGTGCGGGTGATCGCCAGCGGCAAACTTATCAATCCAGGTGATGTTGCCTGGGCCCTGGCCGTCGGAGCTGATTTCATCACCAGCGCCCGAGGGTTCATGTTCGCACTGGGGTGTGTTCAGGCTTTTCAATGCAACCAGAACACCTGCCCCACCGGCATCACAACACACGACAAAAAATTGCAGCGAGGACTTGATCCCAAAAACAAGGCAGAGCGCGTTCGCAGATACCAGGAACGTATTACGAATGAAGTATGCATGATCGCCCACTCCTGCGGCGTCAATGAACCCCGCCTCCTGCGCCGGAAACACGGCCGCATAAACAGGTCCACTGGCTTCTCCGTGGATCTTGAGGAATACTACAGCCTCGTGATGCAAGGGAAGATCGAAGCGGTTGATCCGCGCCCCAGCATCGCCGCTGACTAGAAAATTTCACGCGAAGGACAAACCCATTGGCCGCCCCCCACCTGCCAACCGCAATTCTGTTTGATCTCGACGACACGTTGATTTCTGCTTATGGGCAACCGAAGGCCGCATGGGAAAAGGTTGTGGCCGAGTTCACCCGCGACCTAGCGCCCCTAACACCCGCGCAGGCCGTAAATGCCTTTACCGATTTCGCTCTCATCTTCTGGACCGGCACCCAGGCCCATCAGAAAAAATGGCGCCTGAGGTTAAAGGATGCCCGACGTGAAATTGTGCGCGAAGCTCTCGTTCGCAGCAGACAGTTTGGCGCAACAGGACCGGACGCAAGCCTTGTCCACGCGGTGGCCGACAGGTTCACAACCCTTCGCGAAGAAGAAATGACCCCTTTTCCAGGCGCCCTTGAGACCCTGGATAAGTTAAAGGACCAAGGCGTCCGGCTGGCGCTCATCACCAATGGCGGCCCGGAAACACAGCGCCCGAAAGTAGCCCGGTTTAGGCTTGAAAATCGTTTCGACCACATCCAGATTGAAGGCGAACACGGATTTGGCAAGCCGGAAGAAGAGGCCTATCACCACGCATTGCGCTGTTTGGGCGTCACGGCTGAAGAAACCTGGATGGTCGGCGACAATCTTGAGTGGGAAGTCCGTGCCCCTCAGAAACACGGCATTTACGCCATATGGCACGACGCCTACGGCAAAGGATTACCGGGTGGCTCCCCCATCCAGCCCGATCGGATCATCACGTCGATCCCCGATCTCCTCATGCCCTCCGCCTAACCGTCATCGGCAGCCCGGCGGAGATCGCTTTGCGAAAATTCAATGCTACACTCTCCCCAGACTTAAACTCAGGGAAAATACAGACATGAAATCAATGATGGCCGTACTGGGCTTGAGCGCCACCCTTCTGGTGCCAACCGCCGCCCTTGGCGAAAGCTATACAATAGATGCAACCCACGCCCACGCGGCCTTCCGCGTATCGCATCTGGGTTTCTCATACACGCTTGGGCAGTTTGACGAGATTTCCGGGACCCTGGAATTTGACGAAAATAACCCCGGGGAAAGTTTTCTCTCCGTCACAGTCAACACCGCCAGCGTAAGATCAGCCAACGCCGCCCGGGACGAACATCTGCGAAACGCAGACTTTTTGGATGTCGAGAATTTTCCAACCATGACATTCGTCTCCACCGCCATTGAAGTAACAGGCGAAACGACGGGCACACTGGTGGGAGATCTCACCTTATTGGGTGTCACAAAACCCCTCACCCTGGAGGTCACCTTCAATCAGGCAGGGCCACACCCGTTCGACCCATCCAGAATAATGGTCGGGTTCTCTGCCACAGGTAAAATCAACCGGTCCGATTTCGGCATGGTTTACGGGCTTCCTGTCATAGGAGAAACGGTGGAAATCATCATTGAGGTCGAAGCCCAAAGGGATTAAAGGGCACTCAATGTGCACGAAGTAACCAATTGGAGAGAAAAGCCGGGAGACAGGCCCCCTATCCCGGCTTTTGCTTGAGATAAGACAGGTGTGGGCGTATAAGGCCTCAATCATTCTCAACAGCCCGCTGGCCTTGTCGCCTGCGGGCTGCCATTTTTTGGGCGCAACCGCGTCCTGACGGGACCAACATGCCGCTTCGTAACATCGCCATCATTGCACACGTTGACCACGGAAAAACCACCCTGGTCGATGAACTTCTCAAGCAATCAGGGGCTTTTCGCGCCAACCAAAACATCGTGGAACGGGTCATGGATTCCAATGACCTGGAGCGTGAGCGCGGCATCACCATCCTAGCAAAAACCACCAGCGTGACCTGGACCCCACCCGAAGGGGGCGATGAGACCCGCATTAACATTGTGGACACCCCGGGCCATGCCGATTTCGGGGGCGAAGTGGAGCGCATCCTCTCGATGGTTGATGGGGTTGTGCTGCTGGTGGACGCGGCCGAAGGCCCCATGCCACAGACCAAATTTGTGACCTCCAAGGCCCTCGTCCTCGGGCTGAAGCCACTGGTGGTCATCAACAAGTCCGACAAGCCCGATGCCCGCCCCGACTGGGTCCATGACCAGATATTTGATCTTTTTGCGGCTCTTGACGCCTCCGATGAGCAGCTCGATTTTCCAGTTGTTTACGCGTCAGCCAAGCAGGGGTGGGCCTGCGATGACCTGGACGCACCCGACGCCCGCGACCAGGGTCTAACGCCTCTTTTCCGCAAAATTTTAACGCACGTGGCTCCGCCTGCGGCCCTTTCCAATGGGTCGAGCGATAAGCCTTTCGCAATGCTCGTCACCACCATTGAACGCGACCTCTATCTGGGACGCATTCTGACCGGACGCATTGAGAAAGGCGTGGCACGACCCAACATGACGGTTCATGTGTTGCGCAATGGCTCCGATACTGTCGAGCGCGGACGCATTACACGCGTGCTGGCTGTGCGCGGCCTGACCCGCGAGCCCGCCGAGGAAGCCCGGGCCGGCGACATTGTGGCAATCGCAGGCCTGGAACAGGCAACCGTGGCCGATACCCTCGCCGACCCCTCCGTTACCGTCGGAATTACGGCTCTGCCCATTGACCCTCCCACATTGTCCGTCACTTTTGGCATCAATGACAGCCCTCTCGCAGGCCGCGAGGGCAGCAAGGTCCAGTCCCGCGTCATCCGTGACCGCCTGATGGCCGAAGCAGAAGGTAATGTTGCTATTCGGGTCAATGATACCGAAAGCAAGGATGCATTTGAAGTCTCGGGCCGGGGTGAATTGCAGCTCGGCGTTCTCATTGAAACCATGCGCCGGGAGGGCTACGAACTTTCTATCAGCCGCCCACGGGTAATTTTCCGGGAAGACGACAACGGCCAGCGTCTTGAGCCCATTGAAGACGTCACTGTCGACGTAGATGATGAGTATGCCGGTGTGGTTATTGAAAAACTGGGAACCCGCCGTGGCGAGATGGTCGACATGCGACCAACCGGGGGCGGCAAAACCCGGGTTGTTTTCAAAGCGCCTTCGCGCGGCTTGATCGGCTATCACGGCGAATTTCTGACAGATACCCGTGGCACAGGGGTCATGTACCGCGTCTTTCGCGAATATGCGCCCTACCGTGGCCCCATCGACGGGCGGCGCAACGGCGTCCTCGTCTCCAACGGTGCCGGAGACAGTGTGACCTTCGCACTATGGAACCTTGAAAGTCGCGGTGTGCTTTTCATCGGTTCTGGTGAAAAAATCTATGAAGGCATGGTCATCGGTGAAAACGCACGACCGGATGATCTGATCGTCAACCCC
>CAZNLO010000105.1:0-8196 GCA_964573935.1 uncultured Parvibaculum sp. | reverse complement strand
AAATCTCATCGGAGATGAACCATTTCCCTGTGCTGTGGCAATGGTCGCTCAACGCCTGCATGGCTCCCCGGTCCAGCATCACTCCCGTGGGGTTTGAAGGACTGGCAACGAGAACACCTTTCAGCGGTCCACTTTCGCGCTCCACCTGTTCGATCAGGTCTGGCGTCAAAGTCCAGTCTGTCTCCGGTCCTGTGGGCAGACCCACAGGTACACAGCCAAGCGCTTTCAGGGTGTTTCGGTAGGCCGGATACCCGGGCTCTGGCAGCCCCACCCGATCGCCCGCTTCAAAGCAGGCGAGGAACGTTAGAATAAACGCCGCCGACGACCCCGCCGTTACGACCACCCTGTCCGGGTTAAGCTCGACACCATGCCGGGCGCGATAATAGTCGGCTATCCGCGCGCGCAACGAAGGAATACCCAGGGCATTCGTGTAGGTCAGTGCCCCTGCATCCAGCGCCCGGGCTGCCACCGCGCGAACCCGTTCTGGCGGTGCAGCACCGGGCTGGCCCACTTCCAGATGCATAATACTGTGCCCTTCCGCCACAAGCCGGTTCGCCTCGCGCACCACATCCATCACAATGAACGGATCAACATTGCTGCGCCTTGAAGGCCTCATCTCACCCTGCCTCATGCCTATTGGCCAACGGCCTCGACACCGAGACCGGCCCCATCCGGATCAACGCCGATCTCACATTTGTCAAAGCCAAGCGGCAGGCCTGCCGGACAGACCAGCGCATTGACCAGGACCGAAGAGCCCGGAGTTGCCGAATGAAGAGCTGCGGTGATGTTTTGACGGGAAGTACCCAGTGACTGCCGGAGGGCCTGCTGGACCCCGGAAACGGCGCCCGGACCTCCTCCCGAAGCCCCAGCAAAGACCAGAGTGCTATTGCCCGGTCCCGTTGCAATGAGCGGCGACAGAAACGCTGCCGCCAGTCCTTTTACAGGATCATCCGGCGCAGAAGCGAGCGTCACACCCAGTCCCCGCGCTGTGCGCCCTGTTCCAAACGGCCCGTTCATTGTTACAGCACACGCCACCGCAGCCCCGCGCGACGAGACCACGACAAAGCCCGTTGACCCCATATCATCCGGCAGTTTGTCCGATGCCCCAAGGTTGAGCGCCGTTGCCCGGGCTGCCGCTAGCCCTCCTGCCCCGTCTGTCGGCGAAACAGTTTTCAGGGCATCCCACATCGCTTCGGCAAAAGCCCCTGCCCCAACGCTGGAGGAGGGGAAATAAACCTCGAAGCCGTCTGACAAGCGCATCGCTGCCTGAGACACGGTCGGCCGGTAGTTGCGCAGGTCCGCCACACTGACGCGCCCGCCCGCGTCGCTGATCGCGGCTGCCAAGGTGGTCACACCGTCTCCCCCGTACAGCGCTGCGACACCGCGTGAGCGGATCAGCCCCAGGGTCGAGGCAAGTTCGATCTGCACCGCTTTGTCCGACCCTTCCAGCAAAGCGCCTGACTTTGAGAGCAGCCCTCGGGAAAGCACGGGATCAGCTCTCAAAGTCGCAATGTGGGGAGCGAGAGAGCGTGCCATCGCGCGCGATATCGGCGTCCCTGTCGCAGCCAACCGTTCGGCGGGGGCAAGAAGGCTCGACCAAGATGCGTGCCCGTACAGGGCGTGCAGCAGGGCAAAGCCCCGTACATTGCCCGGAATGGCAACGGGACCTCCGGCTGAGGCCCGGCGCGGAAGAAATTCAACACTGTCCGTAATGCGCTCAACAGGATCGCGGATCAGACATATCCCGCCTCCGCCCAGTCCGGCTGCCGCCGGATGCGTGACGGACAGGGCGAAATAAAGCGCCGTGGCAGCGTCTGCTACGTTCCCGCCGCGCTCAAGTACGTCGCGTGCGATCAAGGCGGCCTGGGGTTCATCGGCCAGAACGAACCCGCCGTTTGTCGTGGCCAGGCTTTCTGCCTCCGATGCACGGCCCACCCCCGTCAACCCGCGCGCGTTTCTCTCCGGTCCAACCACGGCCCCCAAACCGATGCTTGTGTCGGGCTCATCACCTCCAAACATTCCCTCACAGCCTGACAGAGAAGCTGCCAGAACAAGGGGCACAGCAAGCCGGCACAGGCGGGAAACCCGGCCCAACTGATTTGTTCTGTTTGAGCGTGGGGCGGTTAGGGAGCGAACAAAATTTAGCCTCATTGGGACTTGATTTTCCTTCCTGGAACGTTCGACCGGTATTCGGCGAACGGCTGATAATTGGTTTTCGCATCAGCGAGGCGTAGAAGTGGAACCGCAGTGGAAAAAATGAGAATCCCCATCGGCGGCGCGTGTACAGGACAGATTAACCAAGACGGGCCGGAAAAGCACGTTTCCGACAGGATATAGGTCACAGTTGCGCGACTTTGCCCTGTCAATGATTGACCATGCCCCATCCGGCTCCTACGCTCTGGAGAATGGGGTGTTACAATTGCGTGCCGGGATTTGCGAACGGTACCGTTCAGAAAGGCCAAGAGTTGGTGCTATTTTCATGATGTTTACTCCCCACACGCTCCTTAAAGGGTGCTTCGTGCCCGCTCGAATACCCGCAATTATCGTCGCGACGATGCTGGCGGCAATGGTGTTCGTGTCTACGCCCGCCCTGTCTCTGGGCCTCATTCGCGATGCTGAAACCGAGAAAATGCTGCGCGATTACGGGACGCCTCTCTATAGAGCTGCCGGGCTGGACCCTGCGGCTGTACGTATCCACATCGTGGCTGAAAACTCGTTGAATGCGTTTGTCGCGGGCGGGCAGCGGATGTTTATCCATACTGGCCTTATTCTACAGGCTGACCGTCCCAACATGTTGATCGGGGTGATGGCGCACGAGACGGGCCACATGGCGGGGGGCCATCTGTCGCGCACACAAGACGCCCTAAAGGATGCGCTGGCCCCAACGATCATCTCAACTATCCTTGGCATTGGCGCTATTGCGGTCGGGGCGGCTGATGTTGGCCTGGCGCTCCTTGCAGGGGGGCAAACGATTGCCCAGCGCGGGTTTCTTGAGTATAGCCGGATACAGGAATCTGCGGCCGATCAGGCTGCCATCACCTATCTCGACCGGGTCGGATGGTCCGGGGAAGGCATGATGGACACGTTCTATCTGTTTCGCGGCCAGGAAGTCTTGAGCGAGCGACACCAGGACCCTTATCTACGCTCCCACCCTCTTTCAACCCAGCGCCTGAGCGCGCTGGAAGACCGGGTGACCCGTTCTCCCTACTTTGGGGTGAGCGATACACCTGAATCAATTGCCATCTTTGAGATGGTTCAGGCCAAGCTCTACGGTTTTCTGGACCAGCCTGCCCTTACTTTCCGACGCTTTCCGCCCAGCGATATAAGCCTGCCCGCCTATTATGCGCGTGCCATTGCGCTGCACAAGCAAGGGTACGGCGCGCGCGCACTGGCGGAGCTGGAACCCGTCCTTACCGCAATGCCCGACAATCCGTTTGTCTGGGAACTGAAGGGACAGATCCTTTTTGAAGGCGGTAAAGTGACTGAGTCCATTGCGCCTTATGAGCGTTCTGTGGAGCTGGCACCAAACTCCCCCCTCTTGCGGGTAGGGCTTGCCCAGTCTCTCATTGCAACGGAAGAACGGGTAAAGACAGAACAGGCACTGGAACATTTGCGCTTTGCAGAACGCTTTGACAGGGAAAACTCCAGAGCCTATCACCAGGCCTCCATAGCCTATGCGCGGTTTGGCGAGTATGGGCAGGCTGAACTGGCAACGGCAGAACGGTTTTACACACTCGGCCAGTTGCAGCGGGCCAAACAGCACGCACAACGTGCTCAAGATGAATTGCCGTCGGGCTCCCCGAGCTGGCTTAGAGCAGAAGATATATTACAAGAACAAAGTTAGAGGATAAAAAGAGTATGATGGTCACCAAACGGTTTCCGCTGGTGCTTTCAGGCATTGTGGGCATATTGAGTATTGTGGGTTCCCTTGTTGTGGCCAGCAATTTTGCAATCGCGGAGAATACCCAATCCTCCTTTAATGCCGTCCAGACAGAGGCGATTGAGCAGATCATGCGCGCCCATCTGCTTGAAGACCCGGAGTTCATGCTGGAAGTTTTTGCCAAGCTGGATGAAAAGCGGGCGGAGACCGAGCTCCTTGCCGCTGGAAACGCCATCAGCAGCAATCGCGATGCGCTCTTCAATGACGGGCACTCCTACGTCTATGGCAACCCGGAGGGCGACGTGACCGTCGTGGAGTTTTTTGATTACAAGTGCGGGTACTGCAAGCGCGTGGTGGAAGACATCATTGCCGCAACGGATGAGGACGGAGATATCCGCCTTGTTTTGAAGGAGTTTCCCATTCTCTCTGAAGAGTCGACCCTGGCAGCCCGGGCAGCGATGGCCGCGATTTCGCAAGACAAATATATGGAACTCCATATTGCCCTGATGGCAACGCAAGGCGGCCTTGATGAGGCTCGCATCATGCGCATTGCTGAAGAGGCCGGGCTCAATGTGGCCCAGCTTCGTCAGGACATGAAAGAACCGGCCATTGATGTTGCGATTGAGCGCAACCACGCCCTTGCCCGTCTGCTTGGCATTGAGGGTACGCCCGCGTTTGTCATTGGCGGGCAACTGGTACCGGGCGCGATCAGCAAGGAGCGCCTCCTCGAAATCGTCGAAGAGGAACGAGCGGCCTCTTGAGCTGGGGACCCTGGGTGCCCTTGCATATGAGGTCCGCTAGATAAGACCTGCAACAGGTGAGCTTGGATCGGCGTACAGTTTGCGCGGCATACGCCCTGCCAGATAGGCAAGCCTGCCCGCTTCCACTGCCTTCTTCATGGCTTCGGCCATGAGGATGGGGTCTTTTGCCTCTGCAATGGCTGTGTTCATCAACACCCCATCGCACCCCAACTCCATGGCGATGGCAGCATCTGAGGCCGTGCCGACGCCTGCATCAACCAGAACGGGCACACTCGACTGTTCCTTGATGAGCCGGATGTTGATGGGGTTCTGCACGCCCAGCCCCGACCCGATAGGAGCTGCCAGCGGCATGATGGCAACACAGCCTAGGTCTTCAAGGCGTTTGGCCAACAAAATATCATCCGAACAATAAACCATAACCTTGAACCCCTCTTTGATGAGAAGCTCCGCAGCGGTGAGGGTTTCCAGCATATCGGGATAAAGCGTCTTGCGGTCTCCCAGCACTTCCAGTTTCACCAGGTCCCAGCCGCCGGCTTCACGCGCCAGGCGCAGCGTACGGACCGCGTCATCACCAGTAAAGCAACCTGCCGTATTGGGCAGGTAGGTGTATTTTTTTGGGTCAACAAAATCGACAAGCATGGGCTCACCGGGATTGGTGACGTTTACGCGGCGGACAGCAACTGTGACAATTTCAGCGCCAGAAGCCTCGACGGCGCGCGCTGTTTCTTCAAAATCCCGGTACTTGCCGGTCCCGACAATCAGGCGGGAAGAGAAGGCCTGCCCGGCGATGGTAAATCCGCCGTCGGTTGTTTTGGACATTGTTGTTGTCGTCTTCAATTGCGCTGCTTCCGCCACTTTCGTCTCCTTAGCCGCCGCCCACGAACTGCACCAGTTCAAGGGTATCGCCGTCATTTACCTGCACGACATCATAGGTCGAACGCGGCACAATTTCGAGATTGTGTTCGACCGCCAGCTTCCCGGGATCGAACCCTAGCCTGGTTAGCAGACCGGCCACGCTCAGCGGCCCGGCAAACGTATGGCGCTCCCCATTTATTGTGAGGGTCATGGCTGTAAAACCTCATATCACACAAATTTTCAAGGCTATCGGCATCTTTCAACGCGCGTGCATGAAGTTGTGCGTGTAGCACGGCTTGAGCCACAGGGAAATCCAAATTCCGGGCGCCCTTGTAGCAGGTCGGGGGCGGCGCTCTTCTTTGCGAACTCATTGCAGGCTATATTGTTGCAAAGCCATTCAGGTCCTTGGTGACCTTACTCATTTCAGGGGGAACGTTACACAATGAAAGCACTGACTTCTCACGGCAAAGGAGACATTCGTTTTGAGAATTACGACGACCCGAAATGCCATGCTGACACTGATCTCATCGTCAAGATGAAAACCTGCGGTATCTGCGGCTCGGACCTGCATATTTATCATGGTGCGCAGTTCTCAGCCGACACGGGCTTCTGCGTCGGCCATGAAGCCATTGGTGAAGTTGCTGAAATTGGCCGGGGCGTCACGCGCTTCAAACCTGGTGACCAAGTGATGTTGTCCGCCGCTGTGGGCTGTGGCAGATGCATGTCCTGTCTTGGGGGCCATATCAACCGGTGCGAAAACGACCAGATGGGGTGCTATGGCCTTGGCCACGCGCTGGAAGGCTGCCAGGCGGAAGGTATCCGCGTACCCATGGGTGATTTCAATGCACGCGCTATTCCAGATGGGATCACTGAAGACCAGGCGCTGCTGCTGACGGACAACCTGCCCACGGCCTATCTGGGATGTCTCAACGCTGATATTGCTCCAGGCAAAACCGTAGCCATCATTGGGCTCGGGCCTATCGGATTGATGGCTGTGGAGATTGCCTTCGTGATGGGGGCCTCGACAGTCTATGCGCTTGATCTGGTACCGGAACGAAGAGCCCGCGCGGCGGCACTTGGGGCCATTTCCCTGGATCCGGCTACCGCAAAGGAGCAGCTTATGGAGAAAACCAAAGGCCGGATGCTTGACTGCGCGGTTGAGGCGGTGGGGTCTAATGTCACCATTCGTACAGCCATCAGCCTTGTAGGTGTCCAGGGGACAGTGTCGGTGATCGGTGTCAGCCAGAGCATGGATTTCAAGTTTCCTATGGGGCTTGCTTTCATCAAGGGGCTCACCTTCCGGATCAGTACCTGCTCGGTGCAAAGCCATTGGGATGAGCTTATTGCGCTCGTGCAGGCCGGGCGACTTCACCCCGAAACGGTAATTACCCACCGTCTGGACCTCTCGGAAGGCAGCGAGGCCTACCGGCTTTTTGACACCAAAGAAGATGGAGCGCTGAAGATGGTGATGTCGGCATAGCCTTCGTGTGGTTTGCGGGATTGCGGTGCGCCCTCACGCTCGCGTATACAAGGGGCGCGGGAACTGGATAATGGGCTGTTCTGCAAGGGTATTTGGACCTAAACCTATTTGAGAGACACATTTTCGCCCCTTTCCAACCCTAGGTACGGAGGCCGGTTGGGGTACACTCTTTTTCGATGAAAAAGAGGCTGATCGAAAGCTGAAACGGAAAAACACATGGCCAAGCCGATCTTCGTGCTCAATGGGCCCACGCTCAATATGCTGGGAACCCGCGAGCCTGAAATTTATGGCACGCAGACACTCGCTGACATTGAGGCGATGGTGGAAGCACGCGCGGCTTCTTTGGGCATGAGCACCGACTTTCGCCAATCCAGCTCCGAGGCCCAGCTTGTTGACTGGATTTTGGAGGCACGCGAGGTGGCCTGTGGCATTATCCTGAACGGGGCAGCCTACACCCATACATCTATTGCGCTGGCCGATGCGATTTCCGCCTCGGAGCTGCCCGTTATCGAAGTTCATATTTCCAATATTTTCAAACGGGAAGACTTCCGTCATCATTCCTATGTTTCGCCCGTTTCGCTGGGCGTTATTTGTGGCCTCGGCCCGATCGGCTATCTGCTGGCGGTTGAGGCACTCAAATCCCATCTCGAGAGCTGAATAACAAAGAAGGGCCACGAGCCACATGAGCACAAAAGGTGTCGATAAAGACCTGATCCGCGAACTTGCTGATCTCTTGAAGGAGACTGATCTCAGTGAAATCGAAGTTGAGACGGACAATCTGAAACTTCGGGTTGTCCGGCAGGTAACCCAGGTGGCCAGCATTGCTGTTCCTGCCCCCGCCGCTCCGGTGGCTGCTTCTGTCGTGGCAGCACCCGCGGCAGATACGGTCAGCGTTCATCCAGGTACACTGCCCTCACCCATGGTCGGGACGGTCTACCTTTCCGCCGAGCCGGGTACGCCCCCCTTCATCACGGTTGGTGCACAGGTGACCCAGGGCCAGACCATCCTCATTATTGAAGCCATGAAGACCATGAACCAGATCCAGGCACCGCGCTCGGGGACGATCAAAGAAATCCTTGCCGAAGACGGACAGCCGGTTGAATTCGGTGAACCACTCGTCGTGATCGAATAGAACCGGAGCGCCCCTCGTATGTTCGAGAAAATCCTTATCGCCAATCGCGGTGAAATTGCTCTGCGTGTCCACCGGGCCTGCCGGGAAA
>CAZNLO010000104.1:0-8208 GCA_964573935.1 uncultured Parvibaculum sp. | reverse complement strand
TACGTCAAACCGGTAGCCCCCGGCCTTAAGGGCTTCCCCGGATTCTTTTGCTTCCCCCCGGCCCTGATCGGTGAGATCAGGGTCCTTCCAGCCAGTGAAAAGGTTCTTCTTATTCCACTCACTTTGTCCGTGACGGACCAGCACCAGAACATTGGTCACGTTTTTCTTCCTCGTCTTAGTCGTACAATCCAGAAACCATTAAAAATCGTTAAGCCCGAGCACATCGAGCATTGAAAAAAGTCCGGGGCCCTTGCCCTGTCCCCAGCGTGCGGCGGCAAGAGCACCGCGGGCAAAAATGCCTCGGTCTTCCGCAACATGAGAGAGGGTAATCCGTTCGCTTTCGGCGGCAAAAATTACGGAATGTTCGCCCACCACACTGCCGCCGCGCAATGAGGCATAGCCAATGGCGCCGCGCACGCGCGCACCGGTAATGCCATCGCGGCCCCGCTCTGCCACATCGTCATGGACAACACCCCGGCCATCCGCCGCCGCCTGGCCCAGCATGAGCGCCGTGCCCGAGGGGGCATCCACCTTGTGGCGATGGTGCATTTCCACAATCTCCACATCCCAGTCCGCATCCAGGGTTTTGGCAACACGCCGGGTGAGGGCGCTCAGTAGATTGACCCCAAGGCTCATATTGCCAGCCCGAATAAGGGTGGCATGGCGGGCCGCAGCCTCGATCTGGGCATCCTGTTCCGCAGAAAACCCTGTTGTCGCAATCACATGAACGATGCGGGCCTGGGCCGCCAGCGCTGCAAAAGCCACGCTTGCGGCAGGCACCGTGAAATCGATGATGGCATCTGCCTGGGCGATCAGTGCCAGGGGCTCGTCGCTGACACAGACCCCAAGCGGGGCGGGAAGGCCCGCCAGCACGCCAAGGTCGGTGCCCACATGGGGTGATCCCTTAGGTTCCAGCCCGCCCAAAAGGGAGAGGCCCGGCGCTTTAGCGATCGCGGCAATGAGTGTGCGGCCCATGCGGCCTGCTGCACCGGGAAGAACAATTTTAATGTCACCGTCGGTCATCGCACCCTCCAAAGCGCCACAAGCCCAGCCCCGCAAGTCCAGCCATTATGCGGGATATATCTGCGGGATATATCAGGGTGAGGGCGAGCCGTACAGGGAGCCGGCCCCTCAAAACCAGCAATATCGGCCTCACCCCCCCAAAACGTCCCTTGACGTTTCGGTCCAGGCTCATTACTTACTATTAGTAAGTTACAAAAGGTAGGTAAGTAATGCCCCCCCAGACCCTCTCCACTGAGAGTGCGCCACGCCGCCGTGGTGCCCGGCTGAGCCGCCCGGAGCGCCGTGCTCAACTGTTGCACACGGCGACCCGAATTATTGAGGAACGCGGCGCTGATGCCCTGACCCTGAACACTCTTGCGATCCGCGCGGGTGTCTCCAAGCCCATTGCCTACGATCATTTTGAAAGTCGCACGGGCCTCCTGCTGGCGCTTCTGGCTCAGACAGACAGCCATTATGAAGGTGTTGCCCGCGATCAACTCGCCGCTGCGCCCCGGACCCTTGATGCGACGGCCGCCATTGTCGCCAGGGCCTATGTCGATTGCGCTCTCGAAGCGGGTCCCGCCGCCGTTGCTCTGGTTGCCGCCATTGAGGCAAATGCAGAGGCGCAAAAAGCCTGGCTTATCTCTCGTGACATTCACGTGGAACAGTTTGCGGAAGCCTTCGACCCTGTTCTTCAAGGCCCCCCGGGTGCGTTGCGCCTGATTTTCGTCGGGCTTGTTGCTGCCGCTCTTGCCCTATGTGGGGAACTGACAGCGAAGCGCATCTCTAAACCGGATGCTGAAAAGACACTTACCCATCTTCTAACCTCAGCGCTTGCCGGTTACGCACGCTGATCCACCTTCCCGAAAGGAAACGCCCATGATCCTCGTTACAGGTGCAACCGGAAATGTCGGCAGCGAAATATCGCGCCAGCTTCTGGCCAACAATAAACGTCCCCGCCTCTATGTGCGCGACGCCGCCAAAGCAGCGACGATGATCGGCAAGGAGGGGTATGAAATCGCTATCGGTGACTTCACCGATGAGCAGGCATTTGGTGCTGCGCTGAAAGATATTGATGCGGTCTATCTGGTGACCAACCAGACGAATGCCTTCCAGGAGGTGCTCCCCCGGCTTCTCGCTCAGATGAAAAGTCATGGGATCAAACGCGTCGTCATGCTATCTGCCGAAGGCGACGCCGAGAACGATATTTTCTTCTCCCGACGGACCGGAGAGCTGGAAGACACATTGAAAGCAAGTGCGGTGCCCTGGACAATTCTCCGCCCCGACTGGTTCTTCCAGAACTTTATCGGTTTTGTAGCGATGGGTGCCATTGCCTTTTCCGCAGGTCCGGGCAAGACCTCGTTCACGGATGTTCGCGATGTCGCGGAAATCGCCATCAAGGCTCTAAGTGAAGCCGGCCACACCGGCCGTACCTATCGCATCACCGGCCCCGATGCTATGACCTTCGAGGGGGCCGCCAAGCGCATCAGCGCAGCACTGGGGCGCGATGTTCCCTACATCCAACTGACCCCGGACGAGTTGCGTGAAGGCATGATTGCAGAGGGCACAGAGCCTTGGTATGCGGAGATGAGTGCGGAGATGACGTTCGCCCTGCGTCAGGGGTTCAACTTCAGCCCGGCCAATGACATTCAGTTTCTTCTGGGGCGCAAAGGCCGCACCCTCGAAACATTTGTCGAAGACCATAAATCTCAGTTGGCAGCGTCATGAGGGCAGTCAGTTTCGCCCCGGCCGCGGGCAAAGAGCGGCCTCAACTCAAAGTTATTGAAACACAAAAACCCACGCCAAAAAAAGGCGAGGTGCTGATCCGGGTCTCCCATGCAGGCCTTAACCACGGCGACTTTGAAACCTTTACGGGACGTCAGAACAAAGCGATTTCAAAGCGGCTCAAAACAAATCCGGTGGTTACCGGTATTGAAATGTCGGGCACGGTTGAAAGCAGCGGCAAGCGCCTGTCCAAAGGCGATGAGGTGGTGGGCTACACCAACATTTTCAAAGGTCCGTGGTTTCATGGCGAGTACATATGTCTGCCGGAAACAAAACTGGTGGCTTTGCCTAAAGGCTGGGATACGCAAGGGGCCGCGGTCATTATTGGCGGGGCGGTTACGGCCATTGCTGCCCTGGAACGCATCGCCAAGGTAAAGTCAGGCGACGCGGTTTTGATAACCGGCGCGTCTGGCAGCGTCGGGACCACGGCTGTTCAGCTCGCCCGCCACCTCGGCGCGCGTGTGGACGCCACCTGTCACTCCTCCCAGGTCTCCTTCGTTAAGGGGGAGGGTGCGGACAATGTCTATGCCTATGATGCGCCCGACGGACCCTCAGCAGTGATGGACAACAGGCGTGCCTATACTTGCGTGTTTGACACCGCGCCTTCCCTGTCGTTCGGGCGCGCAAAAGGTCTTTTGAAGCCAGGAGGCACCTACGTCACGACGATGCCACACCTGGACGTCACCGGCTTTCTCAGAAGTCTCGTGTCCCGCAGACGATGGGGATTTCTGCTGGAATCCAACACCGACCAACAACGCCTGTCACGTCTTGCAGACTTGATGGAAGCGGGTGTCTTTCGTCCCATTGTCGACAGCACCTACACGCTGGATGACGCTGCCAGCGTCTTTTCCCGGCAGGAAGAACGGGGAAAGAACGGTAAAATTATGCTCGATTTCACGAAGAGCTAAAGCCGTTTGCCCAAGAAAAAACTGCCCGGCAGGTAAATGCCGGGCAGTGCAGAAATGTAAAGGTCGCACGACAGGCGCGTGCTCCATCCGTTAGAAGTCGAGCATCAGCCGCGTGCCGTAGAAATCAACATCTGCATCAGCCGCCCCGGACGCGGGCGTAAAGTCGAACTCGGTGTTCTGATAGTTCATCATCATCCGAACGTAAGGGTTGAAATAATAGTTTGCCCCCAGCGTCAGTGATGTTATCTCAGAAGCATCTGTCCCAAAGCCTGCATCATCCAGGTTCATGATGTCATAGCGGGCGGCGAGTTCAATGGCGCCCTCAGCTTTTACCCGGCCGAAAATACCGGTTGAGGGATTGTAGACACGGCTTTCGCCCGTCAGGAAATAACTGACCAATGCATACCCACCGTCAAAATCAATATCAGCCGCTCCGGTCCCGTTGCCTTCAAGGGTTGATGTAAAATACTCCCCTTGAGCGCTGAACGGTCCCAGCACAGTGGCTAGTTCCGCGATGAGTGTCGTTTGGCCTTCGGCGGTCAAGGTACCGGTGTCGAAGAACTTTGTGCCATTGTGATAGCCGCGAACTTCCAGGTCCGGCCCGCCATTGTCGTCAAACCCTCGGTAGGCCCCGGAAACACCGAGATGAACGGACCGGGTTTTTTCTGCAAGCGGAGAAAAATGCGCGCGTCCGGTAAGCGCCCAGTCGGTCGTTGTGCCTTTGCCCCCATTGTCGATACCGTCAGTGAACAGGCCAGCCTGAGCCCCCCAGTTGCTGCCGCTGGCGGCAAGGGTTGCTCCCAGCCCGCGACCAACTGTGAAGAGGTCGGCTGACTGCGCACGTTCCATGAACGTAATGTATTTGGATGACGTGGTTGCATTCAGGCCCAGCGGTTCGCGATGGTTCCCGAATTTCGCCGTCAGGCCCCCAATTTTTGTGCTGATATAGGCATCCTGAATGGAGACGGAATTACCTGCGAACTCAATCTCCATCTTGTATTTCCAGTCGCCGGCAATCTTGCCCGCAGCAAAAAGACGGGCTCTGCGGATCTCGGCGCCATTGCCACCACCGCCAGTGCCACCCGCGACGTCCTCATCGGACAAAAACGCATCAAGCATCAAACGACCGCCAAACCGGATCGACCACTGGCCATCGCGGCTGGAAACCATCAGCTTGTGGCTGTCGAAAACGGGCATATTGGCAAGGCCACCGGAGGCCTCTTCCAGTGCGGCGACTTTGTTGTCGCGCGTCTGCATTTGCGCTTTAAGCTCGCGCAGTTCGTTTTCAAGCGCATCAATGCGTGCATTGACATCGTAGCCCGCGAAAGCTGTCCCGCTAAACCCTAATGTAAGAGCAAGGGAAAATGCCGCTGCTGCAACAGACCCCGCCACCTGGTGTCCGATCATCATTGTCTCCTCTGACATTCAGGGATCCCCTCCCTGATGACTAAAAATTCGAGGGTCGCCCCCGTTCATCCAGAAGAAGTAACAGATGACTGTGACATTATGGTTAAGCAAAAGTGACGCAGTGGCAATAATGTTCGGTGCATGTAGTCAGAGGAGCAGGACTACCCGGGATTAGCCCGGGACGTCGTTGAAGAAATCCTTCACCTTGGCAAAAAATCCCGCACTTTCCGGGTTGTTTTTTTCTGATGAGGACGCTTCAAACTCCTCAAGTAGCTCTTTTTGCCGCTTGGTCAGCCCCACAGGGGTCTCCACGTGGATCTGGATATACAGGTCACCATGACGTCTCGCATGAAGGCCGGGCATGCCCTTACCCCGGACGCGAAATTGTTTTCCGGTCTGGGTGCCTTCGGGGATTTTCACCTTAACTTTGCCGCCGCCGGATTTGGCCTTCTCGCCCTGGTTGCCCCCAAGTGTTGGGACCTCAATCTCCCCCCCAAGGGTTGCGGTTACGATCGAGATCGGCACGTCGCAGAAAAGCTCTGTTCCGTCGCGCTCAAACAAATCATGGGGTGAGAGGGAGAGAAAAATGTAGAGATCGCCTGTTGGCCCCCCCCGCATGCCCGCTTCTCCTTCGCCGGCAAGGCGGATGCGGGTTCCCTCTTCCACGCCGGGCGGGATGGTGACAGCGAGGGTGCGTTCCTTCTGTGAGCGCCCTGTTCCGTGGCAGGGCGCGCAGGGGTTTTCGATCACCTGGCCCTGTCCGTGGCAACTGGGGCAGGTACGCTCGATGGAGAAGAAGCCCTGGGCAGCCCGCACGCGGCCCGCCCCGCCACATGTGCTGCAATTGACGGGCTTGGACCCGGGCGTTGCGCCAGACCCCGAGCAGATGTCGCATCGTACCGAGCTTGGTACGCGGATTTCCGCCTTCTTGCCATCAAATGCGTCTTGCAGGGTGATCGTCATATTGTAGCGCAGGTCGGCGCCGCGCGTCCGCCCGCCGCCCGGGCGTTGACCGCGCCGACCTCCGGTAAATTCGCCAAACAGATCGTCGAAAACATCCGACATGGAGGAAGAAAATCCGGGGTTGAACCCGCCGCGCTGTGCCCCCGGCCCACCGCCTTCAAAGGCAGCATGGCCATACTGGTCATAGGCGCCACGTTGCTGGTCGTCTTTGAGCACCTCATAGGCCTCGCTGACTTCCTTGAATTTTCTCTCCGCATCCGCATCGTCCGGGTTGCGGTCAGGATGGTACTTCATCGCCAGTTTGCGATAGACCTTTTTCAGCTCGGCCCCGTCCACGGATCGCTCAACGCCCAGAACTTCGTAAAAATCTCTCTTCGACATATGCTTTAACCGTTCAATTCATGGGACCGCGCTAGCGGCCCGCACCTGCGCGCGAAACAGGGACAGTTGACGGGTGCCGAAAGACACAAGCACAGCCTGCCGCGTCACTGTTGACGCCGCGCCAGACTGTGCTTGGCGATAGTCACCTGTCATATCTCATCCTCATAGAGGGGGTTTTGGATGAGATCAGGAGGCGTCTTTGGGCTTGTCGTCTTCGTCGGTCTTTTCGACTTCCTCAAACTCGGCATCAACCACATCATCTTGTGCAGAACTGCCTTCACTCTGATCGGCCTCGCCTTCAGCTTCAGCCCGTTCAGCCTGCGCAACACCGGCCTTGTAGAGCTCTTCACCCAGTTTCAGCGAGACTTCCGTAAGGGCCTGAACCTTGGCATTGATGTCGTCGACATCGTCGCCTTCAAGAGCTGTTTTCAACTCCGCCACGCCAGCCTCCACAGGGGCCTTTACCTCGTCGCTGACTTTGTCGCCGGTTTCAGCAAGTGTTTTTTCCGTGGCATTGACCATCGCCTCGGCCTGGTTCTTGGCCTCTACGGCTTCACGACGCTTCTTGTCGTCTTCCGCATTTGCCTCGGCGTCTTTCACCATCTGTTCGACCTCAGCGTCGGAAAGACCGCCGGATGCCTGGATGCGGACGGACTGTTCCTTGCCCGTGGCTTTGTCTTTTGCAGACACGGAAACAATGCCGTTGGCATCAATGTCGAAAGCCACCTCGATCTGCGGAATACCGCGCGGTGCGGCAGGCAGGCCCACCAGATCAAACTGGCCGAGAACTTTATTGTCGGCAGCCATTTCCCGCTCACCCTGGAACACCCGGATGGTCACAGCGGACTGATTGTCTTCTGCGGTTGAGAAGGTCTGTGCTTTTTTGGTTGGGATCGTGGTGTTGCGTTCGATGAGGCGGGTAAAGACCCCGCCCAGTGTTTCAATGCCCAAAGACAGTGGTGTCACATCAAGCAACAGCACGTCTTTAACATCACCTTGCAACACACCGGCCTGAATGGCCGCACCCATGGCAACCACCTCATCCGGGTTCACACCCTTGTGGGGTTCTTTGCCGAAGAAGTCCTTAACCGCTTTCTGCACCATAGGCATACGGGTCATGCCACCGACGAGAACAACTTCATCAATGTCGTTGGCGCTGAGGCCGGCGTCTTTGAGAGCCTGGGCACAGGGTTCGATCGTGCGCTGCACGAGATCGTCGACCAGGGCTTCCAGCTTGGCGCGCGTCAGCTTGAGTGTCAGATGTTTCGGGCCGGAGGCATCTGCGGTGATGAAGGGAAGGTTCACTTCCGTCTGTGCACCAGAAGAGAGTTCGATCTTTGCTTTCTCTGCGGCTTCCTTCAGGCGCTGTAGAGCCAGCTTGTCTCCACGCAGATCAATGCCCTGCTCTTTTTTGAACTCGTCAGCCAGATACTCAATGACGCGCATGTCAAAGTCTTCCCCGCCAAGGAACGTGTCCCCGTTGGTGGATTTAACTTCAAAAACGCCGTCGCCGATTTCAAGAACCGACACGTCAAACGTACCGCCCCCAAGGTCATAGACCGCGATGGTACGGCCTTCGGTCTTGTCGAGGCCATAAGCAAGCGCTGCTGCCGTCGGCTCATTGATGATACGCAGCACTTCAAGCCCCGCCACTTTGCCGGCATCTTTAGTTGCCTGGCGCTGGGCATCGTTGAAATAGGCAGGCACCGTGATGACGGCTTGCGTGACCGGCTCACCGGTAAATTTTTCTGCCGTTTATTTC
>CAZNLO010000103.1:0-8305 GCA_964573935.1 uncultured Parvibaculum sp. | reverse complement strand
TTCTACACAAGCCACGAGGCACTGCTGCTGGGCTATGAGCAGGCAATGACCCGCGTCGATTCGACATCAGGCGATTGGTACGACACCTCCGCTCACATGGTTTGGATTGGTGATAGGACACGCCAGGCCGATCACGCGCATGTGGAGTTCTGTCGCGGCATCAAAAACCCGGTGGGTATGAAATGCGGGCCGTCTATGCAGGCCGACGATCTTTTGAACCTGATCGATATTCTGAACCCGGAAAATGCGCCCGGGCGGCTGACCCTGATTTGCCGGTTTGGCGCAGACAATGTTGAGAAACATCTGCCCCGTCTTATTGAGGCGGTGGAGCGGGAAGGCCGAAAGGTTATCTGGTCCTGCGACCCCATGCATGGCAACACCATCAAGGCATCGACCGGCTACAAGACCCGGCCTGTTGATCGCATACTTGCTGAAGTCCAGCAATTCATGAGTGTACACCGGGAGCTGGGCACGCACGCTGGCGGCGTTCATTTTGAAATGACCGGCCAGAATGTGACCGAATGTCTGGGCGGCGCGCAGGCGATTGGAGAGGAAGACCTTTCCGACCGCTATCACACTCATTGCGATCCTCGCCTCAATGCCAGTCAGGCGCTGGAATTGGCGTTCATGGTCTCCGAGGGCCTAAAAAAAGAGCGGGGCAGAAATGGTACCGCGCGCACTGCTGCTGTCGGCTGAAGGTTTTTCAGATATACATGGTTCGTGGCCAAAAAGACCACGAACCACAGTATTGCTTAACAGCAGCTCTTCTCCGGCTCGCCGAACATGATGAACTGGCTGGCGTATGCGCCACTGCGCAGGGCGGCGGCCGTTTCGCCTGACACATGCGCCCGTTCGCCGCGTCGAAACACCAGGCCTTCTTCGTTGATAACTTCCGCCCAGGGGCCGGTATAGACCACTTCGATCTGAGCCACGGCTGCTACATCTGTGGCTGGTTTGTAGGCGACGTAGGTTGCCGAGCGATACTCGATCCCTTCCACCACCTGCCAGGGTGTTTGCTCCAGTTTGTCGAGCGTGACGCCTGTAAACCCCGCCTGAATGAGCGCATCGGAAAATCCGCTCTCTGTCAGCGCACCGCTGATACAGCCGCTCCACAGCTCAGGGTCTGCTTTCAGGTGGTCGGGCGATACTTTGTCGGAGACAATGTCTGAAATGGCGATCCGCCCACCGGGCTTGAGCACGCGGAAAATTTCCTGAAACATGGTCGGTTTTTCTTCATCAGAAACCAGATTAAGAACGCAGTTTGAAACCACCACGTCGATGCTGCCTGTTGCGACAAGCGGTTTCGTTTGAGCAAGGTCGCGCATCTTACTTTCCAGAACCTTGTAGTCGCCCACGTTTTTTACCGGGCTGGCTTCAAGCATATGGTCAAGCGCATCCAGGTCGGTCTTGAGGTCCTGAATGTGGCCGTGACGAAAATCAATATTGTCGTAGCCAATGCGCTCGGCAACGGTCGGCTGCGCACTGCGTGAAAGCTCAAGCATGTCATCATTGATGTCGATGCCGATAACGTGGCCTTCGGGGCCGACAATCTGGGCAGCGATGAAACATATTTTTCCGCCCCCTGCGCCAAGGTCCAGAACTGTTTCCCCAGAGCGCACATAAGAAGAGGGGTCGCCACATCCGTAGTCGCGATCAAGCACCTCCTGGGGGATGATCTTCAGAAATTTCGGGTCATAGTCTACAGGGCAGCACAGCGCTTCCTCCCGCTCAAGGGCTGCGGCTGAATAACGTTCTTTTACCGATTCCATAACTGTATCCAAATTTCGATCTTGAAAGGGGGAGAGGGGCGGCGGCGAACAACGCGGGGTATTCATCCCCGCGCCATCCGATCTAGATTGCAGGGTCGTCGCCAAGCTTCACGAGCATTTTGCCAAAGTTGGCCCCGGAGAAGAGGTTGAGAAACGCCTTGGGGGCATTTTCCACACCCACCTCGACGCTCTGTTCCCATTTCATTTTTCCGCTGCCCATCAGTTTTGACATTTCAGCGTAGAACTCGGGGATGATGTCCAGATGGTTTGAGACGATAAAGCCCTCCAGCCTCAGGCTTTTGCCAACGATCATCATGAGATTGTTGGGGCCGGGGCGGGGTTCCGTATCGTTATACTGTTCGATCATGCCGCAAAGCGCGCCACGAGCATTCGGGTTCATGTAGTTGATGGCGGCCTGTAGATGAGAGCCCCCCACATTGTCGAAGTAAACGTCAATGCCTTTGGGGAAGGCGTCGCGCACGGCGGCATCAAGGTCGCCACAGGTTTTGTAGTTGATAGCCTTGTCGATGCCGGCAACTTCTTCCAGCCACTTGCACTTGTCGTCCGATCCGGCGGTGCCAACCACATAACATCCATGCGCTTTGGCAAGTTGGCAGACAACGGCGCCCACTGCGCCTGACGCGGCAGAGACAAAGACATTTTCGCCGTCTTTCAGGTTCGCGACCTTGAAGAGACCTGCATAGGCCGTCATGCCCGGCATACCGAGAATGCCCAGATTGGTTTCAATCGGTCCCATGGCCGGGTCGATTTTGTTCACCATCATGCCGTCGGAAACGTAAAGCTCGCGCCAGCCGTTCATGGAGTTGACGTAATCGCCTTTGGCAAAGCCGTCCTTGTTAGAGGCGATTACCTGGCCAATGGCCCCCCCTTGAAGTACCTCACCGATCTGGAAGGGAGGAATATAACTCTCCCGGTCCATCATGCGTCCGCGCATGTAGGGATCGACCGACATCCAGAGATTGCGCACGAGGAACTCGCCATCGCCAGGGCTTGCAACATCAACTTCCGCAACCTGGAAGTTGCTTTCCGTTGGGGCTCCATTAGGGCGCGAAGCAAGCTGGACTTCCTTACTTTTCATGTTTGACATTCTGTTCTCCAGTTGGGGTTTGAGTAAGATGTATCAATTGTGTTGTTGCTAAATGACCTTGACCATGCGTTTGCCGCGATTGTCGCCTGCAAGCAGGCCAATCAGAGCGGCGGGCGTGTTTTCAAGGCCTTCGATAATGTCTTCTTTGACTTTGATTTTGCCCGATGTGACCCAGCCCAGCAAGTCCGCAAGTGCTTTTTCCCTCTCATCGGGAAAGTCGGACATGATGAAACCACGCAGATTGAGGCGTTTGGTAACAATCAGGCCGGGCACGCCGCGCGGGCCTGCGGAGGGCGGCGCTCCATCATATTGAGAAACAGCACCACAGCACGCGATGCGACCAAACAGGTTCATGCGGAACAGGGCTGCTTCCAGAATATCCCCGCCTACATTGTCGAAATAAACGTCAATACCCTGAGGGGCTATTTTTTTTAGCGCTTTGTAGACAGGCTGGGTTTTGTAATTAATGGCAGCATCACACCCCAGTTCATCCTGTATCCATTGGCATTTCTCGTCAGAGCCGGCAATGCCGATCACCGTGACGTCGGGAACGGCGGCCTTGGCAATCTGGCTGACCAGCGAGCCAACGGAGCCTGCCGCTGCGGAGACGAGAAGTGTCTCCCCGGCTTTTGGCTGGCCTACATTCAGGAGCCCGAAATAGGCCGTTAGTCCCGCAACGCCATAGACGCTCAGCAGTTGGGTTTCCGGCTTCATCGAAGGCAGTTTCTGAACGGCCTTGGCGGGGAGAACGGCGTAGTCCTGCCAGCCAGTATCAGCGAAAACGAGATCACCGACCTTAAAGTCCGTCTCGTTGCTCTCGGTCACCTCTGCGATAGCGCCACCGGCCATTACCTGACCGGCTTCCACGGCGTCGCGGTAGGTTGCACCTTGCATCCAGGCCCGGTTGGCAGCATCGAGAGAGATAAAACGTGTACGCAACTGCACCTCCCCCTTGTTTGTCGGGGTGGGAATAGAGCCTTCTACAAGTTTGAAATGCTCGAGACCAAGTTTACCTTGAGGTGTTTCCACGAGCTGGATTTGCCGGTTAACCGTATCGGCCATGATGTTTCCCCAGAATTTATGATTTGTTGGGGAGAGCATACAGGGGGGGCTGTGCGATGCACCACCTCAAAATCCCCCAATTTGTTGCGTAAAAATTGGAGAGCTATTGTTTAGGGGCGGGCAGCGGGCTAGAAACGGGCCCGGGCTGCCCGCTTAAGCTGTGGGGGCCTGTCCGTCGAATACATGTGGTGCATATGACCGATCAGTTGAAAATCGCCCTCGCCCAGTTGAACCCCACTGTCGGGGATATTGCGGGCAATAGGGCAAAGGCACAGGCAGCCCGTGCGGACGCGGCAGCGATGGGCGCTGATCTGGTGCTGTTTCCTGAACTTTTTCTCGTCGGCTATCCCCCTGAAGACCTGGTTCTCAAGCCGTCCTTTCAGGAGGCCGTTGACGGGGCGCTGGCAGACCTTGCCCGCGATACGGCCGATGGGGGGCCGGGCTATCTGATCGGTGCACCGACGCGCAACGCAGACGGCCTTTACAACTCCATGGTGCTGATCGACGGGGGCGAGATTGTCGGGCGGCGTCACAAGGTACACCTGCCTGACTACGGCGTGTTTGACGAGCCCCGGGTTTTCTCGGTCGGAGAGATGCCGGGCCCGCTCTCTTTCAGGGGCGTGCGGATCGGTGTACCTGTCTGCGAGGATATCTGGTTTGCTGATGTGACCGAGTGTCTTGCTGAGACGGGGGCAGAGCTGTTGCTGGTTCCCAATGGCTCTCCGTTCAGTGTTTCAAAAACTGACAGCCGGTTGCAACACGCCCTCTCCCGTATCAATGAAACCTCGCTGCCTCTGGTTTATCTCAACCAGACGGGGGGCCAGGACGAACTGGTCTTCGATGGGGCCTCTTTTGTCCTGAACGCGGACCTGTCGCTGGCGCACCAATTACCTGCATGGCGTGAGGCCGTTGTACTTACCAGTTGGAACCGGACGGAAAAGGGATGGGTCTGCCAAAAGGGTGACGTTGCAGACATTGCAACCGGGGACGAGGCTGTCTACGCGGCCTGCGTTCTGGGCTTACGCGACTATGTAACCAAGAACCACTTTCCCGGTGTGGTGCTTGGCCTGTCAGGCGGTGTGGACTCGGCGCTTTGCGCAGCAATGGCGGTGGATGCGCTGGGTGCCGATAAGGTCTATTGTATCATGCTGCCTTATCGCTACACCGCGCAGGAAAGCATCACGGATGCAGCCCAGTGTGCCGCAGCCCTTGGTGTCAGATTTGATACCGTGCCCATCGAGGCGCCGGTCGAAGGGTTCCTGCAGGCACTTGGGGCCCTTTTTGAGGGCACAACCAGCGATACGACGGAGGAAAACCTCCAGTCCCGCACCCGGGGCACGATCCTCATGGCGGTATCCAACAAGTTTGGGCACATGGTCCTTACCACGGGCAACAAGTCGGAAGTGTCGGTGGGCTATGCAACGCTCTATGGCGATATGAACGGTGGCTTTAATCCCATAAAAGACCTCTACAAAACGCGGGTTTTTTCTCTGTGCCGGTGGCGTAATCTGAACAGGCCAGGTCAGGCCCTGGGGCCGCAAGGCGAAGTGATCCCTGAAAACATCATCACCAAACCACCTTCAGCAGAACTTCGCGAGGACCAGAAAGACGGAGATTCGCTGCCACCTTATGAGGTGCTGGACGATATTCTTGAGTGTCTGGTGGAACAAGAGTTGCCCGTCAGCGAAATTGTCGCCCGCGGCCACGCAGGCGATCTGGTCAAACGGATCGAACATCTTTTATATGTTGCCGAGTACAAGAGGCGACAGGCAGCACCCGGCGTAAAAATCACAGCGCGTAATTTCGGGCGTGACCGCCGCTATCCCATCACCAACGGTTATCGCGACACGCGGTAAGGAGCCTTATGACCGTCAGTTTACGTTTTGCGCCAAGCCCCACCGGCCTTTTGCATGTCGGCAATATGCGGGTTGCCTTGTTCAATTGGCTCATCGCCAGAAAAGCGGGAGGCACTTTTATCCTTCGTCTGGATGACACGGATACGGAGCGCTCGACCCAGGAATATGCGGACAAGATCGTCGCGGACCTGGCGTGGCTGGGGCTTACCCATGACACGCTCTTTCGCCAGTCAGACCGTTCCACCCAATATGCGCAGGCAGTTGAGAAGCTGAAGGCCAAGGGGTTGCTCTATCCCTGTTACGAAACACCTGATGAGCTGGACCGCAAACGAAAGCGTCAACTTGGACGCAAGCAACCGCCGGTCTATGACCGCGCAGCCCTGAGCCTGACCGCTGAGGAGCGGGCGACACTCGAAGCGGAAGGCCAGCACCCCCATTGGCGCTTCAAGTTGGACCAGACCGTGGTGGAGTTCGATGATCTGTTTTTGGGGTCGGTGAAGGTCGATACCAAAAGCCTGTCCGACCCGATCCTAATCCGGGGAGACGGTTCTTACCTCTACACCCTGCCCAGTGTGGTGGATGACATTGAGATGGACATTACCCACGTTGTGCGCGGGGAGGATCACCTGACCAACACTGGCGCTCAGGTGCAGGTTTTTCGGGCGCTGGGTGCCGAGCCGCCCTGTTTTGGGCATCACTCCCTTTTGTTGAACGAGGACGGGCAGCCGCTCTCCAAGCGGCTTCGCGGGGAACACTCGGTTGAGGCTCTGCGCGAGAAGGGCTTTGAGCCCATGAGCATCAATTCTCTTCTCGCCAGGTTGGGCACGTCGGATGCAGCCGTTCCGCGCACCACGCTGGCAGCGTTGACGGCAGAGTTTGAGGTGGGTGCCATCGGTCGCTCAGGCGTGCGCTTTGACGTAAAAGATCTGGAGCGGGTCAATGCAGCGCTGATGCACATCACTTCGTTTGATGAAGTGAAAGACCGTCTCGCCGAACGTGATATTGGCGGTGGGGAAGCCTTCTGGAATGCAGTGCGTCCCAACATCACCCTGTTTGAGGGGGTAGCGGCCTGGTGGCATGTGGCCCACGGGCCGGTGGAGCCGGTCATTCAGCCCGAAGATGCAGACTTCATCACAGCGTCTGCAACCGCTCTGCCGCCTGAGCCGTGGGACGAAAATACCTGGCGCACCTGGACCGGGGCACTGAAAAAAGAGACTGGTCGCAAAGGTAAAACACTTTTCATGCCCTTACGTCTTGCTCTGACTGGCCTTCAACATGGACCTGAGCTGGCAAACCTGCTACCTCTTCTCGGGCGGGAGCGGGCCTTGGCTCGCCTTATGGGGCAAAAGGC
The DNA here is from genome assembly GCA_964573935.1 of uncultured Parvibaculum sp. Lineage (GTDB taxonomy): Bacteria > Pseudomonadota > Alphaproteobacteria > Parvibaculales > Parvibaculaceae > Mf105b01. The sequence continues at coordinate 1,159 of CAZNLO010000103.1, read as the reverse complement.
CTGAATTTTAAGAGAACCTGTGGCGAGACTGATCTGATGCAAACGACCAAATGGATCATTATGGGTTTGATTATTCGCGGCTGATATACTTGGTCGCCGCCGTTCGCTTATGTTTTCTTCCGAAAATTAGATGTCAGAACCGGCCGGCGGCAAGCACGGGTGGATAGGCACGTTAAAAATTTCCAGCAAAAGTGTTTTGCGGTTTTGCGGTTCGGAAATGCGAAAGTGGAAAAGTAAGCATTTCCAGCAAAAGTGTTTTTGCGGTTTTGCGGTTCGGAAATGCGAAAGTGGATAAAATGAGCAAAGAACGGCTTTATCTCTTCGACACCACGCTGCGCGATGGCGCGCAGACGCAAGGAGTGGATTTTTCTGTTGAGGACAAGCGGCTTATCGCGAAAATGTTGGACCGGTTGGGGCTCGACTATGTTGAGGGCGGATACCCCGGCGCCAATCCGACAGACACCGATTTTTTCTCCACCGATCCGGGCTTGAAGCGCGCAACATTCACAGCCTTTGGCATGACCAAGCGGGCAGGGCGCTCCGCCGACAATGACCCAGGGCTCGCTGCCTTGTTTGAGAGCAAGGCGTCTGCCATCTGTCTGGTCGCCAAGGCGTGGGATTTCCATGTTGATGTGGCGCTCGGCATTACCAACGACGAGAACCTTGAAACCATCACTGACAGCGTGAGAGCGATCATCGCCCGCGACCGTGAAGCCCTGATCGACTGCGAGCACTTCTTTGACGGCTACAAAGCAAACCCTGATTACGCAAAAGCCTGTGTGGAGGCGGCGTTGAACGAAGGTGCGCGCTGGGTTGTTCTGTGTGACACGAACGGCGGCACCCTGCCTCATGAAGTTGAGCAGATTGTCACCGAGCTGACGACGCTCTTTAGCGGTGACCGGCTCGGCATTCACGCCCATAATGATACCGAGAATGCCGTCGCCAATACGCTGGCTGCTGTGCGCGCAGGTGTGCGGCAGATACAAGGCACGTTGAACGGTTTGGGAGAGCGTTGCGGAAATGCCAATATGGTCTCCTTGATCCCGACGTTGATGTTGAAATCGGAATATGCCGACAGGTTCGAGATCGGTGTTGACGGGGCTGGCCTGAAAAGCCTCAGTCATGTCTCGCGAACCCTCGATGAAGTGCTCAACCGCGC
>CAZNLO010000102.1:0-8369 GCA_964573935.1 uncultured Parvibaculum sp. | reverse complement strand
TGGTGTTAGCGCTGGCGGGCGGGGCAGATACGATTGGGGCGATCGGTATTACCAACCAGCGTGACACCAGTCTTATGTGGGACCGGGCGACCGGGGAACCTCTTTACAACGCGATTGTCTGGCAGGACCGCCGTACCGCCGACCTGTGCGCGCGCCTGAAGGAAGAGGGCAAGGAGGCGCAGGTTCAGGCGAAGACGGGGCTTCTGCTTGACCCGTATTTTTCGGGTACAAAGCTGGCTTGGTTGCTCGACAATGTTGAGGGCGCGCGGGCGCGGGCAGAGAAGGGTGAACTTTGCTTTGGGACCATCGATTGCTGGTTGGTGTACAATCTGACCGGCGGTGCTGCCCATGTGACCGACGCCACCAACGCCTCGCGGACCCTGTTGTTTAATATTGATTCTCAGGACTGGGATGATGAAATTTTGAGTTGGCTCAATATTCCCAGAAGCCTGCTGCCCGAGGTGAAGGATTGTTGTGCTGATTTTGGGATGACGGCGACAGACCTGTTTGGCGCCTCCCTTCCCATTACAGGGATTGCGGGAGACCAGCAGGCGGCGTCGGTGGGGCAGGCCTGTTTTCAACCGGGCATGATGAAGTCAACCTACGGGACCGGGTGTTTTGCACTGGTGAATACGGGGAGGGCTCATGTCCATTCTCAAAACCGGCTTCTGGCAACAGTTGCGTATCGGCTGGGCGGTGAAGTCACCTACGCTCTTGAGGGGTCGATTTTCATGGCCGGTGCGACCATTCAATGGCTCAGAGATGAAATGAAGTTCATTTCGTCGGCACTTGAAAGTGAGGCGCTGGCGAAAGCCGCAGACCCGGCAAGCCATGTGGTGGTGGTGCCTGCCTTCACAGGTCTGGGCGCGCCCTATTGGGACCCTCATGCCCGGGGTGCTATTTTGGGCATGACACGCGATACGGGCGTTGCCGAAATTGTTCGAGCGGCGCTTGAGGCCGTTTCGTGCCAGACGCGTGATTTGATGGAGGCCATGGGGGCGGACATGAAGGGGGCGGGGCTGACCGCCCCTACCGAACTGCGGGTCGACGGGGGGATGGTTGCGAACAACTGGTTTGCGCAGAACCTGAGTGATTTGTTGGGACGCCCTGTTGTGCGCCCCCGGGTTCAGGAAACCACGGCGCTGGGGGCAGCCTATCTCGCAGGTATGCATGTTGGCTTTTTCGACGGTCCGGCAGGGGTCAGCGAGCAATGGCAGGAAGAAGCGAGTTTTGTGCCATCCATGGACAAGAGTGAACGAGATGAGCGCTACGGTCGGTGGCAAACTGCTGTGGGTCGTGTTTTGACGACATAGATTTATACGCACCAATGGCCTTTGGGGGCTGGATTGGGAGGATGTGTAAGTGACGGATCTAATTGACAAGCTCAGAGCAGCGCTCGGCGATAGCGGCGTTTTGACAGGGGCGGACGCAGAGGAAAAGGCGCAAGGGGGATGGAGCCCGCTTGGGGTTCCTGTTGCTGTGGTACGCCCGACATCGACGGAAGAAACCTCCGTTGCGCTGAAACTTTGCCATGCTGCGGGTCAGGGCGTTGTTGCGTGGGGAGGCAAGACGGGGCTGGTTGAAGGCGGCTATGCTGAGGGCATGGTCGCCCTGTCGATGGAGCGGATGAACCGGGTCGAAGTGATCGACACGGTGAGTGGTACGATGACCGTGCAGGCTGGTATCCCACTGGAGGCGGCGTGTAACGCAGCGCAGGACGAAGGATTTTTCTTTCCGCTTGATCTGGGGTCGCGCGGATCCGCTACGATTGGCGGCAACATTGCGACTAATGCAGGTGGAAACAGGGTGCTTCGGTACGGCATGATGCGCGAGATGGTGCTGGGCCTGGAGGCCGTGCTTGCGGATGGAACGATCCTTTCCGCCATGAACCATATGTTGAAGAACAATGCCGGGTATGACCTGAAACAGCTTTTCATCGGGACTGAAGGGACACTGGGCATTGTGACACGTGCGGTGCTGCGGCTGCGACCAACCTCGATCAGCCAGGACACGGCGTTTGTGGCTGTGGATGATTTTGACAGTCTTCCCAAACTGCTTCGACATATGGAGGCGGTAATGGGGGGAACTCTGTCGGCGTTTGAAGTCATGTGGGAGGATTTCTACAAGCTGGTGACGCGGGCACCGGCGGAAGGCAGACCGCCTCTTGCCGATGGGCACCCGTATTATGTGCTGCTTGAGGCGATGGGGGGACATCAGGCGGAAGACACTGCACGCTTTGAGGCGGCGCTGATGAAAACCCTTGAAGCGGGTTTTATTTCAGACGCGGTCATTGCAAAAAATCAGGGCGAACGCGATGGCATGTGGGCGCTACGGGACGATGTTGCTCAAGTGGCGCAGAACTGGCCGATTTTTACCTATGATGTGAGTCTGGGTATTGGGCAGATGGAGGGGTATATCCAGACTGTGAGGGAGCGATTGAATGCTGCGTGGAATAATCCTTCTCTCATGATCTTCGGACACCTGGGGGATGGCAATCTGCATTTGATCGTGGGTGTTGGCGATGGAGAGCTGGCCGCCCGACGGCGGGTGGAAGACATTGTTTATTCACCGCTGCGCGAAATTGGCGGGTCGGTGTCTGCGGAGCATGGGATCGGGCTGGAAAAACGGCCCTATCTTGGCTGGTCGCGTACGGTGGAAGAAATAGCCTTGATGCAGACGCTAAAAAACACGCTTGACCCCAAAGGTATTTTGAACCCTGGAAAGGTGCTGGAACCTCAACGGAGTGAAGCGGTGGAGTGACTTTTGATTTCGTCGGGCACGGTGTTCCGGCAATGGCTGGTTGCTACACTGGTTTGACAGAGACTGGGCTTGTGGCCCACTGTCGCTCCAACCAGCAGATTCACCGGAGAAAATTTCATGTCCATAGCCGAAGATGTACGCATGCCCTCTGTTCGCGATCAGGTGTCAGACGCCGAGTGGCAGACACGTATTGACCTGGCGGCCACCTACCGACTGGTAGCGCATTATGGTTGGTCGGATCTGATTTACACCCACATTTCGGCGCGCGTGCCGGATGAGGAAAACCAGTTTCTGATTAACCCATATGGCATGACGTTTGATGAAATCACCGCCTCCAGTCTTGTCAAAGTTGATCTGGACGGAAACATCATCATGGCAACGCCCTACATGATTAATCCAGCCGGGTTTACGATCCATAGTGCCGTACATGCCGCAAGCAAGGATGCCCATGCGGTGATCCACACCCACTCCGATGATGGGGTTGCTGTTTCCACTCATGCGGATGGTCTGCTACCCCTTACCCAAACCTCAATGGTTGTGATGTCGGACCTTGCCTATCATGACTATGAAGGGATCGCATTGGACCATGATGAGCGGGTTCGGCTGATCGCGGACCTGGGTGACAAGCATTCGATGATTCTGCGTAACCATGGGCTTCTTACCTGCGGTGTCAGTTGCGCAGATGCGTTCTTACGACTGTTTTTTCTGGAGCGGGCCTGTACCATGCAGGTAAAAGCGCTTGGTGGCGGTGTGAAAATTCAATTGCCTGCACCGGAGGTCGTAGAGAAAGTGGCCAGTCAGGCGCGGTTCCAGGACGCTGACGGGATCGGCAATCTGGCGTGGCCTGCATTGTTGAGAACCATAGACAGGATTGATCCTTCATTCCGGGATTAGTGTTTGGGGATTGAAGGGCGCGCGCTGTGGAGCCACTATGGCATTTGAAATGCCCGGAGGCGTCAGAATCGATTGACGTATCTTCTCATCAAGGAGATGGTTCCGACTTCCAAGTTGAAACTTTTGAATTGTGAAACCGTTCCCATGCTTGTTGTCGTTTCTCCTGCTAAAGCGCTTGATTTTTCACCTCTGGAGCGCCCCGTAAGCGGGAGCGTACCCCGCTTTCTGGAGGAGGCCTCGATGATTGGAGAGGTCGCAAAAAAACGTAACCGAGCCGATTTCAAAAAGTTGATGAGCCTGTCGGAAACGCTGGCTGATCTCACCTATGAGCGTTTTCGTAAGTTTGATGTATCGGACCCTACCAGTGACGCGAAGCCGGCAGTCTTCACCTATGCGGGTGATACCTACAAGGGGCTCGATATTGAGCAACTGGAAGAGAAGGATGTTGACTATGCACAGGAGCATTTGCGCATTCTCTCCGGCCTTTACGGATTGCTGAGACCTTTGGACTTTATCAAGGCGCATAGGCTTGAAATGGGGACGCGGCTGCAAAATGCGCGTGGGCCTGATCTCTATGCGTTCTGGGGAGATCAGATTGCGACCTTGTTGAGTGATGATTGCGAAGTATCAGGCGGGGCGCAGGTCGTTGTTAATTGCGCGTCGGTTGAGTATTTCAAATCAGCGGACCGTCCGGCGCTTGCGCCGGACGTTCTGACAATTGTCTTCAAGGAAGAGCGTGCAGGCGTGGCGAAGATTGTTTCGTTCTATGCAAAACGGGCAAGAGGGATGATGGCGCGCTACATGATACAAAACCGGATCGACCGCCCCGAGGGTCTCAAGGATTTTGTGGAGGATGGTTACAGGTATCGCCCGAAACTGTCTGATGCGTCTTGCTACGTCTTCACCCGACTGCGGGAGTAGTGCCCCAATCTGGTGCCCAAGCCAGGTGAGTTTTTCAGAGCGGGCATGCTGAAAGTTGTTTTGAATGTTGACAAAATGTCACAATCCACAAACACTCAGCGAATGACAAACGAACATGTATCCCAAAACGAAGACGAGGCAGGGCTGAGCGTTAATGGTTCCGGTGACAAGGTTCCACCTGCGCCCTCCAAAAGACGTCTGGAAAGCAGAAAGCGCATTCTTGGCGCTGCCCGCCAGTTGTTTGTGGAACGCGGGTATCACACGACGCGGCCGCAAGATATTTCCAAACTTGCAGGTGTCGGACATGGAACTTTCTATCTGCATTTTACTGACAAGCTGGATTGTTTTCTGGCATTCGCTGAAGAGGCTTCGGCTGAGCTGGAAGAATTTGTCGGCGAACACCTTTCTGAGAGCAGGATGTTTAGGTATGGTATTCGAGAAACCATAAAAGCAATCTTTGAGTATTCCGATGAAAACATTGGTGTTCTGGCGGCGGCTCTTACCGACATTAACGTGTTGGCTACGGACGAGACGGACAGGAAAATGCCAGTTGATCGGTGGGCGGAGCAGTGGGCAAATGCTGTTCGGGAATGGTTGCAAGAAGGTGTTGTTGCTGAAGACACTGACCCCATGTTTGCAGGGCATGTGATCGTTGGGATCATTCGCCAGGGAGGCGCTCATGCTTTTCGCACCGGGACCGACCGGGTGGAGACGATTAAGAAGCTGAGTAATGCCATTACACGCATACTGGAACCAGGCAGGTGATCCGTTTGGCGTGTAGCTAAAGCAAAAAAGACAGTGGCGATTGGATAGTGACCGGAGGAAGACCGAATGGAGAAGTTAGTCTATAGCCGTGAAGAACTGATGGCAGACCATGATTATGCGCGCCAGCATAAGGAGGCCGGGTATTTGCTTCACGGTGGGTTTGATGAGGCCGGTACTTATCTGTCACCAAAAACGCTGCATCGGTGGCCTGCAATCGATGCTTGGCAGGCGGCGCTGAAGAACCGGGGCTGGGACGTTGTTGAGGCAACGGGGCACCTGCTTAAGCGGGGTAGTTTTCCCAATCTGGAGCAACAAAAACTGTTGATTAAAAACCGTCACGGTGAATCTTTCTGGAACGCGTTGACGGTTACCGGGATCATTGAAGCGCGGGGGCAAATTCTTTGTACACTCGATGTGCCCGACTTTCAGAGTATTTTTGTTGATGATATTTCAGATACAGCGACGGGGCATTTGCACAAAGGACTGCTCTATGCTCACGGGGCTGATGAAGGTGGTGACCCTGCCAAGCCGGAATATGGGGCACATGACGCTATGTGGTTTGCCGCGCGGGATTTGATCTTTGGCAAGGAAGCGTATCCGGTAATCGACCCGCCGGACTCGATTGGTCGACCGGAGCAGGGGCGGTTGATGCCGCAACTTCCAGAAGGATTTGAGCAGCTCATTCTGCTTTTGATGAATGTGTTGATGATCGAGGTGCGCGCCGAGTCTTTCTTTGCACACAGTATGGACCTGATGCGCGACGAGGAAATATTCAGCGAGCGCCGGGAAGACGCGGAATTGGCGGCCACTATGGTGGGGCGCATCCGTACCGATGAGGCGGTACATGTGGGTTATCTGCAAGCGGTTATCTCCGAGATGCGCAGCTTCACCTTCAAGACACTTGAGGGGGGAAAGGTTGCCGGGACAGACCTTATCGACCCGATATGGGAAAATATGGTGATCTGGCACGGTGAAACCCAGTTTGATCTATCGCGCGACCAGAGTTATGAGGCAATCAAGGGGCGGCTGCTGTCGGAAGAAAATGGCGGGAAGCTGCTGGCTGATTTTGATGCTCTGGATAGCAACAGGCAGAATGCTGCCTGATGAGGTCGGGAGGCGGGCCAGCATTTTCGCTCGAAGGAGGGGTCCATGAAATTTGGTATTTTCTATGAGCATCAGTTGCCGAGGCCGTGGAATGAAGGCGATGAGCTGAAGCTCTTTCAGGATGCGCTGGATCAGGTGGAACTGGCTGATAAGCTGGGTATTGACCATGCATGGGAAGTTGAACACCATTTTCTTGAAGAGTATTCGCATTCCTCGGCACCGGAAGTTTTTCTGGCGGCATGCTCGCAGCGGACAAAAAACATTCGGCTGGGCCATGGCATTACGCTTATGGCACCAAACTACAACCACCCGGCCCGGGTGGCGGAGCGCATTGCGACACTCGATCTCGTGTCGAATGGTCGGGTGGAATGGGGGACAGGAGAGTCGTCCGCATTGGCAGAGCTTGGCGCCTTCGGTATCGCGGTTGATGAAAAGCGTCCGATGTGGCGCGAGGCCGTTGAGCAATGTGCGAACATGATGGCGATGGATCCTTATCCGGGTTTTGAGGGGAAATATTTCTCCATGCCGTGTCGCAACATTGTACCCAAGCCGGTGCAGCGGCCGCATCCGCCACTATGGGTGGCGTGTTCCAACCGGGAGACGATCAAGCTGGCAGCGCGGCTAGGCGTTGGGGCGCTGACTTTCTCCTTCGTGGATGCAAGTGAGGCGAAGCAGTGGGTTGATGATTATTATCGGATATTCAAGGAGGAGTGCGTGCCGATTGGACATGCGGTAAATCCCAACATTGCCATGGTCACGGGCTTTTCTTTGCATGATGATGAAGCGGAGGCGAAACGTCGCGGCATGGATGGTTTTCGTTTCTTCAGTTATGGACTTGGGCACACTATATCTTTGGTGAGCACAAGCCAGGCCGAACGGATATCTGGAAAGCCTTTGAGGCGGCGCGTGATAGTCTTCCCGAGGAGGGGGAGCGTCGTGGGATCGGCACACCTGAGCAGTTGCGCACTCACCTACGTACATTTTCTGATGCCGGCGTCGATCAGGTCACCTTCATCCAGCAAGGGGGGCGGAATCGCCATGAACATATTTGTGAGGCACTGGAGCTTTTTGCAAGCGACGTGATGCCGGAGTTCAAAGAGCATGAGAACGCGCGCATGGCGCGTAAAGCAGACGAACTTGCCCCTTACATAGAAAAGGCGATGGCCCGGAAAGTACGGATGAAGGAACTGACCGACGACGAAATTCCAACCATTCTGGCACTGGGTCGGCAAATTACAGAGCGGGATGCATCAGCCAGGGAAGCTCAGAAAATTGCAGAAGAGGTGGCAAAGGCGGGGGAATGAAGCCTCGTTTGTACGGCCTTTTTTTGCGCGGCGATTGGTTTTTGGGTGGTTGTTGGCACGTGATGTGCGTGAGGGAGGGGGAATGTTGTGATAATCCCTCGAAATGGTCCTTTGCAGGACATGGAGCCTCAAAATGAAACAAACACGTATGATGGTCTTTGGTGCCATGTTCGCCATTGCGACGGCTACCGGGGCACTTCTTCTGACATCGGGACCGGCCCATGCCTGCTCAGGCGGCAGTGGCAGCGGGTCTGGTAGCGGCAGTTCTGATGATTATAGCTGGAGCTGGGATTTCTCCTGGTCTTCGTGACTTAGGGGTCAGTTCGCCTTGATGCCTCATGGAGTGGGGGCTCCGGCGTTAAGTGCAGATAACTGATCTCGGAGAACCGGTCCCCTTGCGGGGCCGGTTTTTCATTGGCGTTGGCCCCAATGGCTATGCGACCACGCCCACCCGGAGGGCGGTCATCGTCAGGGTTATGCAACAGACAGAATATGGACTGATGAATGTGGTGCCGGCTGCAGGAGTCGAACCCGCGACCCCCTGATTACAAATCAGGTATCTCGCATGTGACTGAGTTGGACGTAGGTGTAACGAGTTGGAATATCTATCTTTTTTCAATC
>CAZNLO010000101.1:0-8623 GCA_964573935.1 uncultured Parvibaculum sp. | reverse complement strand
TTCTCCGATGACGCGCTCGCCGGGCTTATTGAACGTATCCCGCAGAGCATCGGCGCTATCAACACGATGGAAGGCGACGATCACCACCTTTCGTCCTGGCAATACTGCGACCGCAGCGGCCTCACCGGCCATCAGGTCCTGGAAGCAATCAAGCGCGGTCGCCTCTGGATCAACTTGCAGAAACTTGAGGAAATTGATTCAAGGTATGATGAGCTCCTCGATGCCATCTACGAAGAACTCACCCACGCCATCCCCGGCTTTGCACCTTTACGCACATCTCTGGGTATTCTGATTTCATCCCCCAACGCCCGGGTTTTCTATCACGCAGATCTTCCCGGCCAGTCTCTTTGGCAGATCAAAGGGAGGAAGCGTATCCATCTCTACCCGCCCAATGCCCCCTTCCTGGCAGCACCCGACCTTGAAAACATCAGCCGCGGCATCACAGAAGAAGAGATACCCTACGACCCTTCCTATGATGCCTACGCTGAGGTTATTGATCTTGAGCCGGGCGATATGCTGCACTGGCAGCTAAATGCCCCTCACCGTGTTGAGAACGCCGACTGCCTTAATATCTCCATCACCACCGAACATTGGACACCACATATTCGCAGGCATTACGCCATGAATTACGGAAACGGGGTTCTCCGGCAGGAGCTGGGAAGACCCCCCTCCTCGCGCGCCATCACCGGTCCGGCCTTTTGGGGAAAAGTCGGCATCACGGCAGCATGGCGGGCCATGGGCCTGCAAAAAAAAACGTCGTTCAAACGCGTCATGCAGCACCGAGTTGACCCCGACGCGCCCAGTGGCTTTTCCCCACTGGGGACACCGCCTGCGGAATAGGGCGCACACGGTATGAGCGACACTGCCCAAAATGCCCCCGCCGCGCTGGCGCCCTCACGCCTCTCCCGTTTTGTCGCCGAGGTAAAGGGTCGCATCGGAAAAGATGAGGACGCCCGTGAACCCGTCATGGCAGCCGCCAAAGCCCTCGCCATCCGCATTGCGGGCGCCGCCATCGCCTATGCAACCCAGGTATTGCTTGCCCGCCTTCTGGGCCAAACAGAATATGGCGTTTTTGCTCTTGTCTGGGTGTGGATTTTGGTTCTTGGACACCTGACCCCTTTGGGGTTTGCCCAGGCAGCTTGCCGTTTTGTGCCACACTATCATGTCCGCGATGAGCAAAACCTGCTGCGGGGGTTTCTGCGAACCGGTGCAATAACCGTGGCGCTTCTTTCCTTGGCCATGGCTCTGCTTTGTGGGGTAGCCCTGTGGTTAGCAGCACCCCTTCTGGATAGCGTCTATCTGCTTCCCTTAGCCATCGCTCTCTTCGTCTTCCCACTCTTTGCCCTGCAGGATTATGTCGAGAACATCGCACGCGCTTTCAATTGGACAATCCTTGCAATCGCCCCTCCCTTTGTCATTCGTCACAGTCTAATCGCAATGGGCGTTCTTGGTGTCTATTTCTGGCAAATACCAATGTCGGCTGCGTTGGCTATCGGTGTCGTCTTTTTCGCCATCCTGGTGAGCCTCCTCATCCAAACGGCATTCGTGTGGATGCGTGTTCGCAAGAAAGTCCCCGCCGGCCCCCACAGCACCAGAATGCGCGAGTGGTTTCGTACAGCCTTGCCGTTGGTCTTTGTCGAGGGAACGCTGGTCCTTTTTTCCAACGCCGACATACTCATCCTCTCCCTCTTCGTGGAGCCAGCAACCATCGCTGTCTACTTCGCCGCATCACGTATTTTGCAACTGGTTGGCTTCGTCCAGTACGCAGCAACCGTCGCAACCGCACAGCGTTTCGCTGCCCTGAACGCCGTGGGAGATCGTACCGCGCTCTCCGCCCTCGCCGTGTCCACCACACGATTGACGCTTGCCGTCTCCTTAAGCGCAGCGCTCACGATCTATCTGCTGGCGCCCTATCTGCTCGCCCTGTTTGGCGACGGCTTTGACATCGCCCTGCCCGTCCTGACAATCCTCATGGTCGGCCTGATCGTTCAGGCCTTTGCCGGCCCCGGCGAAGACCTGATGAACATGCTGGGAGAGGAACGCGCCTGCGCAATAGCTTTTGTTGCCTCCCTGGTGCTCAATATCGGGCTCAACTTCGCCCTCATTCCTCCCTTTGGCATCGTCGGCGCGGCAGCGGCCACAACCATTTCCCTTGCCCTGCGAAGTCTTCTCCTCACCTGGCTGGTTCACCACAGGCTCGGGCTCCACATTCTCTTTTCTCTCCGTCCCCGGAACCAAACCCCATGAACATGACCCTCGACCCTGCATTGTTGAACAATGCCGCGCAACAAACACAGGGACAGAACACAAACCCCACAGTCCGCATACTGGATCGCGACGGCCTCTTGGCGCTCGGACCTGAATGGGAGAACCTCGTCTCCCACGCCCTTGAAGAAAACGCCTATTACTGCCGGCAATATGTGGAGGCACTCTTCACGCACATTGAGACACGCCCGGTGCAAACAATTACCGTTTGGCGGGGCGAACGCCTCATCGCCCTGCTCCCATTTACAACCAGCCGCACCCACTGGGCGGGATGTGCCCCTCTGAACACCGCCTGGACAACGCCCTATTCCATGCTCACAGCTCCCCTGATAGATCGCCGCGATGCAGACGCCGCCGCTGCAACACTTATCAAGGCCATGAAGAACCCCGCCCGGCATGGGTCCGTGTGGCTTTTTCCCGACATGCCTCTCGACGGCCCCCTTGCGGGCCTGTTCGCCCCGCTCCTCAAGGAGCAGGCCTTTCCAACCAGGGCCTTCGATGCCTTTGATCGGGCAACCCTCGTTCAGGGCGAAACCTTCGATACCCACATGCAGACCCAGGTCTCACGCAGCCGCCGCAAGGGACTGCGACGCAACCGAAAACGGTTGCAGGAAATGGGTGAAGTGTCGTTTGCCGCCTGTACAGACGGACCGGACCTGGATCAAGCGATCGTTGAGTTCCTGCGCATTGAAGCAACCGGCTGGAAAGGCGCGCGCGGCACTGCCCTTGACTGCTCTGCCGCCACGCGAAATTTTGCCGTTCAAGCCTTCGGGACCCACAAGGGCAATGCCATTACTCGTGCCGACATGCTTTTGCTGGACGACAAACCCATCGCCATCATCCTGTCTCTCCTGGCAGGTCGTACAGCCTTCACAATCAAAACTGCCTTTGACGACGCCTATCGCAGCCAGAGCGCCGGCATGGTGCTTGAAGAAGACATGATCCGTTCTTTTCTTGAAGATAATTGGGCGGACAAACTGGACTCCGCCACAACCCCCGGCCATGTAATTCAGTCTCTGTGGAACGGATCAACCCGGGTCGGCGACGTCCTGCTTACAGCCGGTCCCTCGCCCCTTCCCTTCAAAGCCTATGTGGCCCTTGAAACATCAAGACGCTGGGCGCGCTCCAGGGCAAAGACGTTGTTGGCCTCTCTGCGCCGCTAATAGGCGCCGATCAAACCCCTTGCATCCAGAATAAGAGAGACAACGATCACGGCACTCACCCAGTAACGCCAGAACCGGTAAACAACGTCCACCTTGGAAATCCCGTCGGCTGCACGCTCAGACGCACGCCAAAGGGCATACAGCGCAAATGGCCACAGCACCAGGTGCAGAACCTGCCCTATCGTATCCCGGGCGAGATCCGGGAATAAGACTTTTCCGATGATAAGCCCCAATACCGTTGCGATAGTGAGAAGCAGCACCCAGCGCGCCCCGTTTTTCCACGGAATGAACAGGACGGAGAGAAAGAGCGATCCCCCCATCACACGCATCCATAGTCGCACCCCGTCGGGATAGGCCGCCGCCTCGGTTTGCAAAGCCAGCATTGCCTCTGCCAGAGTCTCAAACATGTATGTCCCTCATTTGCCCCACCATACGGGTTAAACACACTTAACCGTTTCCGCCATCAAATATCCAGTAACGAACGCGTTTCCGCCCATCTGGTTTTGTGCGACAAGTATCGCTATCAGCAGTCCCTTGAGATCGTCTGATCGGAAAGTACAGGAATTAAGCACCCGTGTTAACATGGACCCTTTCTCTTGGCCTTGCCGTCGTGGTGGTCGCGACCGCAACGCTGTCGGGCATTTTCGGCATGGCGGGCGGCATTGTGCTGATGGGCGCGCTCCTGATCGTCCTGCCTGTCGGCTCTGCCATGATGCTGCACGGAGCAACCCAGGCAGTGTCGAACGGCTACCGTGCTTTTCTGACCCGCGATCACATCGACTGGGTCATTTCCCGGCAGTACACCGCAAGCGCGCTGGTTGCATTGGCTGTCTTGTCCGCCATTGCCTTCGTGCCCCAGAAGGCATTTGTTTTTATCGCCGTGGGTGCTGTTCCCTTCATTGCAGCTCTCCTGCCCAAACGCCTTACCCTCGACATCACAAAACCCGGCATGTCCTATATATGTGGTTTCTTCATCACCTTGATAAACCTGGTCGCAGGGGTTGCAGGGCCTCTCCTCGATGTCTTTTTTGTACGCGCGCCCCTCACCCGTCATCAGGTTGTTGCAACCAAAGCCATCACACAAACATTCAGTCATCTGATGAAACTAGTATATTTCGGACTCCTCGTGCGTGAGACCGCGATGGCGCAAAGCGGTGAACTCGCAACGCTTCCCTGGTGGATTTATCTGATGGTCATCCCTTGCGCCATGCTGGGAACTGCACTGGGCACAAAAGTGCTGGACAGGATCACAGAAACCGACTTTCGCCGCTGGAGCCAATGGATAGTAATGACCCTCGGTGGCATCTGCATGAGTCGGGGTGTCTATCTGCTGATGGTATGACGGCGACGCTTTGCTTTCACATGAAGAGTACGAGCAATCGCCACCAGGGATACCAGTGCCCACACACCTTCCAGAACCACGAAGGGCATGTAAACAATCAACCACGAAGCATAGGCCGCAATTGCCGCGCCCACCGCATTGAGAGACTGATAGAACAACCCCTCGCGATCGAGCACCCCCGACAGGTTTGCGCCAAAAGCAGCCAGCAACATCGCAACTCCAATGGAGCCAATAATGTCAGGTGTCACGATGGGTTGTCCGTTGGTGCGGGGCGTTCCTGGCCGGTCATCTCGTCCAGCCACCATTGATTAAACTGCCAGATGGATCGTTCAAAGGATGACAGGCGGCCCTGCCGCGTGAGGGGTGCTTTCAGACCACGCCACACATTGTCATTGGCCTCAATATCTTCGTGATGAATAAGAGACGCCATTTCCTCCAGACCGTTCGCCACCTCTTCAAAATCCGGTAGGGCTGCCGTCGTGGCCGGCACACAGATGTGGATTTTCAATGTCAGGCGGTCCGCACTGATCGGAAGCAATTGGTACCAAAGGACCATATTCCCCTGAATGGCGAGCAGAAAATGGGGAAAAATCGCTGTCGCAAAAAGGTCGCGTGCCTGCTGGTCTTCAAGCCCCGGAACATTGGGCAGACCGACAGGGTCCATCTTCCCTGAACCAGTACGTTCCTCGGATGGCATGTGCAGGATCGACACGAGGCCTTCGCTGTCGAATGTCTTCGAGTTCGCCGCATGAAAGATAGGTTCCAGCGTTGTCGAATGAACAGTGAAATGGTGATAGGCCTCCATGAAATTTTCCACCAATACTTTCCAGTTCCAGCCGCTTTCAAATTCAAGCGTTCTTGCCACCACAAGATCGCCAAGCTTGTAAGGCGCAAAATATTGACGATGGGCTTCGACCTGAGGGGCAAATGCTGGCGCATTATCATCCATGTTGACCATGATAAAGCCCTCCCAGATTTCCGTTCGCAACTGCGGCAAGCGGCATTTTTCCTCCGCGAACGCCTCTACTTCTTCCATCATGGGCGCGCGAACCAACATACCGTCTGTCCCGTAACTCCAGGCGTGGTAGGGGCATGTAAATAGAGAGCGGTTTCCGCTTCCTTCCACCAGAGGCGCCGCCCGGTGCAAACACACCCGGGACATGACCCGGATTTTATCGTCACGTCCACGCACAACCATGACAGGCTGGCCGAACAAGGTCAGGCAAACATAGTCGCCAGGCCGGGCGACCTGATCGACCCGCAGGACCGGCAACCAGTTGGCCCGCATAACGCGCTCAACCTCTATGTCATAAACATCATCGCGCGTGTAGGCCTCTGGCGGCATCGTCCATGCCTGTTCGAGAGGCTGGCGAACCCGCGCAATCTCTTCAGAAGAAATCCCCGGCAAGGTCGAAGTCTTCGTATTCATTTCGTTTTTCCTTATTGGTCCTGCCGGTCAAGCCAGTCGGCAAGCCCGAGTTTTTTCATTACCAGAACACGCCATTCCTCGTCGCTTGTTGCCAGGCGCGTGGAACCAATGAAAGGAGCGGCCTCCCCAGGCGTCCACCGCAGTTTCGGTGCATCAGTCGTCGCCGCCTCCAGGATTGTTTCAGCAACGATCTGCGGGTCTTCGCCCTCTGCTTCCTCTTCGCAGGTGGTCGCAACAATCCGTTCATTGAAAGGATCGTAAGCCGTCCCGGTTTTGAAAAAACTGAAAGCATCCGTGTTGTGCACAGTCATGCCGGTGTTGAAGAACGCTGGCCGCACCGTACTTACATGAATGCCGAACCGCGCCACTTCAAACGAGAGCGCCTCGCTAAGACCTTCCAGCGCAAACTTGCTGGCGCAGTACACCGCTTCGCCCGGAATACCCGTCACCCCGGCCATCGATGAGACAAACAGAATGCGCCCACCATTTTGCGCACGCATATGCGGCAGGACAACGCGCGTCAGATCCACGGCACTAAAAAAGTTGGCCTCCATCACCTCTCGTATGTGACTGTCGTGAAGCGTCTCAAGCGCTCCAAAACTGCCCACACCGACATTATTGACCAACACATCCAGACGGCCCGCCGCTTCAAGCACCGTTGCGACAACCGTCTTGTTGGATGCCGGATCACATACATCATGTTCCAGCACCTCCAGCGAGAGGCCCGCGTGGTCGGCCCAGTCCTTCAGGGCCGCCCCCCGTTCCGAACGACGTAAGGTCGCAAAAACCTGATGGCCCGCCTTAGCAAAAGCCTTCGCCGTCAATTGGCCAAACCCTGTCGGCCGGGAGCATCCGGTAATGAGAACAGTTGACATGAATTCCTCCCGCACACCTCAGCGTGCTTTTGTCCATAGCGCGCGACCTTAGGATCCTGGTGAGGTTGAGTCAATTTATTTAGACCAACTGAAATAAAATAGACTTTCAACAATGGAACAGCTACACCTGAGTATGTCTTCAAGCCCAACCAGCCCCCTAAACCAACCAACAGCAAAGCAGGTGCGCAAACGCCCTGTAGGCCGCCCGCGCGCGGATGGTCGTCCGCAATTAACCAGACAGGCTGTGATGAGGGCTGCCGCAAAGTTGATTGCCGAAAACGGCTACGCAGGCACCTCCATCCGCATGATCGCTACCGCAGTGGACGCCGTACCCGCGTCTGTTTTCAATCTTTTCGTCTCAAAGGACGCTCTTTTGAACGAGCTGATCGATGTTGCCGCCACACCGTCTCTAACCTTTTACCGGGCCTTGACCAAAGCGGACGTGGCTCCTGGAGTGGCACTCTATAAATCAGTTTTTGAGGAGGCTAGGACTGTTGCCTCCGCCAACCGGGAATATTCCACCCTCTTTTACCTGCCGGAACTGGCGAAGCCCCAGTTCAGACAAGCGCAGCAGGTGCGGGCCGATATGGTGAGCCACTATCACAGGCTTATCAAAATCGGGGTGCGGGAGGGCGAACTTGTTGCACAAGTCCCCGCCCATACCGCAGAGCAGGTCTTTCAGTTGACGGAAACAAGCATCCTTGCGGGTGCAAAAACCTCTGCCATTGTGCCAGAAGAACAGGCCCGCCTAACGGCCCGCCTGTGCCTTCGCGCACTGCTGAGCGACCAGACCCGTCTTGACCAGATAGCTGATGCCGCCGCCAAAATCGACCTCTCCATCGTCCTGCCGGGTAATGCTATTGCCTAAGCACACCCCTTACCCGTTTACCAAAAACAGTTGCGTCACCCACCACACAACAATAGCGATCTGTGGAATGAACAGTAGAACGAACCGGATGATGACCGCGTTGGCAGATGTCGAAACAAGATGCACCATCGACTGTCCGACCCGCAGCGCCAGAAGCACCATTGCCAGACCATCCGTAACCTCGGAGCGATCAGTGGCAATAGCGAAAATCATAATCGCAAGCGCAAAAGGTAAAAACTCATACCCATTGGCATGAGCACGCGTAAGACGTTGGCCGAAAGGCCGCATATCCAGCCCTGTCGGAGAAAACCCGTTCGCCGGGTTCCCGGCAAATAGTGTCAGTAGTGAGCGATAGCTGGCGAGCATCACCAGAAGCATCAGCGCCCATAGCACCACCCCAAGGATGGCAGTTTCTGTATTGCTTGCAAAATCGATCATGAGGCGACCTCTGAATGTTTAGAGAGGGAATATTCCAGGGCAAAAAAAGGGGGCACAGGCCTCCACTTAGAAAGGCACACCCGGCAAGCCGTCCCACAGACCGATAATGGCCCCGACAGCGATCGCCAGCCCGGGAAGAACAGAGCCACGTGAAGTGGCTCGGGCAGGGAGGTAAAAGTCATAATTATGTTTCCGAAAAGTTTTCAGTACGCCAAGCTATGATGTCACGCCAGAACTCCTGCC
>CAZNLO010000100.1:0-8752 GCA_964573935.1 uncultured Parvibaculum sp. | reverse complement strand
CTGGGGAACTAGGATTCGAACCTAGACTACCTGAGTCAGAGTCAGGCGTCCTACCATTAGACGATTCCCCAATAGAAACAGGTGTTTGCCACGCAGTTCAGCAAAAAGTCTAGCACATCTGTGCGTCATCCGTTCGCTCAAACTTCAAAGGAGCGCGCTCGACCATCGTTCCTTGGCCCGATTGTTTAGTGTACAGCGCGCCGTGTTGCAAGGTCTTGTGATCAGATAGGTGAGGGAACCCGCCCTCTCCGCACGGGTTTTTGTCTCCTGCCATTTCGCGGGGCCGCCAGACCTGCTACAGTTGTCCCAACTGAAGTACGAGGGAGCTCGGTCGAGACGGGTGGGGCTGGATAATCCAGACTAGGCTTCGTACTCCCGGGGCGGAAAATGTGACAGAAACGGGAGTCTCGGCGTCCCAGGGCGACCCGCCAAAGAAAAAGCGTCGCCGCAGACGGCGGTGTAAGCCGGGCGCGGCCTCTTGTGATGTGCGCGTACCGACAGACCCCACAATAGTTCACGAAACACCTGCTGCAAGCCAGAAAGAAAGGCTTTCGCCCGTTTATGCGGCAATTGATCTGGGCACCAACAACTGCCGCCTTCTGGTGGCCAGGCGCTCGCGCGAGGGGTTTCGCGTAATCGATGCCTATTCGCGCATCGTGCGGCTGGGCGAGGGCCTGTCCAGCTCGGGCAGTCTGAGCGAGGGCGCAATGGCCCGGGCGCTGGAGGCCTTGAAAGTGTGCAGCGACAAGATGCACCGTCGCGGTGTGACGCGGGCCCGTTCGATCGCCACGGAGGCCTGTCGAACAGCCCTCAACGGCTCTACTTTCGTTGAGCAGGTAAAACGCGAAACGGGCATCGAACTCGATATTGTCTCAACCTCCGATGAGGCGCACCTGGCGGTCGCAGGGTGTGCCCCGTTGCTGGACCCGGATCATAGCGCCGCCCTGGTGTTCGACATCGGAGGGGGCAGCACGGAGTTGATGTGGGTGCATTACAAAGACCAGCCGGGGCCTGAAATCAAAGACTGGACAAGCCTTCCGTGTGGGGTTGTGACCCTGGCAGAGGTGTATGGCGGTGAATTTGTCTCCCGCAGCCTGTTTGAGGAAATGGTGAGCGACGTGTCCCGGCGTCTGGAGGGTTTCAGGGAGCGACTTGCCCCGCACCTGCCGCCCCGAACCCGGTATCATCTGCTGGGCACCTCGGGAACGGTCACAACTGTCGCAGGCATCCATATGGGTCTGAAGCGATATGACCGGGCAAAGGTTGATGGTGCCTGGATCGGTCGCACGGCCGCATCTGCTGTGGCTGATAGCTTGCTTGACCTGACCCTGGCGCAAAGGGCGGCGCATCCTTGTGTTGGCATTGAGCGCGCTGATCTTGTATTGGCTGGGTGCGCAATTCTGGAAGCGATCAACCGAGCCTGGCCGGCGAGCGGGCTGCGGGTGGCGGATCGGGGGTTGCGCGAGGGTATTTTGTTCTCTCTCATGGCGGCAGATGAGGCCGCACCCCGAAAGCGTCGGCGTCGCCGTCGCCGTAGAGGGAAATCGCGAGGGGCGGCACAGTCGGGGCCACAAGGCCCGAACGCAGAAAAATGAGTGTAGAAGGGTATTTAAGGCAATGAGTGGACCGGAGGGGAGCAGCGGAAAAACCGGATCGCGCCGCCGTGGTGGACGCCGGAACCTGCAAGAGCGGGTGAAGACCGCACGTGGCCGCCGCCTGTCGTCCACGCTCTGGCTGAAGCGCCAGCTAAACGACCCGTATGTGCAGCGAGCCAAAGAAGAAGGCTATCGCTCACGCGCCGCGTACAAGCTCAGCGAACTGGATGACAGATTTCACTTTCTCAAAAAGGGAGCCCGTGTGGTGGACCTTGGAGCCGCGCCGGGCGGCTGGACCCAGGTTTCCGTGAGCCGTACCGGCTCCGGTCAGGGCTCAGGAAAAGTCATCGGTATTGACCTCCAGGAGATGGACGCGATACCGGGCTCAGAGCTTTATGTGCTGGATTTCATGGAGAATGATGCCGACGCAAAAGTTAAAGAGTGGCTTGGGGGTGAGGCCGATATTGTGCTGTCAGACATGGCCTCACCGGCCACCGGCCACAAGCAGACGGACCACCTGCGCATTATGGCCCTGGCAGAGGCCGCAGCCCTCTTTGCTCATGATGTGTTGACTGAGGGCGGTTCCTTTTGTGCCAAGGTGCTGCAGGGCGGAGCGGAGCAGGACCTGCTCATCATGCTCAAGCGTGACTTCAAGTTGGTTCGCCATGTGAAACCCGCCGCCAGCCGGTCTGATTCCTCGGAAATGTACGTTCTGGCCACAGGTTTTCGGGGACGCAGCGCGTCGGACGTGGCCGATGGCACCTGACACCTGATATTTGGCTCTCCCGCTGGGTTTTTCGGGGTATCTTCTCTCATGTGGATCTGTCACGCGATGTTTCATTGCAATTTCTGAGCGAGGTGCTACACACCGGCGTCAACATCATACTCGCCGCACTGGTTGGAGGTTGGCCCCATGTTTCGCGAAGCTCTCACATTCGATGACGTCCTGTTGCAACCGGCGGAATCCGCCGTTATGCCCGGTCAGGTTGACACCTCAACACGTCTTACCCGCACCATAAGCCTCGGTATTCCGTTGATTTCGTCCGCCATGGACACCGTAACGGAGACACGGTTGGCCATCGCAATGGCGCAGGCCGGAGGCTTGGGCGTTCTCCATCGCAACATGACGCCGGAACAGCAGGCCGAGCAGGTACGCCAGGTCAAGCGTTTTGAAAGTGGCATGGTGGTAAACCCCGTCACCATCAGCCCGGACGGCACGCTGGCGGACGCCCTGGCCCTTATGGACCGGCATTCGATTTCCGGTGTGCCCGTTGTTGAGCCCGCAACACAAAAGCTGGCGGGTATTCTCACCAACCGTGATGTACGCTTTGCCACCAATCCGGACGAACCGGTGCGCTCCCTGATGACCCACGAAAACCTCATCACGGTGAGGGAAGGCGTGGACCAGCAAGGTGCAAAAAAGCTGCTTCATCAACATCGGATCGAAAAGCTTCTCGTTGTTGACGATCAATATAGGTGCGTGGGCCTGATTACCGTCAAGGACATTGAAAAAGCTAAACTGCACCCACATGCCTGCAAGGATGAGCAGGGAAGTTTGCGCGTGGCGGCGGCCTCAACGGTTGGCGACGACGGTTTCGAGCGCACCTCCCAATTGGTCGACGCGGGTGCTGATCTGATTGTTATTGATACCGCGCACGGCCACTCCGTCCAGGTGGCAGAGGCGGTCCGTCGCGCGAAGACGATTTCCAATACTGTGCAGATCATCGCGGGCAATGTTGCAACCGCTGAAGCTACCCGCTCTCTCATTGATGCGGGCGCTGACGCGGTGAAAGTCGGCATCGGACCCGGCTCCATTTGCACAACGCGCATTGTAGCCGGTGTCGGCGTGCCGCAACTCACGGCCATTCTCGATTGTGTGGAAGAAGCACGAAAGTCTGACATTCCCATCATCGCAGATGGAGGGATCAAATTCTCCGGCGACCTGGCAAAGGCCATGGCCGCAGGTGCGGAATGCGCCATGATCGGTTCACTCTTTGCAGGTACGGAGGAAAGCCCGGGCGAGGTCTTTCTTTACCAGGGTCGTTCTTACAAGTCCTACCGGGGCATGGGGTCCGTTGGGGCGATGGCAGTGGGGTCCGCTGACCGCTACTTCCAGAAAGATGTGCAGGACACGCTGAAACTGGTGCCAGAAGGCGTCGAAGGTCAGGTGCCCTACAAAGGTCCGATCGGCAGTGTTGTCCACCAGTTGGTTGGCGGC
This sequence comes from uncultured Parvibaculum sp., assembly GCA_964573935.1. Lineage (GTDB taxonomy): Bacteria > Pseudomonadota > Alphaproteobacteria > Parvibaculales > Parvibaculaceae > Mf105b01. The sequence goes on along the minus strand of CAZNLO010000100.1, from coordinate 4,939 downwards.
TTGCGGGCAGCCATGGGATATACGGGCGCTGCAACGATGGCCGATTTCCGAGAACGCGCGAAGTTTGTGAAAATCTCTGCGGCCAGCCTGCATGAAAGCCATGTTCACGATGTGACAATCACTCGGGAATCGCCGAACTATCCCGGGGTTCGGGCGTGACCGTGAGGCACTGCTTCGTCACCCGGCAAACCACCTGTGCGTGCGTGCCCTCATGACCCCCACGGCGCGTCTTTCAGCGGTCATCGAAATTCTTGGCGAGATTGCCGGAGGGCGTGTTGCCGACCGCACCGCGCGCCACTGGGCCAAGTCCAACCGCTATGCAGGCTCCAAAGACCGGGCCGCCATTCAGGTCCGTATCTTTGATGTTCTGAGAAACCAGGCGGTCTACGCCCATGCCATGAACGATGATGCGCCGCGCGCGCTTGTTCTTGCCTCCCTGATGGTCGGCGAGGGGGCCACGCACGACGAGGTGAAGGCGCTGTTTGACGGCAGCCGGTTTGCGCCGACGCCTTTGACAGACGCAGAAGACGCCGCTCTGGCCGAGGTCGGCATGCGCACAGCGGATATGAGTGAGCCTGTACGGCTGAATATCCCGGACTGGTTGTATCCGGAGCTGCAAAAAGCGTTTGGGGCCTCGCTCACCGAAGAAATGACAGCGCTCAATGGCCGCGCCCCCGTGGATATTCGGGTCAATACATTGAAAAGTAGTCGGGAGGATGCCCGGGCTCTTCTGGCGGAGGAGGGGATTGAGACCACGCTCACGCCTCAATCGTCCTGGGGCTTACGGGCAACCGGGGTCGCCCGCGTGACGCACACGGGCCTCTACAAAAAAGGCTTGGTTGAAATCCAGGACGAAGGGTCGCAGCTTGCCTGTCTGGTGGCGCAGGTGACCCCCGGTGAGCAGGTTGTTGACCTGTGTGCGGGGGCAGGCGGCAAGGCGCTGGCTCTTGCTGCCTGCCTCAACGGAGAGGGGCGGATATATGCCTGTGACACGGACCCGCGTCGCCTGGGACGGTTGCGTCCCAGAATGGAGCGCGCAGGTGCCCTGACCGTCGAAACGCGCAAACTGACCCCGTTCGATCCAGATGCCGCCGACCCGGACCTAGCCGATCTAGAGGGACGAATAGACTGTGTATTTGTGGACGCGCCCTGTTCCGGTTCAGGTGCCTGGCGTCGCCAGCCCGAAGCGCGCTGGCAGCTCACGGCAGAAAAACTGAAATCCTATCGCGAAACCCAGGCCGAGGTGCTGGCCCGTGGTGCCCATCTTCTGCGTCCGGGAGGACGGTTGGTTTACGTTACCTGCTCCGTACTGCCGAGCGAGAATGACGCCCCGATTGAGGCGTTTCTCGCCCGTTTTCCCGCATTCACTGAGCGCGACTGGCGTCAGAACTGGCCGGACGGCTTGCACCAGCCGACAGTACCGGATGGCCTCAGGTTCCGCGTGACACCGGCAACCGGCGGTACGGACGGTTTTTTTGTCGCTATCATTGAGCGGCGCGAATGAGCGCCGGCAAGAGCTGCTTGACGAATGGCAGCAGGGATGGTGTCTGCCTTCTCACTCGTATTTTTCCACCCTTCGTTCAAGATGGCCCGCATGACCGACCGTATTCTGATTATTGATTTTGGCAGTCAGGTAACCCAGTTGATTGCGCGCCGGGTGCGCGAAACGGGGGTTTACAGCGAAATCGTACCTTTCAACACGGCAGCGGACATTCTGGAAAGTTTCGCCCCCAACGCGATTATTCTGTCAGGCGGCCCGGCCAGCGTGACGGGAACCGATACTCCGCGCGCGCCCGACGCCGTCTTTACACTCGGTGTGCCGGTGTTGGGCATCTGTTACGGCGAGCAAACCATGTGCGCCCAACTTGGGGGACGGGTGGAGGCTCACGACCATCAGGAGTTTGGCCGCGCCGACATCGAAATTGTGGAAAGCTGCGCATTGTTCGACGGCGTGTTGAAGCCGGGCGATAAAGAGCAGGTCTGGATGAGCCACGGGGACCGGGTCGTTGACCTGCCACCGGGGTTCAAAACAGTCGCCGTCTCCCAAGGGGCTCCCTTTGCAGCTATTGCCGATGAGGCGCGGCAATTTTACGCCGTTCAGTTTCATCCAGAGGTGGTGCACACGCCGTGTGGCGCGGCTTTGTTGAAAAACTTCACCCACAAGATTGCAAAGTGCCGGGGCGACTGGACCATGGCCGCGTTTCGTGAGACCGAGATCGCCAAGATGCGGGCGCAGGTGGGGGACGGTAAGGTTATCTGTGGTCTGTCCGGTGGTGTGGATTCATCCGTGGTCGCCGTGCTGCTGCACGAGGCCATCGGCGATCAGTTGCAGTGCGTGTTTGTGGACACAGGCGTTATGCGCGCGGGCGAGGCGGAGGAGGTGGTGACCCTGTTTCGCGATCACTACAACATTCCGCTCGTGCATGTAGACGCGCGCGACCTGTTTCTAGACAAATTGGAAGGGGTCTCCGACCCGGAACGCAAGCGGAAAATTATAGGCGGCACTTTCATCGACGTATTCGACGCGGAAGCCAAGAAGATAGGCGGGGCCGATTTTCTGGCGCAGGGCACACTCTATCCAGACGTCATCGAAAGCGTGTCTTTCACCGGCGGCCCGAGCGTCACGATCAAGAGCCATCACAATGTTGGCGGGCTCCCCGAGCGCATGAACATGAAGCTGGTGGAACCGTTGCGCGAACTCTTCAAAGACGAAGTCCGCGTGCTGGGGCGTGAACTTGGACTGCCGGAGAGTTTTGTTGGGCGTCATCCTTTTCCAGGGCCGGGGCTGGCCATCCGCATTCCCGGCGCCGTCACGCGCGAGAAGGTGGATATTCTGCAAAAAGCAGACGCCGTCTACCTGGACGAGATACGCAAGTCTGGCCTCTATGATGAGATATGGCAGGCCTTTGCGGTGCTGTTGCCGGTCCGCAGTGTCGGTGTAATGGGCGACGCCCGCACCTACGATTATGTTTGTGCACTACGTGCCGTCACCTCAACAGACGGCATGACGGCAGACTATTACCCTTTTGAGCACTCATTTCTGGGGCGGGTCTCCACCCGCATCATCAACGAAGTACGAGGCATCAACCGCGTGGTCTACGACATAACCTCCAAGCCCCCCGGCACCATCGAGTGGGAGTGAGGGCATCTTATCTTCGGTTTGAGGCTTTTGGGCTTCACTAGTTGTTTGCGCAACGTTCAAAGCCGGGTAGTCTCATCGCTCACGATCAATCGCAGTGAAGGGATGAAGATGCAAAGCTCCAGTTGGGCAGGTGCGCTGACGGCGCTGACGATAAGTGTATTTCTTATTTCTGGGGCGACAGGCGCTCGGGCAAACGCAATCGACGACAATGCGGACTGTTACGAACAGTTCCGTGGCGGTGAAATGAAACTCGCCATCTATTATTGCAGTCGCGCCATCCAGTCCGGTGAACTGGAGACCGGCGATATGGTCGTCGCTCTTCTGAACAGAGGGGTTGCCCACAAAAACTCAGGCAATGTGGAAATGGCGATCATCGACTATACGTCCGCGCTGGAACTGGCGCCCGACGACGCGCTGCTCTACTCCAACCGGGCCAATGCGTACCGGGAAGTGGGCAAGACCGCAGAGGCATTGCAGGACATCAATCGGGCTATTGAACTCAATTCCGACAATCCGGCGGCGTTTTATGTCAGAGGCCTGTTGTTTGAAATGGTAAGCGATGGGGAAAGTGCCCGGCGCGATTTTTTGCGTGCCCACGAGCTGGATCCTGAGAATGTCGAATTCCGCGAGCAGGTGGAGCCCGAAGGCACCCCGTAACCATCTTCCGGAAGAAAAAGAGAAACCGAAAAATGACTGAACTTGATATCACCGGAACCGTTCGTGAAGCATACGAGGGGGCATGGTCTCACCTCGGCGAGATGGTAAAACTCGTCTGGGCACCAGTTTCTGTTTACATCGTCGTGAACGTTCTCTACGCCGCCTATGTCCAGGAAAAAACGGCGGGAATGGCTCCCGAAGACATCCCTACCATGATGGTTGAGGGGGCTGGATGGCCGATGCTTGCTATGTTTCTGATCGGTTTTTTTATCTGGCCGATCATTGCTGTTGCCTGGCACCGTTTCGTTCTCCTGGGAGAAAAAAGCTCTTCAGCGATTTATTTTAAGTTCGGCCAGCGTGAAGCGCGGTTTCTGTTCACTTCGATAGCATTGTCCCTGCTGCCTGTGCCCGGGCTTTTGGTTATGATTATCGGTGCGAGCACTTCGCTCTCAACTTTGGCGTTGCCCATTGGTTTGATTTTAACCGCTGTGGGGCTGGTCTACGCACTTCGACTGTCACTGCTCCTTCCTGCCATTGCGACAGATGCCAACGTTGATGTCCAGGCGGTTCTGGAAGGCACGAAAGGCAACGTACTGCGAATTGTTGCCACACATCTGTTGAACCTTCTCTGCGTATTGCTTCTGGCTGTGGCATTTGGCCTGGTGGGTACAGTTGTTGTGTTGCTGGTCGGTGACGTTGGAATGGCGGTGACCAACACTCTCCTGAACGTTTTCGTGCAGGTTATTTCCGTTGCCATCCTGTCAATCATGTACAGAGACCTGATCGCCGGTCAGATAATCGCACCACCACAGGTTGAAAACCGGCTTCACTAGGCTGGGCGGACGATGCTCGATTAACCACACCTGAGATCATTCGTGCGCAGTGCATGGTGCGGCCCTCGTTAAGCAATCGAAATGGTTAAGAAAATGATCCCGTTCCTTGCTCTTGACCAAGCCCCCCAATAGGCTCATATGCTGGGCTATCGTTGCATTGGGGGCATGAGCCCAAAGGGAAGCCTGAGGGTCCCAAACCCTGATGCACCGGGAACTCAATACGGAGGATACCCTTCATGTCGGTTCACGCTCAGGTTAAACGCATTACGGTGCCCGATCTTCTGGCCCACAAGGGCAAGACGCCCAT
>CAZNLO010000099.1:0-8787 GCA_964573935.1 uncultured Parvibaculum sp. | reverse complement strand
GATCACGGGCGACGCCTTCAACATCTTCGTTTTTCTTGAGGTTTCTTCCCTGTCCACATATGCACTCATCGCTTTTGGGGCAACACGGGACAAGCGCGCCCTGACCGCTGCATATAACTATCTGATTATGGGAACCATCGGTGCCACCTTCTTTGTAATCGGCATTGGCCTCCTCTACATGATTACCGGCACGCTCAACCTGGTAGACCTTTCAGAGCGTCTGGCGGACCTTGACGACAACAGAACAGTCCATGTGGCCTACGTTTTCATTCTGGTAGGGCTGGGGTTGAAACTCGCAATGTTTCCCCTCCATCTCTGGCTGCCCAATGCCTACACTTACGCGCCCTCCGCCGTTTCCGCCTTCCTCGCCGCGACAGCTACTAAAGTCGCAGTCTATGTGCTCCTCAGGTTCATTTTTTCCGTCTTCGGCTTCGAGTTCTCGTTTGAACCTTTGACACTTGAATATGTTGTCATGCCCCTGGCGATTGCTGCCATGTTTGCAGCGTCCATCGCCGCTTTTTTCCAGGAAGACATCAAACGCCTGCTGGCCTACTCAAGCATCGCACAGGTTGGCTACATCCTTTTGGGCATAACCTTGTTAAACCACACAGGTCTCACCGCCGGGATCATCCACCTGTTCAACCACGCAGTCACCAAGGGAGCACTGTTCATGGCGGTTGGGTGTTTTGTCTATCAGATCGGCTCAAGCCGCCTTGGTGACCTGAAAGGGGCCGGGCACACCATGCCGTGGACCAGCGCCGCAATCGTCATCGGCGGCCTCAGCTTGATCGGCGTCCCCCTGACCGTCGGCTTTATCTCCAAATGGTACCTGATCTCGGCAACACTGGAATCTGGCTCCCTGTTTATCGCCGGGCTCATCGTCATGTCCTCCCTGATCGCTGTCGCCTATGTCTGGCGTATTGTCGAGACCCTCTACCTTGAGCCCGCACCGGCGGGACGCCCAAAGGGCGAGGCCCCGCTGTCCATGTTGCTGCCTACCTGGATGTTGATAGCCGCCAGCATTTATTTTGGGGTCAATAGCGACCTAACGAGCAGCGCAGCGTCCCAGGCCGCGCATGCACTCCTTCCCGTTCACGAACAGGTGAGCGAAGGAGCTGGCGAATGACCCCGGACATTGCTATCGCATGGACAATTTTGCTGCCGGCAGGGGCCACCGTTCTAATTGCCCTGCTGGACAAGCGGCCTAACCTGCGTGAAGCCGTCAGCCTGATTACTGCCGGCACCCTGTTCCTGGTTGTCATGGGGCTTCTTCAGGAGGTTCTGGACGGTGCGCGCCCGTCGGTAGAGTGGTTCGAGGTCCTTCCCGGCCTGTCTATCGCCTTTGAAATCGAACCTCTGGGCATGTTGTTTGCCACCGTCGCAGCAGGCCTGTGGATCGTCACAGCTCTCTACTCCATCGGCTACATGCGTGGAAACAATGAAGAAAACCAGACCCGTTTTTATATCTGCTTCGCCATCGCTATTTCCGCGGCAATGGGCATCGCTTTCGCGTCCAATATGTTCACGCTCTTCATCTTCTACGAAATACTGACCCTTTCCACCTATCCGCTGGTCGCTCACAAAGGCACCAAGGATGCGCGGCGCGGCGCCCGCACCTATCTCGCGATCCTGATCGGAACATCCATCGGCTTCCAGCTAATCGCGATCATCTGGACCTACATCGCAGCCGGAACCCTCGATTTTCAGCTCGGCGGTATCCTGCGCGACAAAATTGATCCGACGTTGCTGCCGTTCCTGCTTGCGCTCTACGCATTTGGCATCGGCAAGGCAGCTCTCATGCCTTTCCATCGGTGGCTGCCCGCCGCCATGGTCGCGCCAACCCCCGTAAGCGCCCTGCTCCACGCCGTCGCCGTGGTGAAAGCGGGCGTCTTTACCATGCTCAAGGTCGGTGTCTATATTTTTGGTATTGATCTGCTGGCTGAGACCGGCGCGTCCGACTGGCTGATGTGGCTTGCTGCCTTCTCCATCATCACCGCGTCCATCATCGCCCTGACAAAAGATAATCTAAAAGCACGGCTCGCCTATTCAACCATCAGCCAATTATCCTACATCACGCTGGGCATGGCCCTTGCAACTTCCCTGGGGGTCATGGGCGGAGCCATACACATAGCCATGCACGCCATGGGAAAAATCACCTTGTTCATGTGCGCCGGTGCGATTTATGTCGCGACCCACAAGACCGAGATCAGCCAGATGAATGGCCTGGGCCGTTTGATGCCTTTCACCTATGCAGCCTTCCTTATCGGGGCGCTTTCAATCATCGGCCTGCCACCCATGGGGGGAACCTGGTCCAAATGGTACCTGATGCTGGGGGCCGCAGACACCGGCCAGATCTTCATGATCGTGGTCTTGCTGGTAAGTTCCCTGCTCAACGTCGCCTATCTCCTGCCGGTGGTCGCAAGAGGGTTCTTCACCGGATACAAGGGCACAGCAGCCTCCGCCAGAAAGGGTATTCAGGAGGCCCCTCTCTGGGTGGTGGTACCGCCCTGCCTCACGGCCATTGGGTGCATCGTGCTGTTTTTCTTTGCGGGCGACATTTACACGCTAATCGAGCCGGTTGCATTTCCTGAAGGCGAGACCCTACCATGAGAACCGACATGAACCAGAAAACCGGCACTGATCCCGCAGCCCTTCCCTCGCTTGGCCGCAAACTGCTGTGGCTCGATAATGTAAAGAATGTTGACCGCATCGTTTACGTATTGGTCGCGGTCTGCGCAGCTCTTTTCGCCGCAGATTTTCTCTATCAAAAATACGTAAAACTATCCGTCGAAAGCATCCCGGGCTTCTATGCTCTTTACGGGTTCTTCATGCCGGTTGTTTTGGTCATTTGTGTGCGCTTCACAAGGCGGTTCCTCAAAAGGCCGGAAGACTATTACGCTCCCAAAGACGTGGAGTCAGAAGCTTACCCGGAAGACCAGCTAGGCCGGGAGACGAACAATGACTGACCTTTTCCCGCCGTTCCTCCTTTATGTTGCCGGAGCATTGTTGCTGCCCTTCATCCCAAATGGCAATCCGCGCGCGCTCTTTTCTCTGCTTATCCCCATTGTGGGTGCCTATCTCATCTGGACCATGCCCAGCGGCCTTCACGGCCAGGTCGTCCTGATCGGATGGGACATAACCCTTTTGCGCGTGGATAGACTTTCAACCATTTTCGGGCTGATTTTCTCTCTCGCAGCTTTTCTGGGCCTGCTCTACGCCTGGCACATTCGCGATACGGTGCAACAGTCCGCTTCGCTACTTTATGCCGGTGCGGCCATCGGTGCCGTTTATGCAGGCGATATGATTTCCCTCTTCATCTTCTGGGAAGGCACCGCCATTGCCTCGGTTTTTCTGATCTGGGCAAGACGCACCGAAGGGGCATACGCGACCGGGTTACGCTATCTCCTTGTTCAGATTGCATCCGGCGTCATCCTGCTCGCCGGTACAGTGCTGCACTATCAGGACACAGGCTCAATCGCTTTCGAGGCCATGACTTTGGGAAGCCTCGCAACCTGGGCAATCTTCCTTGCTTTCGGCATCAAGTGCGCTTTCCCTCTGTTGCATAACTGGCTACAGGATGCCTACCCGGCTGCAACCATCACAGGGGCTGTCATTCTTTCCGCCTTCACCACCAAGCTGGCGGTCTATGCCCTTGCCCGTGGCTTTCCCGGCACGGAGCTTCTGGTCTATATCGGCGCGACCATGGCCGTGTTTCCGGTTTTCTACGCCATGATGGAAAACGATCTGCGCCGGGTACTTGCCTATAGCCTCAACATCCAACTGGGTTTTATGGTTGTCGGCATTGGTGTGGGAACCTCGCTTGCGCTCAACGGAACGGCTGCCCACGCCGTTGTACACATTCTCTACAAGGCTCTTTTGTTCATGAGCATAGGTGCAGTCCTGTATCGCACAGGCACAGCAAAAAGCTCAGAGCTTGGCGGGCTCTATAAAACCATGCCGTTGACAATGATCTTCTGCGTCATTGGGGCAATCTCCATCTCAGCATTCCCCCTCTTTTCCGGGTTTGTCACCAAATCACTCATATTGTCGGCCTCCATATATGAGGGCTACTACATCGTGTGGGGTGTTCTGCTCTTTGCCTCCGCCGTTGCCTTGCTCTATGTGGGGATTAAAGTTCCCTACTTCGCTTTCTTTGGCCGGGACAGCGGTCTCCGCCCAAAGGAAGCACCGTGGAATATGCTTCTCGCCATGGGGCTCACCTCAGCCTTGTGCATAGCCATCGGTGTCTATCCGCAGGCGCTCTACGCCTTGCTGCCTTACGAGGTGGACTATGTTCCCTACACCACCACCAACGTCATTACGCAACTCCAACTGCTGTTCTTCTCAGCTCTTGCATTCGCCGTCCTGATGAAAACCGGGATGTATATCCAGGCAACCCGGTCGATCAATCTCGATTTCGACTGGACTTACCGCAAACTGGGGCCGATCATCATAGGCTGGCTTAGCGTGGCGATAAGCACCATCTGGAAGCACACCATCGGCACTGGCAGCACCGCCCTGACCAAAGGGTTCGCCGCCCTGCAAAAGGCCCATGGACCCCAGGGCTCCCTGGCCCGCGCCTGGCCAACAGGCTCAATGGTATTGTGGATTGCAGTCCTCCTTGGGGCAACGCTCCTCATTACCTATATATAATCGCCGATCCCAGTATATTCCCTTGGGGATATTCCCCACACCCGGAATGGTCCAAAACCTGCGAGACTGCATGAAAGAGAACAACCCTCACAACAATGACGATGTTATGGCCCAGGCCCTCGCGTGGACGGATGCCGGACGAAAAGTGGCCCTTGCCACGGTCATCGAAACCTGGGGCTCGGCCCCAAGGCCCGTGGGAAGCCAGCTCGCCATCTGTGATGACGCCACTTTCATTGGCTCTGTGTCCGGCGGGTGCATTGAGGGAGATGTTGTCACCCGTGCCGGAGATGTCTTTGAGACGGGAAAACCCGAAATCCTCGAATATGGCGTCGCCGACGCGCGCGCATGGGAAGTCGGTCTGGCCTGCGGTGGCAGGATCAGGGTCTACCTGGAGCCGGTGACAGGCACATGAACCGGAACACGCTTAAATATATTGTCGATTCCCAGACGAGAAAGCACCCTCTCGCTCTCGCCATCAACCTCACCACCCATGAGCAACAACTCATTGAGCCGCAGCACCGGCAGGCCCCTGAGTGGTTGTGCGATGTCGCACATGACGCCTTGCGCATCGACAAAAGTCAGATCGTCACAGCCCCTGACGGAACACAATGGTTTCTCAACATCTTCAACACCCCCCTGCGGCTTGTCATTATCGGCGCAGTGCACATCGCCCAGCCCCTCGCGGCGATGGCGCGTGAGACCGGGTATGACGTAACCATTGTCGATCCCCGGGAGGTTTTCGCCACCGTCACGCGGTTTCCCGGCGTAACCCTCAAGGTCGCCTGGCCTGATGAGGCCGTCAAAGACCTTGACCTTGATGCGCGTACTGCCATGGTGGCCCTCACCCATGATCCAAAGCTGGACGATCCGGCCCTTCGGATCGCGCTCAATTCACCGTGTTTTTACATTGGGGCCCTTGGCAGCAAAAAAACGCAAAGCGCGCGCCGCGAACGGCTTTCGTCCACAGACCTGACCGACGGTGTGCTCACACGCATCAAAGGGCCCGTGGGACTTGATATCGGGGCCAAAAGCCCCGCCGAGATCGCCATTTCCATTCTGGCAGAGATCACCTTGACCCTGCGCCGGGTGACACCATGAAGTTCGCAGCTTTTCCGGTTTCCGAAACAGAGGGAATGATCCTCGCGCACGCCGTGCGCTGCGGCACCCTGTTACTCAAGAAAGGACGGAAACTCAGCAAGGAAGACGTGAAGGCCCTCACCGAGGCAAATCACAAAACCGTCCACGCTGCCGCTCTTGAAAAAAATGATGTCCCGGAAGATAAGGCAGCGACCTCCCTTGCCAATGCCCTTGCCGGCCCGGGCGCCCTCGCCTCTGCACCGTTCACCGGTAGAGCCAACATTCACGCAACCGTTGAGGGCGTACTCACCTTCGACATAGACATCATAAACAGGATCAATGCCGTTGATGAAGCCATCACCGTTGCAACGCTCCCGGCCAACGAGCAGTTGCATGAAAGCCAGATGCTCGCCACGGTAAAAATCATCCCCTTCTCCGTGCCGCAATCACTGCTGGACCAGGCTCTGGCAATCGCACAGTCCGCAACAAATTCGCTTGCCGTCACCCCTTTTATTATGAAACAGGCATATCTTATCCTGACAACGCAACCTCACTTGAAACAAAGCCTGCTGGCAAAGGCCGAACAGGCCATCACTCAGCGCCTTGAAGGGTTAGGGATAAAGCTCTCCTCGGTGCGTCATTGTTCCCATAACGAAAAGCACATTGTGGACTGTCTGAACGAAACACCTGAGGGCACAGACATCACCCTTGTCCTTGGCGCAAATGCCACCGGCGACAGGTGCGATGTTGTGCCATCGGCCATTGTTGCTGCGGGCGGAGAGATCATCCACTTCGGTATGCCCGTCGACCCGGGCAACCTGCTTCTTCTTGCCAGAGTTGGCCAACGCCCAGTGTTGGGCCTTCCAGGGTGCGCACGCTCACCAAAGCTGAACGGAGCAGACTGGGTATTGCAGCGCTTGGCAGCGGGAATAGATGTTCGCCCGTCTGATATTCAGGCGATGGGTGTTGGCGGGCTTCTAAAAGAAATTCCGTCAAGACCGCACCCCCGTGAGCGCAAACCTGTTGCCTCCCCCCGCCATCGCCCCCGTATTGCCGCCATCATTCTGGCCGCCGGTCAGTCCCGGCGCATGGGAGAGATCAATAAGCTGACGGCAATGGTCAATGCCAAGCCGATGGTGGCCCATGTAGCAGATGCCTCTCTCTCCTCCAGGGTAGATGAAGTCATCCTTGTCACCGGGCATCAGGAAGAAGAAGTGCTTGCCGCCCTGGGGGGACGTCCACTGACATATGCCCAAAATCCCGAATTTGACGACGGTCTGAGCAGCTCTATCCGCGTTGGAATCAAAGCCGCCGCTGAACTAACCCCTCCGGTAGATGCGGCCCTCATCCTGCTCGGTGATATGCCCTTGGTTGATGCCGACCTCATCAATCAGATAGTTGCCGCCCACAACCCGAACGAAGACAGATACATCTGCGTCCCCACGGTCAATGGAAAACGCGGCAACCCAGTTTTGTGGGATGCCACCTTCTTCTCCCAGTTGCAGATGTTGAAGGGCGATGTTGGCGCCAAACACCTCATTGCAGAAAATGCCGATCTGGTTTTCAACGTCCCTGTCTCAGGGCACGCCACCTTCACTGACATTGACACACCAGCGATGCTGGAAAAGCAAAGGATGGAACATGAGAAATCTTGATGAGCTGACAATACTCATCACCGATATTGAACATTTCATCGGTCATCCGAGCGCGAAAGCTCTGCTGGAAGCCGGCGCAACAGTCTATGGAACCGACCCAGCATTTACAGAGGCCATTGTCAGAGAGAAGGCTGAAGCCGCAGTGCCGGGCCTCAACGCCGTTCCCGGTGCAGACCCCGTCGTCGCTGCTAACCGTGTTCTGGAAGAAGTCGGTTGCATTGACGTCCTTGTCAACAATGATGCTTTCCCCGCCTTGCGTGCACCCGTCGATGCCGCTAGCGACGCCGACCTGGAAGCAACCTATGAGGCGCTTGTATTCAAACCCTTCCGGGTCACACGCACAATTGTCCCTGCGATGAAAACCGCTGGCTCTGGAAAAATTCTGTTCCTCACCTCTGCGGCCCCCCTTAACGGCCTTCCAAACTATTCAATGTATGCATCTGCACGAGGTGCAGCCAACTCGCTTATGCTCTCGCTTGCCAAAGAACTGGCCAGAGATAACATTCAGGTAAATGCGGTCGCACCAAACTTCATCGAAAGCCCGGATTATTTCCCGCCGGAACTTATGGCCGACGACAAGGCGCGCACAAAAATACTGAAGAACATCCCGCTGGGACGTCTGGGAAAACCGGAAGAAGCAGCCGCCCTTATCGCGTTTCTCGCAGGCCCTCAGGCAGGGTTTATCACCGGGCAGGTGATCCCACTCGCCGGGGGATGGGCAAATGCGCGCTAGTTCAGTTGAACGAGAGGTGCCAGCGTTTCGCCAATTTCCGCGTGAAGAACAAGATCAGCAATCGGGTCCAGTTCCGTCGCCTCTCTGTTGAGAATAACCAGACGCGCACCGTTCTGCTTGGCAACGACCAGAAAATTTGCCGCAGGATAGACCTGCAACGATGATCCGATGGCAAGGAACAGGTCACAGGCAAGGGTCGCCTCCTCCGCCCGCTCCATTTCCTTTTCGGGCATCGCTTGCCCAAAAGAGATCGTGGCTGACTTAAGGATCCCGGCGCAAAAAGTACAGTCCTGCGCCCGCCCGTGGCTTTCAAAATGTGTGCGAACTTCCTCAAGCTCGTATCGCACACCACAGTTCAGGCAGGTCACATACGTACCATTTCCGTGCAACTCAATCACCTGTGCCTCGGGCACGCCTGAAACCTGATGCAGATTGTCGACATTCTGGGTGATGATATGGGTGACTTTCCCCGTCTCCACGAGTTTGGCCACAGCCATATGACCTTTGTTGGGTTTGGCCGCTGAAAAATGACCGTCCATGCCGAATTTGCGCCGCCAGGCCTCGGCACGCATGTCCGCCGATGCCATGAAATCCAGAAAATCAATCGGCGCCATTTTCGTCCACAGGCCGCCCGGGCTCCGAAAATCGGGAATCCCCGATTCGGTACTG
>CAZNLO010000098.1:0-8792 GCA_964573935.1 uncultured Parvibaculum sp. | reverse complement strand
CAGAGCAGGTAACACACATAGAAGTAAGCGTGTGTTGAAGCGCTAAATTCCTTTTCTATGCTGCGTCGTGCGTAAGGCAGCACAAGGACGCCGATGAGAGCCACGATGAAAAGGACAAAGGCGTTTGCAGCATCGACCCGGTATTCAATTCCCCAAGGCGGTGCCCAGCCACCGATGGCGTAGGAGAGGACAGACCCATCAAGGACACTCGCCAGCAACAGACTGGCAATAACGAATGATAGGGCGGCTGCGACAAAGGCGATGCTCCAGGCAATATGGCGATTGGTGAACAGGGCGCACAGTGCCGCCGCGATCATTGGTACAATGACCTGTAAAATGGGCAGGTGAGGTTCGATCAGGCTCAGCATTGAATTACAATTCTCCACCCTGACCGATAGGTCGCTGCTTTGATGACGCATCGGCCATCTCTTGTTCGATCTCGAATATCTCGTCTTCCTCAATCGTGTCGTACTGCTCTCGAATACGAATGATGAGTGCAAGAGCCAGAGCCGTGGTGGCGATGCCAACCACGATGGCTGTGAGGATCAGAACATGGGGTAACGGGTTTGAGTAAACTTCATCCGGATTATCGGTAAGGATGGGAGCGGTGCCCCCTAAAATTTTCCCCATGGAAATGTAGAGCATGAAGACGGAGGCCTGAAACAGGTTGAGGCCAATGACTTTTTTCACCAGGTTTCCCCGGCTCACTACGATGTAGAGGCCAATCATCATCAAAATGATGGTCATCCAATAGTTGTAATGGCCGACAAATGAGACGGATGCGAATGTATCCCACATTACCAATCGGTATCCTTGATGTCGGGTGAGCGGGATGCAAAAGCCACAAAAATGGCGATCATGGCACCGGCGACGGTGAGCCCGACACCTGCTTCAATGAGCAAAATCCCCAAATGCTGGGCGGCTATCCCCTGGTCAGGCTCTGCGAGTGCGGCGTAGTCAAGGTAGTTATAGCCCCCGACAAATCCGTATACGCCTGTGCCTGCAAAAAGAAGTACGCCCAGAGCCATTACTACACGAAGAACGCTAAGAGGCACTACATGCGTCAACCTTTCGACGCCGTAGACAATAGCGTAGAGAATGAATGCCACGGCGAAAATGACGCCGGCCTGAAACCCGCCACCCGGTCCAAAGTCACCATGAAACTGCACGTAAAGCGCATACAGCATGATCGGTGGGATGAGCATTTTGGAGATAACGCGAAGAACGAAATGATGTTCCATCAGGCTCCCTCCTCATCGTCTTCTTTACGACGTCGGCCGCTGGAGCTGTGGAGCAGAAAAATAACCGCAATGCCCGCAGTGAAAACCACCACGACTTCGCCGAGCGTGTCGAAGGCCCGGTAACTTGCCAATACGGCGGTTACGATATTGGGGACGCCTATTTCGTGTGGTGTACGCTCGATGTATTCCGGTGCCACATGAATTTGGACAGGGGTATCCGGCGCACCGAAAGGGGGCAGATCGGCGGTGCCATAGATGAGGGCAGCCCCTGTAATCATGACCACCAAAATGGGGAGGGCTCGGGAATGTTGCGGTGGTTTTTCCGTTCGACTGGTGAAGGTCATGGTGCCTAGCATGAGGACGGTGGAGATGCCGGCACCCACAGCCGCTTCAGTGAAAGCCACGTCCACCGCATCCATGGCGACAAACAGCCCGGCGCAAAGCAGGCTGAAGACCCCCGATAACATGACCGTTGCGAAAAGATCGCGCAGGACCATGATCGCGAGCGCGGTGATGATGAGAAGGGTGAAAAGGACGATGCTGATATAGGCTTCGCTGATATAGGCTTCTATGACGGCTCTCCTTTGGAGGTTGCACGTTCGTCATCCTTGATCTGACCAAGGGGGCGCAGGCCAGCGACGTGGGCGGCATTTGCAACGGCGTGGGTGCCGGTAGGGCTTGTCAAAAACACGAAGAGCCCGATCAAGGCCAGTTTAATTGTTGTCTGGGTTAGGCCCGCCTGAAATGCCATACCAAGTAGGATCAATTCGGCCCCTGCTGTGTCGATAACACCGGCACCGTGAAGTCTGGACCAGAAATCGGGCAAGCGGATCATTCCAATTGCCCCGACGATAAGAAAAAATGCTCCCAGGGCAAATGATATCCAGCTAGCAATGTCGAGGGCGATGTCGATCATTCGGGTGCACCGGTCGTACTGCGTCCCAGATCTCGGTACCTGACGAATTTCAGAATTACGATTGTGCCGACGAAATTAATGAGAGCATAGAGCAGTGCAATATCCAAAAACTCGGGCCTTTCGGTTACAAATCCGATCAATCCGATCATCAATACGGTCACGGTGCCAAAGGTGTTTACCGCGAGCACGCGGTCATAAAGGGTTGGCCCTGCAATTGCCCTGAAAAGAACAAGCGTCATGGTCACGAAAACGGCTGAGATAGCTGCGACAAACATCAGGTTCTACTTTCTACAGTGCAGACGCGCGCGCCCATGTCCGCCAGGGCAGCCTGGTCGGCAGCGGCATCGTTAAGAGCGTGAACCAGGAAGCCATCATGGCTGGTTTCGACGGTGATCGTCCCTGGCGTAAGTGTGATCGAATTTGCAAAAGTAACTTTTCCAACATCCGTTTTCTGCCGGGCGGGGACGCGGATTATGCGTTGTTGCAGGCTTAGCTTTGGAGAGAGAATGATTTTTGTTACGGCCCAGTTCGCTTTACCGATCTCTCTTGTTAGCCAAATGAGGTACCCGATTATCCCGAACTTGATCTGCAAAGGCATCGCCTCATGATCGACAAGTCGCATTCGGGCCGCGATGTACACGCATAAAAGAGAGGATGCGACGCCAAAGCCCAGCAGCAATACATTGTCGTAGAACCCTGACAACAAGAGCCAGAGTACGAACAAACCTAACGCCATACTAATCGCGTGCACCATGTTTCGACTTCCGTGCTGAAACGATCAGAGTGGGAAAAATCCCACCTGTGTGATTGTGGATATTCAAGGGCTTGTGAGTTTTCCAAAGCCCTTATCGCGGAGCAGTCTTTTATTAGTCGTTCAACTGGGTGCTCGCAAGCGGCAACACAAGATTTCGATATGGCGCTATCATGATTTTAACTTAGTTGTATAAAGTAGGGGTATAGGCTTCTCCCAACCGGAAAGTTCTGTATAGTTAACAGATGCCTTTTGGGGGGCATGTTTGATTTGAGAGGACGACTCGGTAAGTGGACTGCGGATGTAATCGGACGAATTACAAAAGCAGTTGCTTAAAGAGCCGGGGTGGGTATGGAAGAACAATTCGAGGCCGCTGGGGAAACACCCGAAACGACGGTCGAAGTGACTGGCGTTATCAAGTGGTTTGACGCTGTGAAGGGCTATGGCTTTCTTGTTCCAGATGATGGGTCGGGTGACATATTAATTCACTCATCATGTTTGCGCCAGTTTGGACGCGAGCATCTGGAGGAGGGGACAGGCGTTGTTTGCGAGGCTGTTAAAAGAACCAAAGGCCTACAGGCTTCCCGTATTATGGAAATCGATGAAAGTACGGCGGTTCGGCCTTCATCCATTCGTGATGTTGACCGCAGTCCAGAGACCGCTGTTGTTCCCGTCGGTGATTTCGAGCCGGCCACGGTGAAGTGGTTCAATCGCGCGCGCGGGTACGGATTTGTGACCCGCGGTGATGGCACCCCGGATATTTTTGTTCACATGGAAACGTTACGCCGATTTGGCATTCGGGAGCTTGTTCCCGGACAGGTTGTCAGTGTTCGATTCGGAGAAGGTCCCAAGGGTCTCATGGTCGCCGAGATTTCCGCTGAGAAGAAGTTTGAGACTCCCAACTAAGAATCGCTGCCGGTAATTTTTTATCTCCTGGGAACATTGAGTTGTCCGGGATTGGCGTGCGATATTGGATACTTTCTAAATACTAGGCTTTCGGATTTGCGGGTTCAGACCACCTTAGATGGGAATTCGCCCTGATAATCTGCATTTCGTCGTTGCGTATGGGCCCAAGGAGCGCTAACAAGGCGCCGTCGGGGCATGGCGCAGCCTGGTAGCGCACCTGGTTTGGGACCAGGGGGTCGTAAGTTCGAATCTTACTGCCCCGACCAATTATCTCATTGAAATCGTTAGGAGTTTTGTTTGGCCTCGGCCTGGCTATCTGTCTTGATGTTCGGAATGTGGATTCCGCACAGCGGAGAGCTTCCAATCCTTGTTTTTGGAAGCAAATCAGGCGATACAAGGCTAGATTGGTGGCCACCAGTGGATTGGAAAACTCACATGCTTGCACGTATTTACAGACCGGCGAAAACAGCGATGCAATCTGGCGGGGCCAGGGCTGACAGGTGGGTTCTGGAGTTTGAAGCCGAGGTCGCCGGGTCAATCGATCCGCTGATGGGATATACAAGTTCTGGTGACATGAATTCGCAGGTCGTGATGTGTTTCGATGCAAAAGAGCAGGCCGTTGCATTTGCTGAAAAACACGGGCTGGCCTATCAGATATCTGAACCAAAAAAGGCCATCCGGTCGATCCGGGCCTATTCCGACAATTTCAAGTTTGGCAGGATCGGTCAGTGGACCCATTAGCGTTCGTTGTGAGAGCTTCCTCAAGTTAAGGTCCCGTAGCTCAACTGGATAGAGCACCTGCCTTCTAAGCAGGGGGTTGCAGGTTCGAGTCCTGCCGGGATCACCAATTTCAAAACCATCACGCCGGAATTTTTTATCGCGTTAATTTTGGTTGAGTTCTACTTGATGAGCACAGCCGAATGTGGCCGGTCTTTTGAGCCTGGCTGCCCTAGCATGTGGCAACAGGGCAGCGAACAGGACATTTTGTAATGAGCAAAAAGACCATATTTTTCATTCATGGGTTTAGCACAGGGGCGTGGATTTGGGACGATTACAAAAAACGATTTGAGGGTGCCGGCTACGATTGCATTGCTCCTGACCTTCCCTATCACGGCGTTTCACAAGAGCACCCCCCCGAGCAGCTCGCCAAGCTCGGAATTGCTGATTATGCCGATTTTCTTGAAGAGGAAATTGCCAAGCTTAACTCTCCACCGATCGTGATCGCGCATAGTGCCGGTACGCTGATGGCGCAAATTCTGGCTATGAGGGGCGTTCTTTCATCTGTGGTCCTGCTTTGCCCGGTGCCGCCAGCCGGGATCACATTTATAAATAAGGATCTCAATAAAGTTGTGGGGTCCGTGCTCCGAACCTGGAGGTTCTGGAGAAAACCCGTTCGGCCGACTTTCGAGGAACTTGTCTTCAGCGCAATGCATCTGTGTAGTGAGGAGGAACAGCGTCGTGTGTACAGCCGATTCTGCCATGAATCGGGGCGTACATATAAGGAGATATTGCTGGCAGCCGTATCGCCGTGGTCTCCCATACGGATTGACGAGACGAAAGTGACGTGCCCTATGCTTGTCGTGGCGGGGACTGAAGATCGAATGAGCCCGTCCCACATCACCCAACGGATTGCAGCCAAGTACGGGGCCGACTATGTCGAGCTGCCCGATCACGCGCATTGGCCATGCGGGGAACCCGGGTGGGAGGACTTTCTCGATACCACGCTGGAGTGGATTGCCAAGCAAGAATGAGAAGGCTTTACGAAGCAGGTTCCAAGAGGAGTGTCTGGCCAGGTGACTTGATAGGGCGGACCTAAAGGACCGCGATTGGCTTGCCCGCTATGGTTTTGGATTGTCATCCAGCCGGTCGAAGTCTTTGTCAAAGCGTTCGATCAATTTTCGGATGTACTGAGACATTGCCGCCTCCTCTGTCATCGAGAGGCGTTTTTTCAGGGGGCGTGCAATCCGCCTTAGTTTCTTATCCAGCTCTACGGGAAGGTGGATGGTGCGGGCTTTCAGGCGAGGATAGGCACCGGGTTTGAGTTTTGCTCTGGTTGCGGGGCTGATGGTCTGGCTGGATGCGCATTCGGGGCAGGTTTTTGCCCGCCAGGGAATGCGGGCATCGCAGGCCGGGCAAATTTTCCATTTGGTTTGTGTGAGAAAACCCAGAACACAAAGGGTGCTGAAGCCTGCGACCACTGACATTTCTGCAAAGAGCCGGAAAGTAGACAGGGCTGGTCCGTTTGCTGTCAGTATCAGGTCGCGCGGGTCTGCCAGGCCTGTCAGGGCGATGATGGTAACGGGGAGCATGAGCGCGACCCCTTGCGCACCAGCGGCGATTGCAGCCCAAATGATGGCGCTTCGCCCTTTGTAGCGGTCTGCAAAATATCCGGTCAGGACGACAAAAAAGCCGATTGCTGTGGCCAGAAGCGAAAGACCCGCCATTTCCGGCCAATCCATCCCAATTTCCGTCATTTTTTGCGTTACAGCAGACACGGATATGTGACCAATCTTTAACTTGGCAAAGCCCGTTTGCTCGCCAATTCTTCTAGTATGGCAATTGTGCCGAGTCCTACCTTATCTGCCGTCTTCATTTATTAGGTAAACGACCATGATAGAACTTCAAAATAATTGGCAAAACGCCACTGGAAGCCGTCCGGGGGAGCCTAGGCTCCTTGTGCAGGCAGACCAGCGGGGCTGGCTTGAACAATTTGCAGTGTTGACGGTTGCCACTCTTTTTCTGCTGGTCACGGTTACGGTCGCCACAATTGCAGGCGCGACTGATGAAACTGTCGTGGAGGAGGCGACAGAGGCTGTCGGGTGGGACCTTTATCGACGGGGTTTTTATGAGGAAGCCATCGCTGTGTGGACGGTGGCTGCGGATGAATACGCTGACGCCGGAGCCGCGTTCCGGCTTGGTGAGGAGCATTTCGATGCGAAGGTTGTGGAGCGGGACGTCGCACTGGCGGTTAAGTACCTGAAACAAGGCGCCGAGGCGGGCGATGAACGGGCTCAGCATGACCTTGCCACGATGTATGACAATGGATGGGGCGTTACGGCAGACATAGACAAGGCTGCACACTGGTATCTGTCTGCAGCTTTGCAGGGCAGCGCCGTCGCTCAATATAATATCGGTACGATGTACGAGACCGGCGAGAGTGTTGAACAAGATATTGCCAAGGCCTACATGTTTTTCCTGCTGGCGGTTGAGGGGGGCTTTCCTCATTTTTCAACGAGTGCACTGGAAAATATTTCGCTGCAGATGACCGCTCAGCAAATCAAAGACGCGACGGTGATGGCGCGTCAATTTGTGCCCACCGGAGCGGATGACGAAGGCTGAGCTCAGTAGCCGGGTAAGTTTCCGATCAATAGAATTTTTCTAGTATCCGTGCGTACGGTCTGCGGTTTAGTCCGAAAACCGCAAAAACTGGAATGAGAAGTTATGGAGATGATGTCTATTGATGTGGCTGCGTGAAATCCCAGTTCACGCCGGCGGGAGTACGGGCGTCAGCGGGACGCTAGTTCTCAAGGCTGAAGGGAAGTACGATTAAAAGGAGGCGGGTACGTTGCCAACGTGCCCGCCTTTTGTATGCTTGAACTCGTTTACATAGGGGCGGTGAAGGGAAATGGTATGGCGGACAAAGCATGGACCAACTGGTCTGGAGGGGTGAAGGCACGCCCTGCCGATATTCTGGAACCAGCCGATGAGGGTGTTCTTGTTACACAGGTGAAGGCAGCCGGGGCGCCGATCCGGGTTGTTGGAGCCGGGCATTCTTTTACGCCGCTCTGCGAAACCTCAGGTTCTCTTTTCTCATTGTCAAACATGTCGGGGTTGATGTGGTCTGACGAGGTGACGAAGAGGGTTCGCGTTCGTGCGGGAACGCGCATTCGCGATATGGGGCCGCTTCTTCACGAGGTGGGGCTTGGTCTTGTCAATCAGGGAGACATAGACAGTCAGGCGATAGCCGGGGCGGTCGGGACAGGAACACACGGGACGGGCAAGGCGCTCGGAAGCCTGTCTGCGGGCGTAACCGGCTTTCGGCTTGTTATGCCCTCAGGTGAGGTCGTGTCATGTTCGCGGGACGAAAATACAGAGCTGTTTCACGCGGGCCGGGTGGCAATGGGAGGGCTTGGCATTATGAGTGAGGTTGAGCTCCAGTGCCGCTCTGCCTATGCGCTGGAGGAACGCGGGGGCCGGATGCCTGTTTCGGAATTGTTTTCTTCCCTTGACGCTCTTTGCAGGGACAACCGACATTTTGAGTTCTTCTGGTTTCCTTACGCCGATGAGGTGCTTGTCAAAACGCTGAATGAGGTGGATGGGTGCCCTGCACCCCGTAGACGGGGCCCTGACGGCGTTGACGGTCCTGGGGACGTTGTTTTTCGACGCCTGTGCGACATCACGCGTTTTGCGCCTTTCATGAGATCACGCTATCAGCGCCGGATGACGAAAATGGCTGGAGCCCGATATTGCGGTGATGAGGCGGGCCGCGTGCGCTGGTCGCATGATGCCTTTCCAAGTGATCGCAATGTGCGCTTCAACGAGATGGAGTATGCGGTTTCGGTCGAGAAGGGTCCAGATTGCGTTCAGGAAGTTGCGGCGCACATGCGCACCTGTGGTGCCAACTTTCTTTTTCCAATTGAGTACCGATATGTCGCGGCAGATGATGCCTGGCTTAGCCCGTTCTATGAGCGCGACAGTGTGACGATCTCGATCCACCAGTACCACAAGCAGGCTTACAAGAAGCTCTTTAATGGTGTGGAAGCAATTTTTCGACGCTACGGCGGGCGTCCTCACTGGGGGAAACTTCATACTCTGGCCGCAGACGACTTGCGAGAGCTGTACCCTAAATGGGATACCTTTTGTGATGTGCGCAAACGAGTTGATCAAGAGGGGCGGATGCTTAATCCATTTCTCAAACGTCTTTTTGGCGTTAGCTGAAGCTCACGTATCGTCCATGAGCGCGATGTACTGGCCTTCT
>CAZNLO010000097.1:0-8811 GCA_964573935.1 uncultured Parvibaculum sp. | reverse complement strand
CCCCTCACCTTTTCGTCAGGCCCTGTCATCCACTCTCGCCGGTTCGATTGTCTGTGATGCAGCAGCCGGTCCTTCTTTGGGGCCCTTGCGGGTTGCAGCCGCTGCACGCTGAATACGGAGGCGCTTGATGCGCCGGGGGTCGGCGTCGAGAATTTCAAACTCAATTCCGACCGGATGCAAAATCAACTCACCCCGTTGGGGCACACGGCCCACCAGAGAGAACACAAGCCCCCCCAGTGTGTCGGCATCATCGTCCGCGTCCGGGTCAACCAATGTCACGCCCAACACCTCTTCCAGGTCTTCTATGGGTGCGCGTGCCAGAGCGTCTATTGATCCATCATCCAGCTTGACCAGAGATGCCCGCTCTGTGACATCGTGTTCGTCTTCAATATCGCCAACAATTTCCTCAATAAGATCTTCGATTGAGACCAGACCGTCTGTCCCGCCATACTCATCCACCACCAGGGCCATATGGATACGGGAGGACTGCATTTTCAGCAGGAGATCGCGCGCAGGCATGGACGGCGGGACAAAGAGGACGGGCCGGCGAATGGTTCTCAAGTCAAATGACTTCACATCATTGGGGTGCCCCGCCATCCAGCTCAACACGTCTTTGATGTGGACCATTCCCACGGGCTCGTCCAGCGTATCGCGATAAATAGGCATACGCGAATGTGACTTCTCCTGCATCAAGTCCAGCAGGTCTTCCAAACCGGCAGATATTTCCAGCGCTACAATGTCAGCGCGCGGCACCATCACATCGTCGATGCGCTTGTCGGCAAAGTTGAGAACGTTCATCAGCATGTGGCGTTCCTGGGAACCAAACTCATCGTCGGCCACGCTCTCGCCAACAAGCACTGTTTCAATGCTCTCGCGCAACGTGCGCCTTTCACGCAGTCCTAGAATTTTTTCGATTGCCCAACGCATTGCACGCACCACCATGTGGTGGCCCTGCTCTCGCTTGCCGGCCTTTTGGGGGGGCACGGCCTCTTTCCTGTCAACAGCTTCTATCATTGTCCACCTTCTCGTGTCCCTTGATCGACACCCTCGTCCCGAGAGACTTTTTCTTCATAGGGATCAGCAATGCCCAGGCGAGCGAGGATGGCCCGCTCGCACGCCTCCATTGCCAGCGCCTCTGCCTCGATTTCATGATCGTATCCCAGCAGATGCAGAACACCGTGGACAACCAGATGCGCCAGATGATCGTTAAATGTTTTGCCTTGCGTTTTCGCCTCGCTCCCCAGGGTCTCACAAGCAAGGGCTATGTCCCCAAGAGGGCGCGCGGCCCCAAGCAGCCGTTCCGTCTGTCCCGGACCATGAGGAAAGGAGAGTACGTTCGTTGGCGTGTCCCGGCCCCGAAACTTGCGATTGAGGGTCTGCACGAAAGCATCATCGGCAAGCAAAATATTCAACCCGGCAACACCGCCCGCGTCTTCATTTTCAAAATCGGCATGGTGCTCAAAAACAACTTGGGCAACCCGGGTGGCTATTTCTTCCGCATCGCCTTCCCACGCGCCGCCCGCCCGCGAAACGTCGACGTCAAGACGCGCGGTAACCGCCGGGCCGGAGGCCGTCGTGTCTTTCAGGGGTGTCATTTGCAGTCCATTGGCGCTCACGTCCGGTTCGCGTTTCTGGGTGCTTTGGGATCGAGCAGCCCCGCCTCACGCGCGCCATAAGCCTGCACAACCCGGGTGACAAGCGGATGACGCACCACATCGCGATCACTAAACCGCACGGTCGAAATTCCTGCAACCCCTTCGAGAATATCGAGCGCATCGGTAAGGCCTGACTTGGCCCCCATTGGTAAATCAACCTGGCTTGGGTCACCGGTAATGGCCATGCGGCTGTTCTCCCCCAGACGGGTCAGAAACATTTTCATTTGAACCGGCGTGCAGTTTTGTGCCTCATCCAAAATAACAAACGCATTGGCCAGTGTGCGGCCGCGCATGAACGCAAGCGGGGCAACTTCAATTTCTCCGGACTCTATTCCTGCCATCACCTGTTCGCCCGGCAAGGTATCGTAAAGGGCATCGTAAAGCGGTCGCAGGTAGGGATCAATTTTGTCACGCAGGTCACCGGGCAAAAAACCCAGCCGCTCTCCGGCCTCCACAGCGGGACGCGAAAGAATAATGCGTTCGACTTTCTTTTGGACGAGCATGGAAACCGCAACGACAACCGCCAGGTATGTTTTGCCCGTTCCCGCAGGGCCAACACCAAACACCACCTCATTGTTCAGCAAGGCTTCAAGATATGTGCCCTGGGTCGGGGAACGCGGTGAGATGACCCGCTTAGGGGTGATAATTTGCAGTTTCGCGTTTGCACCCGATCCCTTTTCACGCTCTTTTTTGGGCGCTTTTGCCATACGTATTGCGCCATCTACTTCTGCGAAAGTGACATCAAGGCCTGACTTCAGACGCGCATAGAGATCCTTGACAACAATCTCTGCGCGCGCGCGGGCTCTTGGCGTTCCGGTAATCACCAGCTCATTGCCACGTGATGTGGCGCTGACCCCCAAAGCCTGTTCCAGACGCGCAAGATGGTGCCCATATTCCCCAAACAATTCGCTGACGAGCCGATTGTCATCGAAGTCGATAACAACACTGCCTGTTTTGGCCTTTGGTCGCCCAACCGTCGATAGGGTCACGATACCTCGCTATCACGAGCGGGGGGCGTGCTTCGCTCGCCGCTCAAGGTGGCTGACAGTGATTTGGCAAACCCCTTGTTGATGGTGACATCGGCAAACTCTCCAAACAGGCGGTCGGGAGCTTCAACGTAAACGGATTGCAGATAGGGGCTGCGCCCGACCAACTGTCCGGGCTTCTTGCCGCGCCGGTCAAACAGGAGTGTCATTGTGCTGCCCTCACACGCTTCGTTAAAGGCAAGCTGGTCTGCGTTCAGTTTTGCCTGCAAGCGCGCCAACCGTTCAGCCTTTACCTCCTCGGGTACCTGAACCTCATCGCCAGCGGCAGGCGTGCCCGGGCGGATTGAATATTTGAACGAGTAGGCCTGCGCATATCCGACCTCATCCACCAGCGCGAGCGTGTCTTCAAAATCACGCTCACTCTCCCCCGGGAAGCCCACAATAAAGTCAGAAGACAGGGCAATATCCGGTCTGGCTTTGCGAATGCGCTCAATCAGGCGCAGATAGGTTTGCACATCATGCTGCCGGTTCATCGCCGCGAGCACCCGGTCAGACCCGGACTGCACCGGCAAGTGCAGGTAGGGCATTAATGTGTCAATTTCGCCGTGAGCCGCGATGAGCGCATCATCCATGTCGCGGGGATGGCTGGTCGTGTAGCGCAGCCGGTCCAGCCCCTCGATTTTCGCCAAAGCAGAAATCAGTTGTGCCAGCGACCAGTCCTGCCCATCAGGACCCGCGCCGTGATAGGCGTTCACGTTCTGACCCAGCAATGTCACTTCGCGCACGCCGCCCGCCACCAGCGCCCGCGCCTCATCCAGCAGTCGGTCTGCTGGACGTGAAAACTCCGCACCGCGGGTATAGGGCACGACACAGAAGGCGCAGAACTTGTCGCAACCTTCCTGCACCGTCAGAAAGGCGGAACGGCCACGGGCGATGGTTTTTTTCTTTTCGGGTGCAGGCAGGGCATCGAACTTATCTTCGACTGGAAACTCTGTTTCAACAATTCCCCGCGCACCGTTCCCCATGCGCTTCAGAAGGTCGGGCAGGCGATGATAGCTTTGCGGCCCGAAAACCAGATCCACGACAGGCGCGCGACGCACCATCTCCTCGCCTTCAGCCTGGGCTACACAGCCTGCGACGCCAATGGTCAGTGACCCCCCGGCTTTTTCACGCTCTTTCCGGAGCAAGCGCAAGCGCCCAAGCTCGGAATAGACTTTTTCTGCCGCCTTCTCCCGAATGTGACAGGTGTTCAAAATCACCAGGTCCGCGTCTGCGGGATCCTGCGTTTCCGCATACCCCTCCGGGGCCAGAACATCTGCCATACGACCACTGTCATAGACATTCATCTGGCAACCATAGGTTTTGATGAAAACTTTTTTCTGCGCTCCGTTCCCATCGACCACGGCGGTGACCCCCGTGGGGTTTTCCCCGGTCGTTTTCGGGTCGGAACGCTCCCCCTCATCCGCGCGCGCACGACCACGTGCTGTCACGCGCAAAGTATCCGGGGTCTCACTCGAATGTTCAGCCACAATTGCCGATCTCAACTCCGCTCAAAAAATAGGTCAAAACGAACCCCCATACACCCGGTCAACTCGCGCCTCCGGTGATATAGGGCCCTTGCGCCCAGTTTACCACTTATGGACGACATTACCATGCAGGCGAGGCCCACGTCAGGCTATTCGTTGCCAGACCCTTGCGGGGGGCACCATTACTCAACGTGGACAGGGTCGCCTGCGGCTTTGGCCCGAGGAGACTCTGGGACGGCAGATGCGTATTGCCAGAACCCGCTGCGGCCTCACTGTTTGTATTAACCTCAGCGGTTATGGACGAAAATGCACCCGCAAGGGCTCGACGCACGCCTTCGCCGGATTTTGCCTGGCAATAGACCGCAAGGGACTTTCTGTCTCCCTTTTCGTCGAGCGTCACGGGCGCATGAAACTCCACCACCACCTCAAAGGGACCCAGCGAGAACGCCTCCCAAAGATGAGGCCCCAACTCCATATCACCATACCAGGCGAAATAAGGCCTGAACTGGCGCCCCATGGGGATGCCACACAGCTTTGTATAGGTGATCGACACGGGCTGCACCCTGACGGGCGTGGCGTCTCTGCCCGTTCCAACAGCCATCTGTGCGACCCCC
This sequence comes from uncultured Parvibaculum sp., assembly GCA_964573935.1. Taxonomy (GTDB): domain Bacteria; phylum Pseudomonadota; class Alphaproteobacteria; order Parvibaculales; family Parvibaculaceae; genus Mf105b01. Next base: position 4,030 of record CAZNLO010000097.1, on the reverse strand, counting down.
ATGAGGGCGCTCTTGAACGGCAAAACCCGGTTGCCATCGCTCGATGTGCCTTCGGGAAACAGAACCAGAATATCGCCCCCCGCGATGCGCGCGTGAATTTCATTGGCCGTAGCCGCTGCCTTGACGCGCCGCTGCCGATCAACAAAAACCGTCTCCTGCAACCGTGCCAGCGTGCCAAAAAAAGGCCAGGCCGCGACTTCTTTTTTGGCGACAAAGGAAAGCGGGACAGCCGAGCCCAGGACAGGAATGTCAAGATAGGAATTGTGGTTGGATGCCAGCAGGCACGGACCCTCCCTGAAAGGGGTCCCGCGCACCACGACCTGAATGCCAACGATGCCGCAGAGCATTTTGTGGAACCGCTGAGGCAGACGCTTTGCATAAGACAGGTTGAGTTTCACGCCAACCCATTGGGCCGGCATGATGCAAACAGTGAGCAACACAAAAAGTGCCAGCTTTGCCCCTGCACGCATATTTTTCACGAGGCATTCCCTCCGGCCTGAGGCCCGCTTAGGGCAGATCGTTTACCACCTATTTGGGGCTGGGGGCTTTCTTGGAATCTGCAAGGGGGACACCGTAAAGCTCCAGCCTGTGGTCCACCAAATTGAAGCCCAGCTCGCGCGCAATAATTTCCTGAAGCCGCTCGATCTCATCATTGTGAAACTCAATCACTTCACCGGTCTGAAGATTAATCAGGTGGTCGTGATGTTCTTCCGTTACCTGCTCATAGCGCGAGCGACCATCGCGGAAATCGTGGCGCTCAAGAATACCGGCCTCTTCAAACAGGCGCACCGTGCGATAGACCGTTGCAATGGAAATACGGGCGTCGATGGCGGCTGAGCGCCGATAGACTTCTTCCACATCAGGGTGGTCTGCCGCAGTAGAAAGAATGCGTGCAATAACACGGCGCTGTTCGGTCATCCGCATACCTTTTTTGATACACAGTTGCTCGATGTGCGCCGGATCATCCTCACTATGCTGTAAGCGTTCTGTGTCCGTCATTTCTCTCTTCAATCCACTCCCGGTGGCCAGGCCCCTTTGACCGCGTCAATTCATATTGAAAAGTCTAGTCGCAATCCGGCCTTTTGTCACCCGGGGTTGCACGGTGGAGGGCACACTTCATTGTCAGCGCATCAACCCTCTCTTGGACCCGGCCTTGCTTTCCACGGGCATAGTAACCCGGCCTGCGGCCAACCACCTCAAAGCCCGTACGGGTATAGAGCTCCACCGCCCTTTGATTGTCAGCCGCCACCTCGAGAAAAAGTGAGCGCAGACCGCTCGTTGTGGCCACTTTTGCGATCAAGGCAGCGCCTGCCCCCCGTGATCTGGCATGTTCCAGAACACCAATTGACAGAACCTCCCCTTCGTCGGCGACAATACGCACGAGAATAAAACCCACCGGCTGGTCCAACTTTTGATCGCTGGCAATGAATGCCATCGCACCGGGTGTCGCCAGCAGGGTGGAAATAGCCTCAGCGCTCCAGTGGTCTTTGAAGCATTGCCGGTGCAGCGCGGCCAGAACGTGGGCATGTGCGGCTGCTCCTGGTTCAATGAAGAACCGGGTGCTCATGACAGGGGCTTTGGCAGCTTCGCGTCCGGTGCCCGCAAATAGAGAGGACCGGGCAGCACGTTCTCGCTCACGCCCCTGGCTGCTGCGATTTCTGCAACACAGGTTGCGTCCGGCAAAGGGCTTGCGTCTGCAAGGTGTGGCCTGCGTTCTGCCAGCGTCAGTTTCTCTGCCAGCAAAGCGGCGCCTGTTCCCACACACAAGACCGCGCTGCCGGTGTCTGGCACCTGCTCAGCGCTGGCATCAAGCGTGGTGAGGGAGGGGTCTGTCAGCGCACGCCCCTCACCGGCGAAACATTGCAGATAGATTTCGTCCCGGCGCGCGTCAAATGCTGCGGCGATAATATCCCCGGGTGCCGCCTCTTTGCGCGCGGCATGGGCGATGGCCTCAAGGGTTGTCACTCCGATCAAAGGCTTGCCGCTTGCCACCGCAAGCCCGCGCGCGGTGGCAAGGCCCACACGCAGACCGATAAAGGTTCCCGGCCCCACCGTCACCGCCAGGGCATCCAGATCGGCAAAAGCAAAACCCGCCTCGCGGCGCACTTCCTCGATCATGGGGACAAGCACTTCCGCATGGCCCTTGCGCAGGGCGACATAGCGATGGGCAACAGCCCTTCCGTCCTGCCACAGGGCAACAGAGCAGGCGGCCTGTCCGGTATCTATTGCAAGAAGGGTCATGACAAACTCAATACTGAAGCGCGCTCAAAAAAGCGCGGGGGGTCGCATCACCCTACCCGATACCCAGGGCGGTCAGACAGCACGCACTTCCACTACCTCAGGCACAAAATGCTTGAGCATGTTTTCAACACCGTGTTTCAGGGTCTGGGTGGAAGCCGGGCACCCGGCACATGCTCCCATCATATTCAGGTAGACGATCCCCTTGTCATATCCCTGAAAAGTAATGTCGCCGCCATCCTGCGCCACGACCGGGCGGACGCGCGTGTCCAGCAGTTCGACAATCTGCTCAACAATGGCCGCGTCTTCCTCGGCCACATCAAGGCCCGGGCGTTCCTCAAGCTCTTGGGAAAGGACCGGGGCACCGGATGTGAAGTGCTGCATGATCGCTCCGAGAAGAGCCGGTTTGATATGTTGCCATTCCACATCGCCCTTGGTGACGGTAATGAAGTCCGCTCCCAGAAAGACACCCGTCACACCGTCCACATCAAACAATGCGCGCGCGAGCGGCGAGCGGTCGCACGCCTCCGAATTGGGAAAATCGGCGCCTTGACCCTCACCCAGCACATCACGGCCGGGGAGAAATTTAAGGGTTACCGGGTTCGGGGTTGATTCCGTTTGAATGAACATGCGCGTTTCTCCTGAAACGAATTGTCTATGCCGGTCCCGACCGCACGGTTGCGGCAAAACCCTATGAATTTTAGGGGTTTTATCCGTCCCCATGGCTCATAAATGGCTGATATGGAAGGGCAGTTCAAGCCCCCCTGGAGTGCTGCGCCCCCACCGGGACCGCCAATTCAGGCTTCTTCACGCAAGATCGTGAATGTCCTCATCGCTCAGCGACCCCGGAACCACGGTGACAGGAATGGAAAAACCCACCTCCGCGCCCCCGGCAACCATTTGCACCAGAGGGCCTGGTCCTTCTTTTCCCGTTCCTGCCCCCAGGACCAGAATAGAAATTGCCGGGTCCTGCCTGATGAGGTCCCGGATCAAATCCACCTTCTTGCCTTCGCGAATTTCCAGTTCAGGGACCAGTCCAGCAACGTCGTTAACGTGGGCGGCGTGCCGGTGCAGGATTTTCTCTGCCTCCTGACGCGCCTCTTCTTTCATAAGGTTTTCCACACCCAGCCAGTGCTCAAACCCGCCGGGCTCCAGCACCACAAGCAACACAACACCGCCTTTGGTGTGTCTGGCCCGCCTGCTCGCAAACTGGATGGCCACTTCGCATTCAGGGGTTCCATCAACCACGACGAGAAATTTCCGCCGCCTGATGGGGTCTGCGCCAGGGGCGCGCTCTGGTTGGGTCTGGTCAGCCGTCATGGGCTCATGCTGCCATCGTTGCAGGCGGCACGTCTATGGGAAAAGGGTCACACCGGAAAAATCCTGAAAAGGGCCTATTTCAACAAAATATTGGTGATTTCACGCAGTTGGGTGCGGGCGCGCAGCAGATAGAAGCCCTGAGCCGCCAAATGAGTTGGCAAAAGCTGCCCGTCCGGTGAGCCGTTCACCACCACCATGGGTGACAACATGGCTGCCTTATGCAGCGAATCCAGCATTTGCTCCCACGCGCCGTTCAGCTCGCGCTCCGTAATGAGCTTGTCGAAATCGTGACCCAGCGCCTTGAGCAGCAGGTAGTAAGCGTAGAGCTGACCCTTCACATTGTAGAACTGATCGTCGGCGGAAAAATCAATAATGCCGCCGGAAATTTCTACCACCGGACGATCCAGCGCCGCAGAAGAAGAAACAATATCCACCGCAATACGATCCAGCGTCGCCCTTAGATTGTCACCGC
>CAZNLO010000096.1:0-8890 GCA_964573935.1 uncultured Parvibaculum sp. | reverse complement strand
AACTAATGCCATTGAGAATGAAGGTGGCTTCCCCCCAGTTCACAACCTGCTTACCAACACGCACGTTGAGCGGCAGACTGCCAACATTGAAGTCACCCGACACGTAGAAGTCGAGCAGGTCAATGTCGCGGGCGACATCCACCTTGGCGCCGTCGCCAATACCCGAACGGGCATAGGAACTTCTGTTGTCAAGGACAGCGTCGTAGAACGAGTTCACCCGGGCAAAGAACGTGTAGTTCTGGTAGTTCGCCTGAATATCATTCGTGACCCTGACAAGACCAGAGGTCAGATCGCCCCGGTCAAAGTTCAACCGGCCATCATCGCCGTTGACCGATCCACCGAAATTGTCCGCCTGGGAATCATCGGGAACAAACAAAGAGCCCGGCGCATTCGCAGCCGCACTTGGTCCTGCAACCGACCCACCGGCCACCGGCCCCAGAAGATCCCGGTTGTCCAGCGGACCCCCATTGCCTTCAGGCAGGAAAAGCGGATTGGTTTCAGCAACCCTCACCGATACACCAGCAGATACTGTCGTATCAAAAAACACTTGAACGCCGCCAAAATTATACTCTAGCGCGTTCGCAGTGCCCGATGCCGCCACCATGGCAACACCAACGGCGCTGCCAAGTAGCGCAGAGCGCACTCTGCTTCTATTCATTTGGAAATCCCCCCTTTGTAAAACACTTAAGCGCTGCATCCCGGAACAAAGCTGGCCAAATTCAAGCCATCAATTGGGTCCGCAGTCCCTCTCACTCATGGGGAGTGAACCAATTTGTCATAATGATTGTCAATATATTTTGTCTATGTAAATGACAATTACTAAATTGTGATGCTAATTCACATCAATTTCATAAGGATTTAACGCAATAAATACCGGGGAAATTCCAATCTGAGCCTGAAAGCCCTTAAAAACATTTATTTAAAATATTTGTTATGACTTATGACATGATAATTTTTTGGCGAGACACACAAAATTTCCCCTGAAAAATATGGTAGAAATTCGCAGAAAACCGGGAAATCAACTATCCTCTGAGCGTATAGACATGCCTTTTGTCACGAAGGGCGGCAAAAAATTAGGAGCACGGATGTCAACGGCAAAGGTCGACGGACGATTGGGACGGAGCGTGCGCACCCGCGAGAAAATTATCGGCGCGCTGTTTCATCTGGTCGGTGAGGGCATCCTTAAACCTCGAGCCGAGGAGATCGCAAAACAGGCAGACGTTGCGGTTCGCACGTTGTTCCGGCACTTTGACGACATGGAGGGGCTACTGGGCGCAGCCCGCGCCTATCTGTCCGTTCGTTTTGACGCCCCCCCGGACCAGCCGCTTGTAGAAGGTAGCCTTGAAGAACGCGTGCGCAGCTATACAGAGCGCCAGGGGGCCCTGTTTGATGAAATACGAAATTACCTTCTGTTTTACGCGACCAATGGCCGGACGGTTGAGGATGTGAACGAGCTTGGCGCCCACGCCGCCCAGGCGCAGCGGTTACGCATCTGGACGGCCCTGCCGGAATGTGCGGCGGCCAATTCCGTTGCCCAACATGCCGTCGAAGCCCACCTCTCATTCCAGAACTGGGATCACCTGCGGTTTGAACAGGGCCTCTCCGCAGAAAAGGCCGTCGAAGCTATTACCTGGTCTACGCTCACCTTGCTAAGAGCCGGCGCCCGTAATCTGGAAGGTTAACCCCGCACAGCATCACGTTAGCGAGCCAATATCGCTCACCCCTTGGCTCTTCAGATAGGCGGCGAGGCTCTTGTCCGGGTCGCGCGGGGCGCGCTCGTCCAATACCTCCAGGTCTGCCATACGATCCGCCCTGAAAACGCGGAAATTCTGCCGCAAATCACACCAACCCGGTATCGTCCACACGGCGCCATAAAAGGAAAGCGAGAGGGGTGAAATGGTGCGCTTGGAGGCTTTGCCCTCTTTGTCCGCATAAGAAAAACGAACCTTGCGTCTGCTTCTTACGGCACGGCGCACACGCGCCAGGTCAATCGATACTTCTTCCTGATAGTGCGCAGGTGGGGCCATCACCCCCAGCGCGTCAAACTGCACCTTCAGTTCGCGCGGCAACACGGCTCGAAGTTTTGCCAACACCGCTTTTGCAGCATCCGCCAGTTCCGCGTCTCCCCATGTCGACACAATACGTGCACCAAGGGCGAGCGCTTCCGCCTCTTCCTCATTGAACATAAGGGGCGGCAGGTCATATCCCTCGCGCAGCAGGTACCCGAGGCCTGCTTCCCCATCAATAGGAACACGACTTGCCTGCAAATCCGCAATGTCGCGGTAGATGGTGCGAACGGAGACCTCCATCCTTTCGGCAAGCTCCCGCCCCGTCACCACCCGGCGGTGACGACGCAGATATTCTATAATGTCAAACAGACGATCTGCGCGTCTCATGGCCTCACCTTACCCCATCACTCCTGACAACAGGCTGTCAGGAGTGTGACAGTAAGGTTCTCCCCATCAAAGGACAACTGAGCGCAGGAGTACCGACCATGATCCACCTTCACAGTTTTGCAGACTGCCTTCCTGGCACCCCTGACCCTTCCGGGTTTGTTGTAAAACTCATGACCGTGCTGCGCCTCAGCGGCGTCGCACATGAGCGGGTGGCCGTTGGTAACCCTGCCACCGGGCCGAAAGGAAAGGTTCCCTTCATCACAGAGGGGAATGTCACCGTGGGCGACACCGCTCTGATCCTCGAATATCTGAAAGAGGCCCACGACATTGACCTCGACCGGCATTTATCCCCGCTCCAGAAAGCCCGCTCCCATGCCCTCCAGCGCATGCTCGAGGAACGACTTTACTGGGTGATCGTCTACAGTCGCTGGATCGAACCCGCGAATACACATATTGTAGACGAGATGTTTTTCGGTGACATCCCGTGGCCAGTTCGCAGCTTTATCATCCGCAAGGCACATAAGAGTGTCGTGGCAACCCTTCACCATCATGGCCTTGGCCGCCACACGCGCGACGAAATTTACGCTTTTGGTGCCGCCGACCTGCGTGCCCTGTCTGGAATTCTAGGCGACCAGCCGTTCCTGTTCGGAGCCGAGCCCAGCGTCGCAGACGCGACAGCCTTTGGAATGCTGGTGAATATCATGGGTCCAGAGGTTCCCAGTCCCCTGAAAACCGCTGCCGGGGCCGACCCAAGACTGGTTGCCTATGTGCGCAGAATACAAGCCCTGTTCGACGATGCCGCGCGGCTCGCCTAAACAACGTCATGTGATGACGAGGGCGCCTCGCTTTGTCACCACCAGCGTGTGCTCATACTGAGCGGCAAAAACACCGGGCGGCGTGGTCAGGGACCAGCTATCCTCCAGCTCCTCTGCCTATGTGGCACCCGTTGAAAGGAACGGTTCAATGGTGATGACGGCACCTGCCCACAAGCGGCGCGTGTCACCGGGGTCATAGTAGCCGGGGATTGATCCCGGCTCTTCATGCAGCGACCCGGCCCACACCATGGCTCGCAAGGTTCTCGATGACCGTGTCGCCCGCTTTGCGAGCAACCTGCTCAACGGTCCTGCCAATGATATTAAGTTTCACACCTGCTTTTACTGCCCGGATTGCCTTGTCCCGGGCAATGCGGGTTGACCTACAAAGAGCGGCGTGCGCGGGCTTCACCGGCGGTACAATGAAACTACCACCAGTGTCGGTGACAAATCCGTTCAGTTCGGCAGATACATCAATGTTAACGAGGTCTCCGGCCTCAATGAGGCGCGCACCCGGGATGCCGTGGGCACATACCTCGTTCACGCTGATGCAGATGGTACCTGGAAAGTCATATTCACCCTCCCTTGTTAGTGCGCCTCTTCCCAATTGTCGGCTGCGCGGGCATCCACTTCCAGTGCCACGCTCAGGCTTACGGCGGGTACTGCTGCTCTCTCCATGACACCGGATACGACCTCTATTGTCGGCGCCACCTCGCCCTCCGGCAGTTCAAAAATCAGCTCGTCATGAACCTGGAGCAACATGCGCGCGTTTAACTTTGCGCTGCTCAGTGCTTCGGGCATGGCGATCATGGCACGCCGGATGATGTCTGCGGCTGACCCTTGAATGGGAGCGTTGATGGCGGCGCGCTCAAGGAAAGATCGGTGTGCTCCATTTTTGGAATTTATTTCAGGCAGGTGAATGCGCCGCCTGAAAATAGTTTCCACATAGCCCTGCTCATGCGCCAGCGCCTTTGTCTCGTCCATGTAGGTTCTGATGCCGGGAAAACGGTCGAAATAGAGGTCGATATATTCCGCCGCCTCGCCGCGTGCAATACCAAGCTGGTTCGCCAGACCAAAAGCAGAAATACCATAGATGATCCCAAAGTTGATCGCCTTGGCGCGACGACGGACGGAGGGATCCATATCCTTCACCGGCACGTTGAAAATTTCAGATGCCGTCATGGCGTGAATGTCGATACCGTCCGAAAATGCCTGCTTCAACTGCGGCACGTCTGCAATATGTGCAATCAGGCGCAGTTCGATCTGGCTATAGTCAGCACTGAGAAGCTTGTTGCCCTTGTCCGCAACAAAAGCGGTTCGGATGCGCCGCCCATCTTCGGTACGGATGGGAATATTTTGCAGGTTCGGGTCGGTTGAGGCCAAACGTCCCGTCGTGGTTCCTGCCATCGAATAAGATGTGTGCACCCGACCAGTCCCCGGATCAATATGCTCAGGCAAAGCGTCTGTGTAGGTACTTTTCAGTTTGGCAAGACTGCGCCATTCCAGAATTTTTTTCGGCAGGTCGTGACCGGTCGCCGCAAGGTCATCGAGCGTGCTGGCATCGGTTGACCAGGCCCCCGTCTTGGTTTTTTTTCCGCCAGGAAGTCCCATCTTGTCGAACAGGATTTCGCCTAACTGTTTTGGCGAGGCGATGTTGAATGTCTCGCCTGCGAGCTTGTAAACATCTTCCTCGAACGCACCCATTTTCTGCGCGAACTCTCCCGATAATCGCGAAAGCACAGTCCGGTCAATCCGAATGCCATTGGCTTCCATATCAACCAGAACGGGCACGAGAGGACGCTCCAAGGTTTCGTAGAGGGTTGTTTTGCGCTCCGCAACCAGGCGCGGTTTCAGCAGTTTGTAAAGACGCCACGTAATATCGGCATCTTCGGCTGCATAGGCGGTTGCCTTGTCGACAGGCACCTGATCGAAGGTGATCTGTTTCTTGCCGGTGCCTACCACCTCTTTGAACGGGATCGGCCTGTGCCCAAGATGCAGTTGCGACAGCTCATCCATCCCGTGCCCGTGACGCCCGGCATCCAGCGCATAGGACAATAACATCGTGTCTTCGACGGGCGACATGTTCAGCCCATGATTTTTCAGCACCAGCAGATCATATTTAATGTTCTGACCGATCTTGTTCACAGATGGCGCTTCCAGCAATGGCTTCAACGCGGCCAATGCCTGTTTCAGCGGTATTTGTTCCGGCGCGCCCTCACCAAAATCAAGCCCTCCACCGCTGCCATGCTGCAAAGGAATGTAGCAGGCCTTGCCTGGCCCCAGCGCCAGACACACGCCAACAAGCCGGGCCTGCATGGCATCCAGACTGTCCGTTTCCGTATCAATGGCCAGTTCGCCCTGGTTGAAGGCTGCATCAATCCAGGGCTGCAATGCTTCCAGCGTTGTCACTGTTTCATAAGCGTGACTGCCCAGCCCCTTCTCCAGCCCTTGTGGGGTGGCGCCAAGCTCGCCCCCCTCAGACTTCGTTTTGGCGGGAGGGCTGCCACCCGGTTCCCGCTTTGATTGTGAGGGCCGCGCGCCCTCGTCATAAGAACCGGTCGCCTCGATGGCATCTCCATCAACACCAAAGCGTTCCGCCACACGGCGCGTCAGTGTGTTGAACTCCATGTCCTTGAAAAAGCCGATCAGGGTTACCGGGTCCGGGTCTGCGAGAGAAAAAGTCTCAAGCTTTTCGCGTACGGGCACATCTTGTGCTAGCTCGACAAGGCGGCGAGATACCCGTGCCTGCTCTGCAAACTCGATCAGGTTCTGACGGCGCTTGGGCTGTTTGATTTCTTCCGCGCAGGCCAGCACAGTTTCAAGGTCGCCATACTCCTGGATCAGCAGGGCTGCGGTTTTGACGCCAATACCCGGCACGCCCGGAACATTGTCAGAGCTATCGCCCGCCAGAGCCTGCACATCCACAACCCTGTCGGGGCCCACGCCAAATTTTTCCTCAACCTCTATGGGGCCGATGCTGCGGTTCTTCATCGTATCAAGCATGTCGATCCTGCCGCCCACCATTTGCATCAGATCCTTATCGGACGAAACAATGGTGACGTGCGCACCCGCGCTGGCGGCCAGCCGGGCATAGGTCGCGATCAGATCATCGGCCTCGTAGCCCCGCATTTCGACGGAGGGCACAGCAAAAGCGCGCACCGCATCGCGGATCAATGCAAACTGGGGGACCAGATCTTCAGGGGCGGGAGGACGGTGCGCTTTATAGTCGGCGTAAATGTCGTTGCGAAAGGTTTTTCCCGACGCATCGAAAATCACCGCAAGGTGCGTTACCTCAAACTCACTCTTGGTGTCTTCAATGAGCTTGTAGAGCATATTGCAAAACCCATGGACAGCCCCGACGGGCAGGCCGTCAGACTTTCGCGTAAGCGGCGGCAAAGCGTGGTAGGCGCGAAAAATATAGCCCGACCCATCCACAAGAAAGAGATGGTCCCCCTTGCCGAGCGGGCGATCTGCCCCCATCTTCGGGGCTTCATGTGATGCTTTATCCTGGTTTTTCGTCAATGTCTTTCTACCTGCTCTACCGATCTCCGCGAAGACTTCCCGGAGAGGCGCTCAATATGGCATTATGGCTGGCGGCACGGAAGACCTGAGAGGGTCGAGGATTGCAAACGCCCGGTCCTGGAACCGGTCACTCAAAGGGAACTAAACCATGGTGCATGGCATAACGGACGACAAAGAGATTGCCAAAGCACCGGCCCCTCTTGAACCGGCCCCCGATGACCGCAGGCCCTGTGCGATAGAGGCCGTGAACTTGCGGAAAGTCTACAAGGCGGCGGGGGGCCAACCTGCAAAAGAAGCGCTGAAGTCGATCAACCTGTCCATCCCCCGAGGATCTTTCTTTGGCCTGCTGGGGCCGAACGGGGCCGGAAAATCGACCTTTATCAACATTCTCGCCGGACTGGTTATCAAGACGTCGGGGGCCGCGTCCGTGTGGGGGTTCGATACGGACGTCAATCCACGCCAAGCGCGCGCTTCCATCGGGGTGGTGCCTCAGGAGCTGAACATTGACCCCTTCTTTACGCCCGCCGAAGCCATGGAGTTGCAGGCCGGTCTTTACGGCGTGCCAAAGTCTGCGCGGCGGACGATGGAAATCCTCCGTGTTCTGGGACTAGACGACAAAGCGGATGCCTATGCCCGCACTCTTTCAGGGGGCATGAGGCGACGGTTGCTCGTTGCCAAGGCCATGGTTCATGCGCCCCCGGTTCTGGTGCTGGATGAGCCAACGGCCGGGGTTGATATAGAACTTCGACGCCAGCTTTGGGAATATGTTCAGGAGCTTCACGCGCAAGGCACCACCATCGTTCTTACCACGCACTATCTGGAGGAAGCACAAGCGCTGTGCGACCAGATCGCGATTATCAACCATGGTGAGGTGGTGGTCAGCGAGCCGACATCGACACTGCTGGCGCGGATCAACGAAAAACGCATTGTCATTCGCCCCGCCTCGCCGATCCCGACCCTCCCGCCCCTGCTTGAAAAATACAATGCGGAGGTGCGCGAGGATGGTCAGATTGCAATCCTTTACAATCCCGATGACGCGCCGATGGCAGCCTTGCTGGCCGACATTTTAGCAGCAGGTATTGAAATTGCCGACCTGTCCACCGAAGAAGCAGCGCTTGAAGATGTGTTCCTGCAACTCACGTCTGGCAAGTAACGTCAAAAACCCACCGCAGCCAGCCCGTCCCCCCGAAGCTCGGGAAAGCTGGCTTTGTCTGACTGACGGATCAGGACGGTTTCCAGCAGCACCATGTTGACGCTTCCGCCCTCTGGCCCCAACGGCAGGGCAATCCCTTCAATATGCGCATCGGGGTGGCCTGGCAGGTGGGCGTGGGCAAAAAACCGCATGGGCCGCTTGTGTTGCACCAAAGCGGCGAGTGCTGCGGCGATAAGCTTTGCCGGCCCTTCCGCCAGGAGATCGCTCAACCCCGTTCCCCGGAAGTCACGGCCGAGCAGATCGTCGATCCCCGTGCCTGAAAGGCGCACGTTAAAGTCAGCGACCGTCTGGCCCTCGCCCAGCACATTCAGAAGGGCAATGCGGGGAAGGCGGGTTACCATTTCACCCGGTGAGATGTCGGCGCGGGCGGGCATGGGCCTCGCGCCCCGCTTCTCGTTCCAATAGGCGAGCAGGCCCCGCAACCGCCCATCTATCAAAGAGATGCCCGGGTCAACGAACAGGGTCAACGGCTTTAGCTGCAACGGAGCTGCCAATTCCAGGCCCTCTCTCTTTGTTACTCAAACAGATTTGGGTGATGGTAGCACATGGGCCCTAGCTTTTCTCTGCCGGATATAAGTGATCAGGCGGGTATCGCCAATCGGGCCCATAAATGGCTCAAAAAGCCACCTCCTCTGGACACGCTCTCCCAGAGGTTTCAGGGAATTGCTGGAATTTTGCGGCTGATGCATTGCTAAGACCTGGTGGCTGGGCTATTTTCCGCCCGCGCGAACGAAATGATGGTTCCCGCCCAGTGCACCCGTAGCTCAGCTGGATAGAGCGCTGCCCTCCGAAGGCAGAGGTCATGAGTTCGAATCTCGTCGGGTGCACCATTAAATCAATGACTTAGCAGATGTCTGGATCTGCGACCGATCAGCGGTTTTCCGCACTCTGTCGTTCGGCGCCCACATGTCCGCGCAAAGTGGTGAGAAATTCCCGGACGGCTGTTG
>CAZNLO010000095.1:0-9419 GCA_964573935.1 uncultured Parvibaculum sp. | reverse complement strand
TAAGGATAGGCGAGGTGATGTGGCCAGTGGCCGGTCTCCTGCCTGATGCGGTCTGCGCCGCACGTCAGTTCATGCCTTGCGTCCTGCTCACTCAATTGTGACAGGGCGTAATGGTCGACCGTGTGTGCACCGATGGTGCAAAACGCGTGATCTGAAAGTTCGCGCACCTGGTTCCAGTCTAGTGCGCAATCAGCGGTGATCTTAAGTAGGTCTACCTCATATTTTTCACAGAGCCTGGCGATAAAGGCGCGTTGTTCGGTTTGCGGGAGGTCACGTAAAGGCTGATAAACCCTGTCGAACGCTTCTTGCTTTTCGGCACTGCTGAGGGTCGGCAACTGGAAAGCCGTTCCGTCAATTTCCATGGCAACGGCATCGGTCTTGCGAATGACCTCCTCAAGGCCCAGCCACCACAGTTCGGTGGTGTGGTCGGGCATACCGGAACTTACATAGACTGTGAAAGGGGCGCGGTGCCGGGCGAAAACCGGGGCGGCGACTTCGAGATTATCGCGGTACCCGTCATCGAGAGTGAAGACAGCAAATTTTCGCTCGAACTGGCGTTCGCGCAAACGACGGTAGGCTTCGTCCATGCTTACAAAATCATAGTCGAGGGTTGATACGGTGGTCAGAACCGCGTTGAGGTATTCGGGTGTGATTTCCAGGAGGGCGTTGGGAGCAAAGCCACCCAGCTCTTGTTGTGGACGAACCCGGTGCAGCATGAAAATGACCCCCACGCCGGAGAGGCTTGCAGGCGCAAGACCGTGAAGGCCCGATCTGTGCAGAGACAGCAGGGCAGAACGGAACAGGGTCGATTTGGCACTCATTATCTGGAGTCAGCCTCGGAGTTGTGGCAGAAGCGCGTTAATTGCTAACGCGCACGTTTATTGCAAAGGACCTATCGAACCGCAGTCTGGCTGTCTTTAATTGAGAAAAGATTGCTTAACGTCGGTTTTTGGGACAAAAACCTGTCCCATTTTGAAACATACGTATTTCGGAGACACCCCCATGTCCCTGTTTGTACCAGAAGCAAACAACGACCCTGTTCAGGCCGCCGATCAGGAGGTGGTGTCTTTTTCGGCCCCCTCAAGGTTGCTTTCGGTTTACAATGATTTTTCTTCAGTCGAGCATGTCTGGCGCCGTTTCGAGGAGGACGCCGACTGCTACGCATTCCAGTCTTTTGATTTTCTGGATACCTGGTACCGCCATGTCGGCGCGCGCGCGAATATTGATGTGCAGATCGTTGTTGTCTGGGAAGCAAATGCTAAGCCTCTCATGATCCTGCCTCTCGGTATTACGACAAAGGGATCGCTTCGCCGCCTTCTGTGGCTCGGTAACGATGTCAATGATTATAACGCACCGATCCTGGCCGAAGCTTTTTCAGACTTTGTTGCTCCGGGGCAGTTTTCAAAACTGTGGAACGATATTGTTGCCAGGCTTCCTGCGCACGACATGGTTGAATTGATGCGCCAACCCTCTCTTGTTGGCGGTCAGGCGAATCCTTTTCTGGAACTGGGCACTTGTCTGAATGCAAGCGGTGCACACATGACAATGTTCAGCACTGATTTTGACGCGTATTACGACAAAAAGAGAACGTCCAAAGCGAAGCGACATGCGCGGAGTCGTTTGAAAAAAATGAAGGCAATGGGGGAAACCCGGTACGTTCATCCAGGCTCGCCAGAAGACATTGCAGCCTCTGTTGAGCGCCTTGTTGAGTTGAAAGAGGATTCCTTGAAGGCCATGGGCGCGCATAACTTTCTGGCAGAACCAGGATATGCGGATTTTTACAAGGAACTTGCCGTTAAGTCGGGAGATGACGGTCTGGCTCATGTTTCCCATCTTGAGATCGACGGTCAATTCGTTGCCGGCAATTGGGGGTTGCTTCACAAGGGACGGTTTTACTACCTTCTGGCAAGTTACGACGGGCCTGGTTTCGGACGTCTTGCACCGGGAATACATGCACTGGTTGAGATCATGCGCTGGGCGGCTGAGCGCGGTGTGACGCAGTTCGATTTCACAATCGGTGACGAGAGCTACAAAAATGAATGGTGTGAGACCAAGATTGATCTGTACGACCACCTGAGGGCCAAGACACTTCGCGGGATGGGGACGTTGGTGATGTCGCGGATATTCTTGAGTGCGAAACGGACGATTAAGCAGACACCCGCTCTGTGGAAGCCGTTTGTGCGTTTTCGGTCTAAGTTTTTTGCGAAGTAAAAGCCTGGCGCAGACCGGCTTCAAGTGTTGGTGACATCGTCGGCCAGTCTGGCGTACTGCCGTCGATTGACCCCGGTCAGAAAAATGCCCGCTCTGCGGGTTGATGCCGCTGACAGACCTTTCAGTGCCCGCGTAACCACCCGTCGGCTTGTTACTCCCCATTTTACACACATTACCGTGACGTCGGTGAGCTGGGACAAGACGGGTGCTTCGGACGCGGAGTGAACAGGGGGACCATCTATGACAACATAGTCATATCTCTGGACAAGAGCATACATGAGCCAACTCATACGCGAAGACCCCAGGAGGGATGTGGGGTTTGAAACCTGTCCGCCTGCCTGGAGCACATGCAAAGGGCTGGAATGGTCACGGGTCACGATGCGTTCAAATTCAGCCTGCCCGCTGAGAAGTTCCGACAGGCCCAGCCCCGGATGTAATCCAAGGGTCTGGTTGACGCCAGGGTGGCGCAGATTGGCATCAATGAGCAATACACGGTAGCCACTTTGAGCCATAAGCCGTGCGAGACCGCCTGCGACCCCGCTTTTTCCCTCGCCTTTGACGGCTGAGGTCACGAGTAAAGTACGGGCCGGCTGGCCACCAACGCGCGCCATCAAAAGATTACTCTGAAGACGTCTCAATGCTTCGGCAATCTGGCTGTAGGGGTTGCGGATCACATCTGCGGCGATGCCTGGCGAGGTAACGGTGCCGGGTATGCTGGGCAGGGTTCCTAGAAAGGGCATTCCGGTTTGGCGTTCCACCTGCTCTGCGGTGCGAAACCCTGCGGCCATTGCTTCGAGCAGAAAGACCAGTGCCAGTGAGCCGAAGGCAGCGCCGATCACGGCGAGGACCAGACCAGATTTTCGGTTGGGAGCGGAGGGGCTGGAGGGAACAGTTGCCTTTGAAATGATGGTGGCATTGGAGACGGTCGCATCAACGGCTGCGCGCGCGGTTGCGGCTTCGTAGCGGCCCAGAAACTGTTCAAGCAACGTCCGGTTGCGACAGCTTCGCGTTCCAGTGCCCGCAATTCAACTTCCTGCTGCCCAAGCTGGCCCATGCGTACTTTCAACTGATCGACACTGCGTGTCATGGTGCGGACACGCTCGGTTGCGATGTGGGCTTCGTTTTCGAGACTGCGAATGAGTTTTGTGATTTCGCGACCTATCTGAAGGCGAAGGTCACGCAGGTTGGCCTGTGTTGTCTGCATACGAGGATGGGAGGGCAAAAGGGTTGTCGACATTTCTGCAATCTGAGCTCGCAACTGTACTTCCTGCTGCCGGAGGTTCTGGATAAGGGGGGACTGCAAAACCACTGCCGTGGTGTCAATCGCTCCCTCGCTGTCCACCAGATCCTTGGCAAGCCTCAACCGCGCAATAACGGTTGCCCGGTCGGCCTGTGCCTGGGTTAGCTGAGCGCTTACTTGGGTCAGTGCCTCACGCGGGAGTGTGCTGCCATTCGTCTGGAAAAGCCCTGTCTGGGCACGAAACTGTTCGACGGCGGCTTCGGAAAGGGCAACCTTGTCACGCAATTCCTCAATCTGGATTTTCAACCAGTCTGTTGCGCTGGTATTGAGGGTATTGCTGGCCTCGACCTGTTGCGCGATGTAAATCGCGACATAGGCATTGGCCAGGACGGCGGCTCTGTCAGGGTCGTGTGAGGTAAACCGAATGGCAATAACACGACTGTCCGGTATGCGGATTACAGAAAGATGGTCCAGAACGTTTTCGGTAACGGAGGCCATTGTGGCGGGGGAGGGTTTGGTAGAGATACCCAGAACCTGCATGAACTGGGAAATGGCTCCTCCCGACCGTAGGGCCGGATTGAATTCTGCCGTCCGGTGGAGGTTCATTTGTGTGATGAGGTCAGGGACAAGCGCGCCTGAGATGAGTATCTGAACTTCACTTTCAATGGATATTTGATCTGCCTGCGGGGGCGTTTCCTGACGGTCAAAACGTGATACTTCACCGGCCCGAGGCATGATGGATATCTGCGACTGTGCCTGATAAGTCGGCTTCGTGGTCATTACCCAGAAGGCCCCGACAGACAAAAACAAAACAAAAAGAATGAGCAGGCGTTCCTTGCGTGCCCAGATGGCGCGCAGGAGATCCCATGGATCGATTTCACTGCTCGTGGGGGCGCGGCGACGATCTCCAAAACTATCGTCGGCGCCCCTGCCGGTTGGGGCAGTGGTACCGGGAACCATTGGTGATGTAACCGATGTGTCGCTCATGACCCGCTCAATTTCCCACACGCAAACCTCGCGATCGACGCACAGCGACAACCACCTGGAGGCCTTTGAGTAGACGGTGTTTAGGTAACGGAATACTTAACAAGAAGGCCTATCGGGCGGAGATGCTTCAATTTTCGGGAAATTTCATGGTTTTGAAAGGGCGGGTGGGTGTGAGTTGTTAACGATTTCGGCCTAATTTTCAGTGTGATATTAACGCGGGAAAAAGGCTAATGATGGCTCGCTTGCTGACAACCATTGCGACGCTCTTCGTGTTGAGTGCGTGTGCGGATACCGGGCTTCTTTCTGAAGTGCCGGTCGATGGGCAGAACGCTGTCTATCGACTGGACAGTGGTGACCGGTTGCGCGTGATTGTGTTTGGGCAGGAAGATTTGAGCGGCGAGTACGCCGTTGATGGTGCCGGACAGATTTCCATTCCGCTTGTAAGTGCAATCCAGGCGCGGGGGCTGACGACTGAGGAGCTGGAACAGTCCGTCGTGGCGATCCTTTCGCAAACTTTGCTGAGGAACCCGAGCGTCAGCGTCGAGGTAACGGCTTTCCGGCCTTTTTTCATTTTGGGTGAAGTAACAAATTCCGGCCAGTATCCGTTTGTTGCAGGCATGACGGTGAAGACTGGCGTGGCGATTGCCGGGGGGTATACGCACCGGGCCAACAAGGAAGTGGTCCGCATTACACGAAACCTGGGCGACCGGATCATCGAGATCGGCGTTACCATGAACACGGCTGTGTTGCCGGGCGATACTATTCTGGTTCGAGAGCGGTATTTCTGATGTCGTTGAACGGGGACGAAAACTTTCGGGGAAAGAGGCGACTTCGCGTTGTGCATTGCCTACGTGCGCCGGTTGGCGGCCTCTTTCGGCATGTTTGCGATCTTGCCCATGTTCAAAGCACCTCGGGCTATGACGTCGGTATTTTGTGTGCGGATGCGCCCAATGATCCTATGACGGTGGAACGGCTTGGCCAGCTCAAGCCTCATTGCACCCTTGGTATTACACGCATTTCTCTCGGGCGACTTCCCGGCATCAGCGATGTTCGTGCGCTTGTCAGCGGTGCACGGGCCGTGGCGGTCTCTCAACCCGATATTGTTCATGGACATGGGGCAAAAGGAGGGCTGCTTTCGCGTTTTCTTTACTCGGAGAAGCCTGTTTCCCGTATCTATACGCCCCATGGCGGGAGTGTTCATTACTCACCCCTCAGCCCTGCTGGCAGGGTGTTTGGGGCGGCTGAGCGCTTTATGCTTCGACGAACCGATGGTTTGATATTTGAGTCTGAGTTTGCCCGCTCTGTCTTTACACAACGGTTTGGCGTGTTGCCAGATAATACAATGCTTGTTCATAATGGCGTTGGACCAGACGAATTTAAGCCGGTTTTGCTCAATGAAAATGCTGCCGATTTTGTTTTTCTGGGCGAACTTCGGGAACTCAAGGGCATCTATACGCTCCTCGAAGCGTTTAAGACCCTTGTACAAAATATCTCCCCAACACAGGCCCCGGCGACCCTGGAAATTGTCGGCAGCGGGCCGGATGAAACGGAATTGCGGTCCAGAATTTCAAGTCTCGGGTTGGAGGCGGAAGTTCGTCTTCGAGGTGTGCTGCCTGCCCGGGAGGCTTTTGCGCTAGGTAGGGTCGTGGTGATGCCGTCTCACCGAGACTCATTTCCTTATGTGGCCCTTGAGGCTGCGGCAGCGAAACGACCTCTTATCGCGACGCATACGGGAGGTATCCCCGAGATATTTGGTCCGTGTTCCGAAATGCTGCTTGCACCGGGCGATGTAGGCGCACTTGCTGCGCGGATGCAGGAATATCTTGAGGGCCCAGCTTCGTGGTCTGAGGTAACGCACCGGATGCAGGTGCGGGTGCGCTCACAGTTTTCACTTGAGAAAATGGCAACCGGGGTGTTGGAAAACTATAGCAAGGCTCTTTGCGGGCTGGTGGGTGGCCGTCGTTCGATCGCAGGTGCGCCTGGTGTCGGGACAACAATGGATGTGGCAAAATGACAGATCAAACACGAACGCGACACAGCGCCCCGGCCCATGCAACGGCTGTATCGGGTGGGACACAGGAACGGGCCCACCGGGAGGGGCGCCCTACGGGAAAAATTCCCACAGTTGAGCGGCGCGCAAAGGTTCATTCAGGCGTTTCGCCCAGAGTTGTCCGCGGTTCTCTTCGGGGGGCGGAAGTGTGTGTGCTTCTTGTTCTTGGTGCGACGATAAGCTGGCTCTATGTCGGTGAGGGCATGTCTGACAGCTTTCTTCTTTACAGTTTTCTCATTTTCACCGTTCCCTTTGTTTTCGTTCTGGTGAGTGAACTTTCCCATCTTTATCGTATTGAAATGCTTCAGACCCGCTGGGGTACTATTCCCTCAGCTTGTGCCATCTGGACAGGTACATTTGCGGTTGCGGTGATTGCCATCTTTCTCTGGAAGGAGAGTGAGGCTGTGTCGCGTGTCTGGTTGGTGAGCTGGTTTCTTTCCGGTTTTGCCGGGGTGATTTTGACCCGGCATGGTGCACACCAGATTATCCGACGCTGGGCTGGCGAAGGACGGCTTCAACAAAATATCGTGCTGGTGGGCGGCGGGCGGACGGCTGTTCGGTTGATCGAGGCTCTGCGTTCATCAGGGGCGAGTTACATCAATATTTGCGGGATATTTGATGATCGTTCCGGCGACAGAGCGCCTGACGAAATTGACGGTGTTAAGAAACTCGGGAGCTTCGATGAACTGGTTCGATTTGCCCGGTCCAACAGGGTGGATACATTGCTGGTTGCCTTGCCAACAACGGCCGAGAGCCGGATGCTTGAGCTTCTTCAGAAGCTATGGGTGTTGCCGGTTGAAATTCGCCTGAGTGCTTTGGACTCTCGTGTCCGGTTTGATACCGGAACTTATAGTTATTTCGGCAATGTTCCCTTCTTTAATATTTACAGAAAGCCATTGGCGGACTGGGACTATGTGCTGAAAGCAGTTTCCGACAGGCTGATCGCGGGCCTCATGCTGCTGGGCAGTCTGCCCCTTTTTGCCCTGATAGCTCTGGCAATCAAACTGGACAGCAAGGGGCCGGTGTTCTTTCGTCAGAGACGTTTCGGGTTCAACAATGAACTGATTGAAGTTTACAAGTTCAGAACGCTTTCACATGAGAACCAGGATGCAAACGCGGAGAAGCTGGTTACATCGAATGACGACCGAGTGACCCGGGTCGGGCGTTTTCTGCGACGTTCAAGTCTGGATGAACTGCCACAGCTTATTACGGTGCTGAAAGGCGATATGGCTATGGTCGGACCGCGACCGCACGCGGTTCTGGCAAAGGCGGGGGACCAGCTTTATGGTGATGTGGTGGATGGATATTTTGCGCGCCACCGGGTGAAGCCGGGGCTTACCGGGTGGGCTCAGATCAACGGTTGGCGGGGGGAAACCGACACAGACGAGAAAATCCAACGTCGCACAGAGTTTGACCTCTACTACATAGATAACTGGTCGTTGCTGTTTGACTTCTACATCATCCTTTGTACACCCTGGGCCTTGCTCAAGGGTGAGAACGCCTACTAGAGCTCAGAGCGCTATGGACGGATGGCAAAACAATACGGGTCTGGGGCGGACAGGCGGTGGACCAACGGCGCGAACCATCTGGACCGCGCTGTGCAGTGCCTTGCTGTTTGCGGCAGTGGCCACTGGTTTTTATGTTCAAACCGGTGGCGGCGATACGTCAACACCAGCGCCCTACGATCTGCTTTTGATCCTGACGATGGTGATGCATTTCGCGCTGGGACTTAAGTTTTCGTACACACTCAAAACGCCTGCAATTCTCTGGGGCCTGCTGTTGCTGGGCTATGGGTTTTCGGGGATCGGTGCCATCTATATTGAGCGGGTTTCGGATTTTCTTCTTGTCTCCGTTTATCTCATCGGGAGTATGCTTTTCTTTGCCGCTGTGGTCGCAGAAAATCCGGAGCGAAACTTACGAACCATCTGGTGGGCCTACACGGCTGCTGCAACATTTTCTGCAACGCTTGGCTGTGCAGCCTACTTTGGTCTGCTGCCCAATTCGGAAGCTTTTTTGCTCTACAGCCGGGTACGCAGCACGTTTAATGATCCCAATGTCTTTGCGCCGTTTCTGGTTGCACCGACCCTGTTTCTTGTCTACCGGCTTTCGGTTTCATCTCAGCGACGGGACCTGTTGCTCATTCCCTTAGTGGGTGTTTTGTTCCTCGGGTTGTTTCTCAGTTTTTCCCGTGGAGGGTGGGGCAATCTCATTGCATCCGGTGGGCTGTTTCTTTTGCTTACGTGGATGACAGCGACCTCAAAGCGTCAACTCGGGCGTTTGAGCCTGGCTGTGATTCTGGTGGGGGCAATGGGGGTTGGTGTCGTTGCCTGGGCGCTGTCTTCCAGCGAAGTATCAGACCTGTTTGAGCAACGTTTCTCACTCACTCAATCATATGATGTTTCGGAGACAGGTGGCCGCTTTGCAATCCAGGAGGAGGCGTTTCAGACGGTTCTTACGCATCCTCTGGGTATAGGCCCCTCCCAGTGGGTGAAAATTGCGAAGGTAGATCCGCACAATGTCTATCTGAATGTTTTCCTGGCGGGAGGGTGGCTGTCCGGGGGCGCGTTCCTCGTGCTCTATGCCCTGACACTGATATGGGGGATGCGAAGTTGTTTTGTCCCAAACTCTTATCAAGGGCTTCAGATTGTCGCTGTTGCAGCGTTCGCAGGTCATGCGGGGGAGGCGCTTATTATCGATATCGACAACTGGCGGCACGTCTATCTGTTGATGGGGCTTGTCTGGGGGGGCATTGCCTATACCGACCGGCTGTCGCAAATGAGTACCCAACAGGGGGGGCAGCCCAAGAATCACCGTCCACCAGCGGATGGATTCGCGATTTAGGAACTCAAATTTCAGAAAATCTGGAGGCCACGCCCAGAATCGAACTGGGGTGCACGGATTTGCAATCCGCTGCGTAACCACTCCGCCACG
>CAZNLO010000094.1:0-9457 GCA_964573935.1 uncultured Parvibaculum sp. | reverse complement strand
CGCGCCAGCGCCAAAATCATCCAGCGCAAACTGGAAGGCGGCAGCGATGTCCAGTCCCCCGAAACGCCCCCCCTCTACCTGTTTCAGAAATTTTGAAACATCTGCTTCCCATCCGGGCTCCAGAACAGTGTCGCCATGAAGAAAAAGCAGCCAGTCATGCGCGGCCGCTTCAGCTCCTGCACGCAATTGCCCCCCTCTGCCCGGAGGGGTCGTTATCAAGGTGGCTCCTGTCATATCAGCGATCTCAACCGTGGCATCGCTTGAGCCACCATCCACAATGATAACCTGGCGTACCAACCCGCTAACCGTCGCAGGCACCAGCGCAGACAGGCAATTCGCCAGGCCTTCCTGGGCATTCAAGGTGGGAATGATGATGCTCAACATGGGCGCGGACTATAAGGGCGGAAGCCGCGTCGTGCGAGATTTGTGAAAAATGTTCTTGCTTTGTTCTGATATTTCTTCTATTCTCTTTTTATCGACACCGGTAGGAGAAAACCAAACGCGTGCCCCGGCCCTTTCACATCCCCCGGTGTGAAACGCCAGCCCCTTATCTCAGGAGCATCGGATGCCCCCTCATCCTCCGTGCCCTCCAGGATGCCCCTTACGGGCAGGCAAGGCCGAGGTGCGCGCTCCAAAGAAAGTGGCCGGGCCTTTGGCGTGCCTCCCAAGGCCGGAGACCCACTGGCGCTCTTTTGAAGGTTTGCCTTGCAGCTCTCGTGTGTGCACACTTTGGGCTTGAAAGACGGGGCGGGCATGAAAGACGAGGCATCACTGTTCGGCGGGCCTGACTTCAGCCTGGAACGCGCCGCCGGGGCACCGGGAAAACGCATTGCCGGGGTCGATGAGGCCGGTCGGGGAGCCTGGTCCGGCCCTGTGGTGGCGGCTGCCGTGGTCTTTGATCCAGCCTGTATCCCCGAAGGCCTGGACGACAGTAAAAAGCTGAGCGCCAAAAAACGCGACGGCCTGTTTGATCTCATCCTTGCCAGTGCCGATGTTGGTATCGGGTATGGCAGCGTTGAGCAGATTGAGGTGCGCAATGTCCTCAATGCCACGCTGGATGCCATGCGCGATGCCATTCTGGCACTTGAGAGCGCCCCGGACCATGCGCTGATTGATGGCAACAAGACCCCTCTGCTGGCCTGCTCTGCCGACGCAATTGTGGGTGGGGATGGTCGGGCGGTTTCCATCGCCGCCGCCTCGATCATTGCCAAGGTCACACGGGACCGGCTGATGCACGCGCTTGACGTGGACTTTCCCGGATATGGCTGGGGAACCAATGTCGGATATGGCACGCGTGTGCATAAACTGGGTCTGGAACGGCTGGGTGTGTGTGTGCATCACCGCCGGTCCTACAGACCTATACGCAACATCTTGCGCCAAACCTCCTGACGAAGACTCTATCTTGTGGTCGATGACAGCTAAGCCTTTGATTCATCAAAATTAATTGACGGTTAACCATGTCTGACTCATGATCCGGAATCTTCTCAATAAAGGGGTTATGTAGCGTGGGGCGTAAGCGTCAAATCAGCCGGTTGCCGGCCAACGAAATTCTTCAGGGTGATTGCATCGAGTGGATGAATGCCCTGCCCGAAAAATCCATCGATCTGATCTTTGCAGATCCTCCCTACAATCTTCAACTGCAAGGTGACCTCACGCGCCCCGACCAGAGCAAAGTCAATGGCGTTACAGACAAGTGGGACCAGTTCTCCAGCTTTGAGGCCTATGACAAGTTCACTCGCGAATGGATGAGTGCTGCGCGCCGGGTGCTGAAAGACACGGGTGCGATCTGGGTCATCGGCTCCTATCACAATATCTTCCGCGTCGGCGCTACCCTGCAGGACCTAGGGTACTGGATGATGAACGACGTGGTGTGGCGCAAGACAAATCCCATGCCCAACTTTCGCGGAACCCGGTTCACCAATGCCCATGAGACATTGATCTGGGCAACCAAGAGTGCCAACCAGAAAAAATACACCTTCAACTATGACGCCATGAAGGCCCTCAACGAAGACCTGCAAATGCGTTCCGACTGGCTCCTGCCGATCTGCACCGGCGGTGAACGGTTGAAGGGCGCAGACGGTGCCAAAGC
This sequence comes from uncultured Parvibaculum sp., assembly GCA_964573935.1. Taxonomy (GTDB): domain Bacteria; phylum Pseudomonadota; class Alphaproteobacteria; order Parvibaculales; family Parvibaculaceae; genus Mf105b01. Next base: position 7,368 of record CAZNLO010000094.1, on the reverse strand, counting down.
ACATCCAACGCAAAAGCCCGAAGCACTGCTTCACCGGGTCCTGCTCTCAACGACAAACCCCGGCGATGTCGTCCTTGACCCGTTTTTCGGTACAGGGACAACGGGTGCTGTGGCCAAAAAGCTCGGTCGGAATTTCATTGGCATTGAGCGGGAGACGAACTATATCGCTGTTGCCAAAACCCGGCTGAAAGGCATCAAATCCGCTAAAGCTGAAGATATTCAGGTTACGAAATCCAAAAAACAGGAGCCTCGCGTTCCCTTCGGCACGATTGTTGAACGCGGTCTGCTGCAACCGGGCACTGTTCTCTATGATCCCGCTAGCCGCCATGCAGCGCGCGTTCGCGCAGATGGCACGCTTGCGTGCAAAGACGCAACCGGCTCCATCCACAAAATCGGTGCCCATGTTCAAGGCGCGGAGGCGTGCAATGGCTGGACGTTCTGGCACTTCAAGAAGCGGGGGAAACTCACGCCGATTGATATGCTGCGCCAACAGGTGCGCAAGGAAATGTTTCCGAACTAAACTACTTCTGGTTTGCCGGTGTCGCTGAGTGCCAGCGACACCACTTTCTTTATGACGGTCGGCAATGCGTAGTCGCCAAGTTCGGCGGGCTGCACCCACAGGCCATCCGCCTTCGTTTTCTGGGGAACGCAGGCTTCGTAAAGCTCCAGCACCAGATGAAAATGCGTGAATGTGTGGCGCACCTCACCGGGGCGCTTTTTCCATTTTGCTTTGGCCGGTGCCTCGGCGAGCAACAGTGGACGTGTCCGCTTTTCTTTTGGTGGCGCCCCCGGCTCATCTGCCACCCAGGTCGTTGAGGGCACTTCCATCATGCCGCCCAGCAGTCCTTTGGGAGGCCGTTTGCGGATAAGCACAGCTCCATCGGCACGCACGGTCCAGAAAGCCGCTCCTCTACGTGTGGGCTTTTCTTTTTTCGGCGCTTTCACGGGCAGGGTTTCCGGGTTGCCGCCTGCCCGCGCCACGCACGGTTTCTTCCATGGGCAACGCTCGCAGGCTGGTCGTTTCGGCGTGCAGACGGTAGCGCCCAGGTCCATTATGGCCTGCGCATAATCGCCAGGACGTCTGGCAGGTGTGAGCGTTGCCGCTTTTTCGTGGATACGCTTCTTTGCCGCAGGAAGGGGCTCTGTGATCGCAAACAGGCGGGCGATGACGCGCTCCACATTGCCATCCACAACAGTCGCCGGCTTGCCAAAGGCAATGGCTGAAACTGCGGCAGCCGTGTAAGGCCCGATCCCCGGCAACTTGAGGAGGGCCTCCTGGGTTTGTGGAAAAGCGCTGGCATGGTCGCTCACTACAAGTTTCGCGCAAGCGTGCAGATTACGCGCACGGCTGTAGTACCCCAGCCCCGCCCAGGCGTGCATGACTTCATCTATGTCGGCTGCCGCCAGATCGTGCACCTCGGGCCACTTGTGGAGAAATTTCCGGAAATACGGCCCGACGGTCGCAACGGTGGTCTGCTGAAGCATAATCTCTGACAGCCAGACGGCGTAGGGGTCGGCCTTCACGCCCGGCAGGGCGCGCCACGGCAGGCTTCGCGCATGGGCATCATACCAGGTCAGGAGTACAGACGCTTTTGGTTCGGTCATGGGCTTAGTGAAGCCATCTGCTGAGCAAAATCATGGGCGTTCGTTTTCCAAACCGGGGTCTGTTCATAAAATGGCGCGCCGTGCCCTAAGGCCCATCGCCCTGGAGAGCAAAATGAGGCACACTGTGCCCATGTCCACCACGCCTTCGCAAGTGCGCTTTCGACCCCGCAGACTGCTGCCTCCCGTTGCCAAGCAGGTCGCAGCAACAACGCGCGCCATTTTCAAAGCCCGCGGCTTTCAGCAGGACCACATCCTGCGTCACTGGGTCGAGATTGTCGGCCCTTCGCTTGCAGAGATGTCGCTGCCGGAAAAACTGGCCTTTCCCCGTGGTCGGCAGGGCGGGAATAACCGCCGGGCAGAGGGGGGCACTTTGACTGTGCGGGTGGACGGGCCGGCGGGGCTGGAATTTGCGCACCAGGAACCGCAGATCCTTGAGCGGATAAATGGCTATTACGGATACCGGGCGATTGTGCGCCTGAAACTCCTCCAAGCGCCTCTGCCCCTCCCGAAAACCACCCGAAAACGCACAGTGCTCCCGCTCAACGAGACAGAGGAGGCTGCGCTGAAAGCAGAGACAGCAGACATCAACTCTCCTGCACTCAGAGCGGCCCTGGAAATGCTGGGACGCAAAATCCTGGGCACTCGAAGGAAAACCTGAAACGCTCTATATTTTGAGACGCTCGTATGGAGCATAAAGTTTGTGGAAAAACAGGAGATCGGGCGCGCCAATTGCGGGGATCGCAACGCTAAACGTCGATTCTCTTTTCTATGCAAGCGAAAGGATCGGTTGAGAGCGCGTGCGAGACGGCTATAATCACACCACATTTTGTAGGGAACGGTAAAATTGGAACAAAATAGACGAAATTTGCTCATTGGTGGCGCGGCAGTGCTGGCTATTGTCCTGATCGCAGCTAACTTTCTCAATTCCGGGGAAGGCGCTTCCAACACCGCTGACGCTGCTGGCGGCAGTGCGCCTGAAACGCCCTCCACTTCCCTCAGTATCGAGGGACCGATGGGCGATTACGCGCTGGGATCCCCCGACGCACCGGTCACCGTTTACGAGTATGCCTCCCTAACATGCAACCATTGCGCGTCATTCCATCTGCGTACTTTTCCGCTTGTGAAGGAAAAATACATTGAAACCGGCTTGGTGCGCTTCGTGGTCCGGGCATTCCCGTTCGACCCGGCTGCAACGGCCGCCGTCATGCTGGCGCGATGCTCGGGCGAGGACCGGTATTACAAATTCCTGGATGTGCTCTTTGCGCAGCAAGCACAATGGGCTTTTGCGGGGAACCCGGGAGAAAACCTGGAAGCGATTGCCAAGCTGGGGGGTTTTTCGGGGCAAGCCTACGAAGCCTGTATTCAGAATGAAGAGATTTTCGACCATGTGCGTGCTGTTCAGGCCCGTGCACAGGAAGTGCATGGCGTGCGCTCCACGCCGACTTTTTTCGTAAACGGGGAGAAAATTGAAGGGGCACTGTCTTTCGAGGACTTTGAAGAGGTTTTGCTTAGTCACCTGCCCGAATCGTGATCCATTCCGGCTCCTCGGTTTCGAGGGCTTTGAATTTTACGGCTTCCTTCAAGAAGTTCGCGATGTTTTGAACTTCTGGCTTTTACGTATTGAGGATATTCACTTGAAGTTTCTGCGCCTGCGCCTTTCCGGATTTAAATCCTTTGTCGAGCCCACAGACCTGCTCATTGAGCCAGGCCTTACGGGCATTGTCGGCCCCAACGGGTGCGGGAAATCCAACCTGCTGGAAGCCATGCGCTGGGTCATGGGGGAGAACTCGTTCAAAAACATGCGGGGCTCAGGCATGGAAGATGTCATTTTCGCAGGAACAGCAGGCCGCCCGTCCCGCAACAATGCGGAAGTCACGCTGGTTATCGACAATTCGGAACGAACGGCTCCGGCCGCTTACAATGATAACGATACACTGGAAGTTTCGCGCCGGATTGAACGCGATGCCGGGTCTCAATACCGGATAAACGGAAAAGAAGTGCGCGCGCGTGATGTGCAGCTTCTGTTTGCAGACGCCTCAACCGGCTCGCACTCGCCAGCCCTCGTGCGCCAGGGCCAGATCGGCCAGTTGATCTCTTCAAAGCCGGTCAACAGACGGCGTATTCTTGAAGAAGCGGCGGGTATTACAGGCCTCTACACACGGCGCCATGAAGCTGAACTGCGGTTGAAAGCGGCGGAGACAAACCTCACCCGTCTGGACGATGTTGTTGCGCAGATCGAAACGCAGCTTACGAGTTTGAAGCGACAGGCCCGACAGGCCACCCGCTACCGTAACCTTTCCGGCCATATCCGCCGCGCCGAGGCAACTGTTCTGCACATGAAGTGGGGGCAGGCCACAAGCACACTCGACACCGAAGAAACGCGCCTCAAAGAAACCGATGCCCGGGTTGCCGAACTGACACAGTTGGCCGCCGCCGCCTCAACGGCGCAAGCTCAAGCGGCGGAAAAACTTCCCGCATTGCGGGACGCAGAAGCCCACGCCGCCGCCGGTCTGCACCGGCTGACCGTTGCGCGGGAGAACCTCGATGCAGAGGAAACCCGGGCACGCGACCAGGCCAGCCAGCTTACCGCCCGACTTGAGCAGATCAGGCAGGACGTTGCCCGCGAACGCCACCTGATGAGCGATACGGGAGAAGCGCTTGAACGCCTGAGTGGCGAGGAAGAGGAGCTTAAAAAACAAGAAGCCTCGCAAAGCGAAGCCCACGCCGCCGCCCGGGAAAAAGTCAGCGAAACCAGCGAAACCCTACAGACACGCGAGAACGAACTGGACGGTCTGTCGCAGGAAGCCGCAGCCCTTGCCGCCGAACGCCAGAGCCTGGAACGGACAATCGGGCAAGCGGAAGAACGGTTTGCAAAGCTCACCGCCCAGCTTGAAGAAATCGCCCGGGAGCGGGCCACGCTTGCAGATGCCGAAGAAAAGAAAGCCGCAATTGCTCAGCAAGGAGCCGAGCTGGAGGCAGCAATTACCCACGGCGAAGAGGCGGAAGTTGCGGCTCTCGCTGCGGAAGAAACCCTGCGGGCCGCGCGTGTGGAGGAAACGGAAAAACGAGACCCTCTGCAAAATTCAGAGCGTGAAGTGGGACGTCTTTCCGCTGAAGCCAAAGCACTGGCCGACCTGCTTGCAGTGGATGAAGGCGGACTGTGGCCTCCCCTTATTGATGCTGTCACCGTAGAGCCCGGGTATGAAAAAGCCCTGGGGGCCGCACTTGGTGAAGACCTTTCCGTTCCCACAGACAGTGCGGCACCGATCCACTGGGACCTGGTAGAAGCGACAGATGATGCTCCTTTGCCGCACGCCGCCCGCCCTCTTGCGTCCGTGGTTCGTGGACCTGCGGCCTTCTCGCGACGCCTCAACCAGATCGGGCTGGTCTCGCCGGAGCAGGGAAAAGCGCTTCAGGCCAGCCTGAAGCCTGGCCAGCGACTTGTTTCCGTTGCGGGCGACCTGTGGCGCTGGGATGGGTACACTGCGGGAGCGGATGCACCAACATCAGCGGCAAAACGTCTTGAGCAACGCAATCGTCTTGCCGACCTTGAAGCGGAGATTGAAACCGCCAAGGCGACGATGCGCACATTGCGGGATGACTTTGAAGCCTCTCGTCTGAAGAGCGAAGAAGCATCGCACAAAGAACGGGAACTCAGAAAAGCCCTTCGTGAGGCACAATCTGCCGAAGCCGGATTGCGCAAGTCGCTGAGTGATGCGGAGCGCCAGGCTTCCGCCCAACTCAGCCGTCTTGCCGCCCTGACGGATGCGAACGAACGGTTGACCGGCGACCTTGCCGAGATCACACGTGCCCTTGAGACAGCTAAGGCCACTCTCGCCGGACTTCGGCCCGGTGATGAGCTTCAGGTGCGGGTTACTTCGGCGCGTGAGGCTGTCGGCGTTCTTCGACTTTCTCTTTCGGAAGCACGCGCGGCACTGGAAGGCCTGAACCGGGATGCGCACGCACGCCAGCGACGCCTGCAAACAATCGGGAGCGAGCGCACCGGCTGGGAGCAGCGCTCCGTCAATGCCAGCGAGCAGATTACCACCCTGGAAGAACGCCATACGGAGACGGCGAGCCAACTTGAATTACTGGCTCAAGTGCCTGCCCAGATTGAAGCAAAACGCTCAGCATTGCTGACGCAGATTTCGCAGGCAGAAACTGGGCGTAAGCAGGCTGCCGACGCGCTGGCCGAAGCTGAGAACAATCTATCGGAATGCAACAAGATTACACGGGAGACACAAAATGCCCTGTCGGGCACGCGTGAAGATCGCGCGCGGTTTGATGGTCTGGTTGATGGTGCGCGTGAACGCAAGGCAGATGCCGAGGTACGCATTCGGGAAGTGCTGGAATGCGCGCCGGAGGAAGCGTTGGCACTAGCAGAGCTTAAAGACAATGAAGAGCTTCCTGAACTGGATTACATCGAAACGAAACTCGACAAGCTAAAGCGTGAACGTGAGAGCCTCGGGGGGGTTAATCTGCGGGCCGACGAGGAAGCGCAGGAACTGACCGAGCAGCTTGAGACGATGATGCGGGAGAGAGCGGACCTGGAGGGTGCGATCGCGCGATTGCGTCAGGCCATCTCAAGCCTGAACAAGGAAGGTCGCCAGCGGATGCTGGAGGCTTTCGAGACAGTGAACGCAAACTTTACCCGGTTGTTCACCCACCTGTTTGGCGGGGGGACGGCCCATCTGAAACTCACAGAATCAGACGATCCGCTGCAGGCCGGGCTTGAAATTATGGCGCGGCCGCCTGGAAAACGCCTTCAGGTCATGTCCCTTCTGTCGGGCGGCGAGCAGGCACTGACGGCCATGTCGCTGATTTTCGCCGTATTTTTGACCAATCCATCGCCGATCTGCGTCCTCGATGAGGTCGATGCGCCGCTGGATGATGCCAATGTGGAGCGGTTCTGCGATTTGATGGAGGAAATGGTGCGCACGACGGATACCCGTTTCCTCATCATCACTCACCACGCGCTTTCCATGGCCAGAATGAGCCGTCTTTTTGGCGTCACAATGCAGGAGCGGGGTGTTTCGACCCTTGTTTCAGTCGACCTTGAGGCCGCTGAGAAAATTCGCGAAGCGGTTTAGGCGCCAGGTTTTGCCCGAGGGTTACAAGATGTTTTCACCAGAGGCTTTGAGGGGAATCAGTCCACGGACAGGGCCAATTGACGCACCTGCGAAAAGTCCCGAATTGGTTTTGTTTTTCAGCTACTTAGAGGGTGCTCTCCCCTCCTTGACAGGGTTGAAACGCGCACGTAATGTGCGCGCGGCTTGAGGGGAATTTTTGCAGTTTTGCAGGGGTTTCGCACGAAATATGGAGGTTCTGGACGGGCATATGACGTTACCGCCCGAACAAGAGAACAAAGGCACAGGCAGCGACGCTGCCAACAGCAAGGCGGATATTGCCGAACTGGATGCCAAACTCCGTGCTTATGCGAAAATTCAGAAGCAAAAATACCCGGAGCCTGCCGACGCGGGAAAGAGAGGCACCGCCATCGGAATGGCCTTTCGACTGTCGACCGAGCTTGTTGCAGGTCTGGTTGTCGGAGGGGTGATCGGGTGGCTTTTGGATGACTGGCTGGGTACTGAGCCCTGGCTGTTGCTCATCTTCTTCTTTCTGGGGGCGGCTGCAGGGATTATGAATGTGTTTCGCACGGCCCAGTTAATGGCGGCAGCGGCAACACAAGAACAGGACGAACCGGACACTTCTTCCGGCGACAGGTAAGGGCAAAAGCGTGTCAGCATCAGCGGACCAGGGAGG
>CAZNLO010000093.1:0-9469 GCA_964573935.1 uncultured Parvibaculum sp. | reverse complement strand
AGTTGCTGGAGGATTACGGCACGATGTGCTTTGGCGAGTTGCTTGCGCCTGCCATCAGATTTGCTGAAGAGGGGTTTGCGGTTTCACCGCGTATCTCGCTGGAGTGGCGATTTCTCGCCGATCATCTGAAGACGGATGCGGATGGGCCTGGCCACTTTCTTGTCGGGGGTGAGGGGCCTGGGACCGGACAGGTGATGCGCCTGCCAGGGTTGGCGGCCACGTTGCGCTTGCTGGCTGAAAAGGGGCGCGCGGGCTTTTACGAAGGGGCAGTGGCAGAAGACCTCGTGGGTAAGCTGAGGAGCCTGGGAGGCGTGCATACGCTTGACGATTTTGCAGCAACCAGGGCCGACTATGTGGAGCCGATCAGAACCGTCTATCGGGGTAAGGAAATTCTGGAAATTCCGCCGAACGGACAGGGGATAACGGCGCAAATTGCGCTCAATGTGCTTGGTCATTTTGAGCTTGGGACGTTAGATCCCCACGGGCCGGAACGCTTTCATCTGGAGATGGAAGCCTGCCGCCTGGCCTACGATCTTCGGGACAGATATGTTGGCGATCCGGCTTTTTGTGATGTACTGAGCGATGAGTTGCTGAGCGCCAAAACGGCGGAAACGCTTGCGGCACGCATTCGTCTGGACCGGGTGGTGGAAGGACTTAGCGTCAACCACGATCCTCTCGATCGGGATACGATCTGCTTGAGCGTTGTCGACAAAGACCGTAATGCTGTCTCCTTTATCAATTCGCTCTACAAGGGGTTCGGGTCGGGTATCACAGGGCCCGGGAGCGGCGTTGTGCTGCAAAACCGGGGTGCCGGATTTGTATTGACGCAGGGCCATCCCAACTGCCTGGAGGGCGGTAAACGTCCCTTGCACACCATTATCCCCGGGATGATGGTGGAGGATGGTTATGCGACCATGCCTTTCGGGGTGATGGGAGGTGCTTACCAACCGGTGGGCCATGTTCACCTCCTGACAAACCGGATTGATTTCGGGATGGATGTGCAGGAGGCCCTTGATAGCCCGCGTGCGTTTCCTGGCGTCGGCGGTATTGAAGTTGAGAAGGGTATCAGTGACGCTGTGCGGTCCGGGCTTGGGGCGCGGGGGCATCAGGTGAAGAACGCTCTTTTGCCGTTTGGGGGGGGACAGGCAATCTATATTGACCGGGCGCAAGGCACGCTTGTCGGGGGCTCTGATTTTCGCAAGGATGGTGCGGCCATCGGCTACTGACCTATCGTGGCAGCTAGACTTGGCGGTTGAGCGCTGCACCGCGGTGGTTATCTAGAGGGGCTGCATCGGTTGTGTTGTAGGCGAATGCTGCGGCTTCGCGCGCGTCGAGCCGGGCTTGCGGGTTGCGAGGCCAGTGCCAGTGCTGATCGACATATTGTGTAAGGAACGGGGCGCTGGGGCCGGGGCGGTTCCTTACGTGTCGACACGTTGCTGCCTGATAGGTGGGCTCGACAATCACGATCGCCTTTGAGGCAGGCTTGTTCTCCTGGCGCTGATCGAGTTTTGGTCGAGCAGGCCCTTGGGGAAAACTGAAGGCGATATGGGTGCGATACGGGTCATGGGACTATAGGAGCAAAAAGCCGGCCAGATTTAGTGCTTCGCAATGGCACAGTTCGGGGCAATTTAACCATGAATTTTAGGAGTATTTTGTCAATGTTCCTTGGCCCTTTCTTAAGACGGAGACCACACAATTGCCCCCACGAGCAAGACCCAACAGGGTTTGTCCGCGTGTTTTGAGTGATTTGTATTTTATCGGGAGTGGTGTGTGGTGTTGTCTGATCGACGTATTTGGCGTGGGGAGAAAGGGAACGAAACCCAGGCATCCTCTGATCCTGAGGAGAACGGTTTGATGTCGCCCGACGCTGGTGACATGCCCTCTCCAGATGTTCTCACCCCTCTCAATTCACTGGGCCTTGAGGCGATTACTGAAACCGGTGATGCCTTCTATGAGTGGACATTGGGGGAAGACAGGCTGATTTGGGCTGACAATGTGACGTCGATCCTGGGGATTTCTTCGGCGGACGATATTTCGACGGGCCGGGGGTTTGCGTCGCGCCTGGTGTCCCAAAAAGGGACAAGCCGCTATGAAGCGATTGTTTCTGGTGGGCTGCGAGACAATGGCAAGGGCGTTAGCTATCAGATCGAGTACATGATCCGGGATGACAAGGGCGAGGAACATTGGGTTGAAGATCGCGGGCGCTGGTTCGGTGACGTTGAAGGGCGACCGTGCCGGGCCGTTGGGCTGGTACGTGTTGTTACCCACCGCCGTGCTCGTGAGGAAGAGCTGACCTATCTTGCGACCTATGATGAATTGACCGGACACCTCAACCGGCAGCAGCTTAAAAATACACTTGGAGACAAGATTTCGGAAATGCGACGCTCGAGCGTGCAGGGTGCTTATTTTGTTGTCGCGATCGACAAGCTGGCCACGGTCAACGAGTCCTATGGGTTCGATGTCGCTGACCAGGTTATTGTTGAGGTGGGCAAACGGCTTCTCGGCGAACTGCGGGCGAGTGATGTTATTGGCCGCAGTTCAGGCAACAAGTTCGGTATTATCTTGAGCAATTGCAATGAAGCGCAGATGTGTGCGTCTGCGGAGCGCTTGTTAAGTGCTGTCTGTGATTTGGTGATCGAGATTGATGCTGGGCCGGTTGCCACGACTGTGTCGATCGGGTGCGTGTCTATTCCCTCCGGCGCCGATACGGCGCAGGCTGCTATGATGCGGGCCGAGGAAGCGTTGACAGAAGCAAAACATTCACGCCGTGCTTCCTATGTTGCTTTTAGCCAGTCGCCAGAAAAGGACCAACGTCGTCGCAGTAACCTGAAGCTTGCCGACGAGCTGGTGGCCGCACTGAACGAACGACGGTTGAAGCTTGCCTTTCAGCCGCTGGTGGCGGCGCAGACCCTTGAGCCTGTTCTTCATGAAGCCTTGCTGCGTCTTGAGCAGAAGGACGGCACGATTGTGGCCGCCGGGCGTTTTATTCCCATAGCTGAGAAGCTTGGGCTTATTCGTCTCATTGACCACCGTGTGCTGGAGCTGGCGTTTGAAGAATTGCTGCACGACAAACAGCCCCAGATTGCGATCAATGTATCGGGCTATACGATCACTGACACAGTCTGGTTGGATATGTTTCTGGCCCTTACCCGGGGCCATCCTGGTGTTGCTGAACGGCTGGTTGTGGAGATTACCGAGACAGTCGCGATCGAAGAAATAAGTGAGAGCCAGGCCTTTGTTGACACTGTGCGTGGTCAGGGGGCGAAAATTGCCATTGACGATTTTGGTGCAGGCTATACGTCGTTTCGCAACCTGAAGCGGCTTTCTGTAGATATGGTGAAAATTGACGGGAGCTTTGTTGAAGGTCTGATCGGTAAGCCGGACAATCAGATGTTCCTTCGGACTTTTGTCGATCTGGCGCGCAATTTTGGCCTGCCGACGGTTGCTGAATTTGTCAGTTGCGAGGAAGAGGTGACGTTTCTTCGGGAGATCGGCGTTGAATACTTCCAGGGCTTCCATCTGGGTGTTCCGGTTCTCACGCCACCATGGCGTGAAGGGGAAGCTTTGGAGAGCGGTGCGGATGCGCGTGTCGCGCAGCAATCTGGCGAGGGTACCGCCTAAGTTTTGGCGTTTCTGCCGGACAATTTCGCAAGTTCAATCTGAATGTCTCGGAGCTGTTCTTTCACAGATTCAAGATCATCACCCCGCTTTGACCCCTCCTCGTTTCCGCTGGGTGATTTATTGCCTTCTTCGGGCTCTTCCCGGCTGGAAAAGGGGGAGAATAAACGCAGCGCCTCGTCAAACATGGAAATGTTGCGCCGGATTTGTTCCTCAAACTGATCGAACAAGAGTTTGCCGCCGAATGCGGTGGTGACTTTTTCCAGCAGTCTTGAGCGCTCCCGAGTGAAGCTGTTCATGCTCATTTCGAGATAAGAGGGAACCAGGCTCTGGAGGCTGTCCCCGTAAAACGTGATGAGTTGGCGCAGGAAAGGTATTGGCAGCAAATTCTGACCCTTCTGCTCCTGCTCGAATATGATCTGTGTGAGGACAGAGTGGGTCAGATCTTTCGATGACTTGGCATCACGCACCAGGAAATCCTGACCTTCGCGCACCATTTTGGCGAGGTCTTCCAGAGTGACATAGGAGCTCGTCGCGGTGTTGTAGAGGCGGCGATTTGCGTATTTCTTGATCGTCACCACACCGTCAGCGGCCAGGTTTTTCTTCGCCAAATTTGGCCTCGTTCTGTCTTGAGGAGGATTGCCTCCAATTTGCACCATTCTCGCGCGCCGATACGGTTGTACGCAAGTAAATTGCTGCGCCGCACTATGGCAATAGCGCAATAGTGAACGCAACGGCCCCCTGAAAAGCTGTTTACAGGGCGGATCAACTGAGACATTGTGCGGCGCAATAGAAAATTTCCCTTAGGGAAACTTGTGAAAGGACAGGGAAATGGTGGATTTAACATTGGATGTGGTGATTGTTGGTGCCGCGCGCACGCCGGTCGGGGCCTTTAATGGCGCGCTTTCATCCTTGAGTGCGCATGAGCTGGGCGCCCGGGCAATTGCCGCCGCGCTGGAGCGGGCAGGGGTGGCTCCTGCTGATGTTTCAGAAGCAATTATGGGGCAGATACTGCAAGCGGGCGAAGGGCAGAACCCGGCCCGCCAGGCTGCGATGAGTGCGGGGCTTCCGGTTGAAGTGCCTGCGTGGAGTGTCAATCAGTTGTGTGGCTCGGGGCTTCGTGCGGTGGCGCTGGGGTTTCAGGCCATTGTTAACGGGGACGCAGATGTTGTGGTTGCGGGAGGACAGGAAAGCATGAGCCGCGCCCCCCATGCAGCGCACATGCGCGCCGGCACTAAGATGGGTGCGCTTGAACTCGTCGATACCATGGTGACGGATGGTCTTTGGGATGCCTTCCATGGGTACCACATGGGGCAGACAGCGGAAAACGTTGCTGCCAAGTGGCAGATTTCCCGCGAGGCTCAGGACAATTTTGCGGTTGCTTCGCAGAATAAGGCCGAGGCTGCGCAGATATCTGGTCGGTTTAAGGATGAAATCGTTCCGGTAACGATCAAAACACGCAAAGACGAAACGGTGGTTGAGGATGACGAATTTATTCGTCACGGCGTTACGATCGATGCGCTTTCAGGTTTGCGCGCAGCCTTTGCGAAAGAGGGCTCGGTGACGGCAGGTAATGCCAGTGGCATTAACGACGGGGCGGCGGCTCTGGTCTTGATGCGGGCTGATAAGGCGAAAGAGGGGGGGCACCCCGTACTTGCTCGGATTGTTTCGTGGGCACAGGCAGGTGTTGAACCCTCCCTCATGGGGTCGGGCCCCATTCCTGCATCTCGTAAGGCTCTTGAAAAAGCTGGCTGGACGCCTGGCGACCTCGACCTTGTGGAGGCAAACGAAGCCTTCGCCGCGCAGGCACTGGCGGTTAATCAGGAGCTTGGGTGGGATACGGAGAAAGTCAATGTGAATGGCGGTGCGATTGCCATCGGCCATCCGATCGGCGCGTCCGGTGCACGGGTTTTGGTGACATTGCTTCACGAAATGCAAAAACGTGATGCCAAAAAAGGTCTTGCCACACTGTGCATTGGCGGTGGCATGGGAATCGCCTTGTGTGTCGAGCGCGATTGATTTCAAACGACGCAAAGTAAAACTTAATGGGTGAGAAGGAAATCAAGATGACACGCACGGCAGTTGTTACGGGTGGCACGCGCGGTATCGGGGCTGCGATTTCAATTGGCCTGAAGGAGGCCGGCTACCGTGTTGCCGCCACTTATGCGGGCAATGATGAGGCGGCAGCAGCCTTTAAGGCGGAGACAGGTATCTCTGTTTTCAAATGGAATGTCGGTGACTTTGAGGCATGTGTTGCCGGTGTTGCTTCGGTGGAAGCAGAACTTGGGCCGGTCGATGTTCTGGTGAACAATGCCGGGATTACGCGTGATGGGGTGCTTCACAAAATGGACGTGGAGAAATGGCGTGAAGTCATGAGTGTTGATCTGGATTCCGTTTTCAACATGTCCCGCCAGGTGATCGACGGCATGCGGGAGCGTGGTTTTGGGCGCATCATTAATATCAGCTCGATCAATGGCCAGAAGGGTCAGATGGGGCAAACAAATTATTCTGCGGCGAAAGCGGGGATGATTGGTTTTACAAAGGCACTGGCACTGGAAACGGCGCGCAAGGGTATTACTGTTAATTGCATTGCGCCAGGATACATCAACACCGAGATGGTGCAGGCGGTGCCCGAGGAAGTTCTCAAAGGTATTGTCGCCAGCATTCCGGTGGGGCGGCTTGGGGAAGCCGACGAAATGGCACACTGCGTTCTATTTCTGGCAGATGACAAATCAGGTTTTATTACCGGAGCCACCCTTACCGCCAACGGGGCTCAGTACATTACCGGCTAAGGCACGGTCGGCCACGCCCGGTTGGCGAGCCTTGCAGGTGACGGTTGTGGGCCCGCTTGCACGTTGCCCCAGGCCATCTCACCCCACCATGTCGTCGCCGCGACCTTTTTCCGGGTGTATCCAGCTCGCGGGCGGGCCTGTGTCGAGGTGAACGAAGGGGCGGCGCGTGGGATAGTATCCAGCGCCGCCTCGCCCCAGCGCCTTTGCCACGTAGAACAGTTCACCGGGATCGTTGAAATTCTGCGTCAGGTCCATTGCCATGCCCTGCATGTGGAAGCTGTTTTCGGCGACGCCCTCCGATTGTGTGGCCAGCCGAGCATTGGTCTGGGGGGAGCGATACCCGGACATGGTGTAGAGCGGCGCATTTGAGGGCGTTAGCTGGTCGATATTCCACATGAGATCCAGCAGATCGGTGCTCATCTGGATTGTTTGATGGCTGCGCAAGTCCCGCATGAACCAGTTGATGGCGCTAAAGGTTGCGCGCTGATATTCGCCATCAGCCCAGTAGGTGATGGTGAGCCGTTCCCCGGAATTGAGATTGTGCATCCGCAAGGTGCGTTTATAGGGAGTAGCTGCGTGCACAATCGCCGGGGTGACGAGCGCGGTGGCTGTCAGGACACTCGTCTTGAGGAAGGCGCGGCGGGTTTTTGGGGCGGTTTTGCTCATGAGGGTCATTGTAGCGACAAGCCGGGTTGTGGTTCAAGCGGGCTGTCCGCGCTTGGCGTCTGAACCGGCCCGGGGTGTGTGGTGAGGGCTGTCAACGGCTGGGCGGAGGCTCCGGGCACCATGTGGGTGATACGGTACCCCTCTTCGTGTAGCCGCTCCAGAATGGCCGGGAGCGCGGTTGCGGTCCTGGTTTTGGTGTCATGGAAAATGATGATGCCGCCGCGCTTGGCCCGAAGGTTTCGCAAAGACCGGTAGACGACGGCCTGAGATGAAATGCGCCGCCAGTCATCGCTTCCCGCGTCGCAGGAGAAAGTCGAAATCTCCTGGGAGGCAAGCCAACCCAGCAGGCCGCGGCTATGGTTCAGGCCGGGAAACCGGAAAAAGGGGGCAACGCGCATATGGCTGGTTTCAGGGGCGCCGTCGAGAGCGGCCTGTACAGAGGAGATGCCTCTGCGGATCTGCCGGACGGCACTGTTCCAACCCAGGCGGCGCAGATTGTTGGGGTGGGAGTAACTGTGGGAGGCGATGGTGTGGCCCCGCAATGCGGCTTCACGCACCAGGTCGGGATAGCGGTCCGCCCGCAGGCCGGTGAAAAAGAAAGTGGCCTTTACGCAATAGGCGTCCAGGGTATCGAGAATACTAAGGGTGGTGTTGGCATTAGGGCCGTCGTCAAAGGTTAGAACCACCTCTTTGTCTTCGAGGGGCAGGGTGCGGGGAAATTGCATTGTCCCGTAATTCTGCACCTTGGCGGGCACGATGATGGTCCGGCTTGGCCATGCGGGGTTTGCACAGGGGGTGCGGGCCGGTGTGGTCTGGGAAGCGCTATGGGGCGTTGCGTGCGCAGAAGATGTTCCGAAAAATACGAGACCTGCGCCAAGTGCCAACAGGGCAAGCCCTGTCAGATATCTTCTGCGTTTTGTATCGCTCATGTTTCCCCTCCCCAAAAATGCTGTTGTTCTAGCCCGTGCCGGGCTGCCAGCCGGGACTGGCAAGCTCGAAGTGCTTAAATTCAAACCCCGGTGCGACGGTGCATCCGACTAGTGTCCATGCCCCGAGGGGCTCGGCTGCCTGCCACGCATGGGCGGGGATTACGGCCTGGGGGCGCTCACCGTTTAAAATATCAGGGCCAAGCTGAATGTGCCGGGGGGTATTCCGGTCATTTTGGGCGAGGGAGAGCTTTAGGGGACTGCCTGCATACCAGTGCCAGACCTCCGCCGCGTCGATGCGGTGCCAGTGAGAGCGTTCACCACGCTGTAAGAGATAGTAGATCGCCGTGGAGGAGGCGCGTGAGCCGGGGGAGCGTGTGGCTTCATCGCGAAAAGTCTCGCGGTAGTGCCCCCCTTCCGGGTGAGGCCGGAGATCAAGGGCCTCGATCACCGCGCAAGGGTCCATCGTGTGAGCGTGAGCATCGGCGGTCGGCATGTCCTTAACTCCGTCTGTCCGCAGGTACGGTTTTTCGGGATCTAAAAACTGTCCTTACGGTGGCGGATTTCGGTGAATATGGCTGAGGGTGTTGCTCCCACCAGACCAACGGTATTTTGAATTTCCTCACTCATCGGACGTACGAACGGGTTGGTGCGTCTTTCCAGGCCAATGGTGGTGGGTACTGTGGGTTCGCCACGTGCGCGCGCGGCGTTGATTTCTTTGACGCGGGCGCTCAGGTCTGCATTACCCGGCTCAATGGTGATTGCAAATTCTGCATTGGCCTGGGTGTATTCATGGGCGCAATAGACCTTGGTATTGTCCGGGAGCCTCATCAGCTTTTCCAGTGAGGTCCACATCTGATCGGGTGTTCCTTCAAAAACCCGACCACAGCCGAGAGCAAACAGCGCGTCGCCGACAAAGGCAACACGGGCTTCCTTAAAATAGTAGGCAATGTGGCCCAGCGTGTGCCCGGGAACGCCCAGGACCTGCACTTCATGGGTGCCAAAGAGAAAAGTGTCTGCGTCGCCTACTTCACGGTCAATGCCAGGAATTTTGTCCGCTTCGTCGCGCGGGCCGGTGATGGTGCAGCCGGTTCTTTCCTGGAGGGCCAGGTTGCCGCCCGCATGGTCTGCATGATGGTGGGTGTTAAGAATATGGGTGAGCTGCCAGCCATGGGAGCGTAGTGCTGTTTCGATCGGCGCAATGTCCGGGGTGTCTATGGTCGCCGTCATATCGGCTTCAGGGTCGTGGATCAGGAACCCGTAATTATCGTTCAGGCACGGGAACTGGTGTATTTCTAGCTTGGACATTGGCTCTCCAAAGAGCTTTGATGGGTGATGAGATCAACGTAGCGTCGATTGAGCGGAATTTGAACCGTTGAAAGGCCTGTTTGGCTGACTCTTGCACGTCGTTTAGCATTTTTATTCAGAATCGGGTGGAATTAACCACTATGTACCCAGACGTTGTGG
>CAZNLO010000092.1:0-9961 GCA_964573935.1 uncultured Parvibaculum sp. | reverse complement strand
TCTTTGGGACGCTCAGATGGACCAGTCTAAATGGCCGGAAATGAAAACCAGGATCGAGGTGGTTTTCAAAACCAAAACCCGGGACGAGTGGTGCGTTTTGATGGAAGGAACAGATATTTGTTTTGCGCCTGTTCTGGCTCTGGACGAAACTATGGATCACCCGCACAACAAGGAACGCCAGACAATCGTGGAGATTGACGGGGTTCAGCAACCCAATGTTGCCCCGCGTTTTTCCGGCACGCCTTCCGAAATCCAAGGCCCACCACCCGGCGTCGGTCAACACAATGAAACGGCTCTTGGGGACTGGGGGTTTTCAAGAGATGAAATTGCCGCCCTTAAAGCAGCCGAGGTAATCTAGAGATTTTCAATCGGGTTATGGGGAGAGAATTTATGGACCGCGAACTTTACGGCACAGTCGACCATCTTGATGCAATCAAAACGCCGGCACCGACAATCAAGGGCTTTCATCATATCGCCTACCGGTGTCGTGACGCGGAAGAAACAAAAAAATTCTATGTTGATATTTTGGGCCTGAAGCCTGCTGCCGCCCTGTCTTTTGACAAGGATCCAAGTGGTGCTGACCGACCGTTTATGCATCTGTTTTTTGAGATGGCTGATGGCAATTTCATTGCTTTTTTTGATGCTCCGGGCAATGCGTCAAATGACCTGTTTCACATCAAGGATGGCATTGACGATTACCACTTCGCCTTTGAGGTGGCGACGATGGACGAGCAGAGAAAGTTCATGGACAGGTTGGCAGAAGCGAAGGTTCCGTGTTTCGGTCCGGTTGACCATAATTTCTGCCACTCAATCTATTTTTTCGACCCCAGCGGCCTGGCTTGTGAAATCACCGTGCGCGATGAAAACCATGACGCCATTCTGGCCGACGAAGCTGGCCGGATGGAACATCAAATCCGGGAATGGGAGGCTAAAACCCGAACCGTCAGACACGCAAGGTTGGCGCTCTTTGGGGCTGACTGATAGCGCCGGTCTCAGGAACGCCTTCTACAAACTCATTCCTCTATCCACCAGGTGTCGGCACGATAACCATAGAGAGAGGTGTTGTCCGGGTATTTTACGTGGGACCAGCTCGCCACCCACTGTTCGGGCTGGTGGTATAGCGGGATCACATAATGACCAGACAGGAGAACTCGGTCGAGGGCACGGACCGCCGCGACAAAACCATCGCGTTCCCGAGCCGCCAGCATGGCAGTAATCATACCGTCGATGGCTGGTTCTTTCACACCCATATAGTTGCGTGTGCCATCCTGATTTGCAGTGTCGCCCCCCCAATAAAAACTCTGTTCGTTGCCGGGGGAGAGGGAGGCGTACCAGAAATTAAAAATCATGTCGTATGCGTAAGTCTGACGCAGTTGTTGAAACTGACTTGAATCCACGTACCGCACACGTCCTTCTACACCGATGCCTTTGAGTGCGTTTGAAAAATTAAGTGCCAGCCGCTGATCTGCCGGACTGGCAACGGAGATTTCAAATGCCAGGGGTGCATTTGACTGTGCGTTGACCATCACACCTTCTCTGATAACCCAGCCAGCGCCTTCGAGCCTGGCAATGGCTGCACGCCGGTTACGCCGGTTGCGTTCAGTTCCGTCGCTTACAGGGGCGGCATACCCGTTGTCCATGATGTCCTCGCTCACCACACCCGGATAGGCGGCAAGCAGGTCCCGTTCTGCAGGGGTTGCAGGACGACCCGCACTGCTGAGTTCCGAGCCATCGTAAAAGCTCTGCGTGCGCTCGTAGGCTCCATGGTAAAAATTCGTATTGACCCATTCAAAGTCGAAAACAAGGTTGAGAGCTTCGCGAACCTCCCGGTCCCTGAAAACCGCACGACGGGTGTTGAAGACCAGGGCCCGCATGCCCGAGGGTGTTTGTTTGGTAAAACTCTTCAAATTGATGCGGCCATCATGCACTGATGGAATGTCAAACCCTGTGACCCACCGGGTGGGGTCGTCCTCAGGGCGAACATCATAGAGCCCTGCCTTAAACGCCTCAAAAGACGCATTGGTATCGCGGAAGTACTCGTAGGCGATACCGGCAAAGTTATACCGTCCCCGGTTGATGGCCAGGTTGCGGCCCCAATAATTTTCCGACCGGGCGTAGGTCAGACGGGTGCCCGGGTCAATTTTATCAACCACATAAGGGCCACTGCCGACGGGTTTTTCCAGAGAGCTGTCGCCGAAGTTCCTGTTCTCATAAATGTGCTGGGGGATGATCGGCATCAAACCCATGATGAGGGGCATTTCGCGGTCGCCGTCCGGCCCGAAGACAAAACGAACGGTGTGTTCATCCGGGCGCACAATCTCCGCAACTTTTGAATAGTAGTACTTGTGGTTTGGGCGACCCTGGTCGCGAAGCGTGGTCAGAGAGAAGACAACATCGTCAACCGTTACCGGCCTGCCGTCGGAGAACGCCGCTTCCGGGCGCAGCCGAAACTCCACCCAACTCCGGTCGTCAGGGGTCTCAATTGTCTCTGCCAGCAAGCCGTACAGTGAAAAAGGTTCGTCATAGGCACGCGCCATGAGACTCTCGAATACATAATCCCGGATACCGGCACCCGATACCCCCTTGATGATGAGAGGATTAAGGCTGTCGAAACTT
Source organism: uncultured Parvibaculum sp. (assembly GCA_964573935.1). Lineage (GTDB taxonomy): Bacteria > Pseudomonadota > Alphaproteobacteria > Parvibaculales > Parvibaculaceae > Mf105b01. The sequence goes on along the minus strand of CAZNLO010000092.1, from coordinate 7,345 downwards.
CCGATAACCGCCAGCCGCAGCTTGCCCCCTTGCGGAGCATCCGGGTTGGCGTAGGAAAGTGCCTGAAAATCCGGCCCGTGAAGCGGAGCCCCATGCATCGCCAGCCCGTGGCTGGGTTCTGCCTGCGCGCTAATGCTTGGAGCTGAACACAGAGCCAAGCTGGTAAACAGAAGCGCTAGCCGATGCGTATACATGTTGAATCTCCCGGAAAACATGACCCTTAACGCTTGTCGCGTTTTTTGATCCGAGATGCAAGCCTTAGGCGCAGTGCGTTTTTAGGGCGAAGTATGTTTGGGGCCGGGGTGACCTGGCGGGTGGGCAAGGCGCATTTACCCACCTATACTGCCATCAACAGACGGGGGATGCGGGGCTCTGCGGCCTCTCAAAAGAACGGGATTTGATGAATGAGTGATTTTCGAGGGTTGCTGAGTGCCTGCGTGTTGGCTTTTGTTCTTGCCGTCACCTCTTCCGGTGCGTCAGCGGAGACGATTGGCGCGGAGGACGGCACTCAAGTCGAGAGGTTTGGCAACTGGGCCGGGCGTTGCAACACCGTACCGACGGGGGAGGAAATCTGCCATGTGTTTGTTGATGTCCGGGCAGGCGAAGAGCGTGTACGCGCTGTGTATTTCGGGATAGGCAAACAGTCGGGGCAGGGCTACATCTCCCTTACCATTGTGCCACTGGGAACACTGCTTACGCGTGGTGTTGACTTCAAAGTGGACGAACAAACACCCTTTAAGGTCGATCTGCAGACATGTCTGCCTGGCGGATGCCAATCAACTGCTACCGTCAGCACTGGCATCATTCAACAGCTAAAGGGTGGGAACTCGCTTGTTGTAGGCTTAACCGATATTGGTCAGGGGCCCATTGAGCTGTCGATCAGCCTGTCGGGCATCACGGCAGCTATCGCGTGGCTCGATGCCAAACACCCCAGCTAGGAGAGAGCTGTTTTTCGGCTCTCCTTCCTTGTCGCCAGCTTCAGTCGCCGCCTGGAACGCGGAACATGTAATAGGCAAGCGTGATGCCGAACGCCAGAAAAGAGCCGCAAACTAGTGCGAGGTAGGCGATATTTCCGTCTGTCATCATTTTCTCCTGCAAAACATTTCGCCGAGAAAACCGCAAACTTGAGGGCAGGTCATTGACCCAGGTCAATAAAAACCACCGGAGGCCCTAATCATCGCGTGTGGGGAAGAATAGGGCTCTCATCCAGGTGAACAGTGTATTGTTACGCAGCAGATAGCGCTGGAGCCGGTCGACCTCGATATCAATTTTTTCCATGTCCCAAAGCAACTCCTCGCGTTTGGTAAATGCGCGCGTGGGGTCCAACCGCTTTACCTCGCGGGCCGGATTTCCTGCTGCGATGACGTTTGGCGGAATGTCAGAAATAACGACAGACCCGGCTCCGATAATGCTGTTTTCGCCAATGGTAACGCCTTTTGCGATAATTGCATGAGCGCCGATCCAGACATTTTCTCCCAGTACAATTGGCGCGTGCTTATCATGCTCGGCTGTGCGGTCATATGTGTCATGCCAGTCAGAGTCTGAGATATAACACCCGCTCGCGATCATCGTATTGGAGCCAATGGTGATTTTCTCAGAGGCGATGATCTGATTGCCCGGGCTTATCAGGACATAGTCACCAATCCGGATTTCGCCAATCCGTTTTCCATTGTCCCAGGTAGCCAGCCGGATCATATTGCCCTTGGCGGCGCGCAGGTGCAGGCAGGTGCCCGCATGAATATTGCTACCCCAGAGTTCAATGCCTGCCGGGTATGTCGCACTCAGACCCGGGCCCAGCGTATCGAACTGTGGCTCCAGAAACCGGCGGATACGCCAACGTTCAAAACGGTCGCGTATTGAGCGAATGAAGTAGGGCCGTGCGTCCTTGCGCATGTCTCGTGTCCCCAGGTTGCTGCATCCGTCAGTCGGTCAGACAGGACTGCCTAACAGACGGGACTGGCGCTTAGTGAGCCAGCTCGCCCTTTAGCGCGTACGTTCCACCATCTAGCGGTCCAAACATTTTAACCACTTCGGAATGCCGGATAGGGCCGCTACTTTCATCCTCCAGCAGGTTCTGCTCGGAAACGTAGGCGACGTATTCCGTATCAGCGTTTTCGGCCAACAGATGGTAGTAGGGTTGTTCCTTGCGCGGTCGCACCTCTTCTGGAATGGACTGCCACCATTCCTCCGTATTGTTGAAGGTTGGGTCCGCATCAAAAATAACGCCGCGAAACGGGAAAAAACGATGACGAACGATCTGTCCGATATGAAACTTGGCCTGCCTGTCAATCATTATACTATACCCAATTGTTCAGTTGCTCCAGGCACTCGCTGTCTTTCCGGAGGGAATCTCCTGAAGCTGGGTTACGTTTTACCACGCTCCTGAGTATTTTGGACAGGGGCCATGTTTTCCGCAGTAATACGTTGTTTTTGCGCCAGATTGCTATGGCATTGAGGCCTGTTTAACCTTGCCGCCCTCTTGCCCCTTGATCCTCAGGCTACAGCAAGCAATATACGTCCAATTCATATTTTTGGCGGTACTGCATTCCGCACAATGGAGTTTTTTTATGAGCCAATCCACCGATAAACTTTTTTCATCCTTCACCTTCAACGGCCTGACCATTCCAAACCGGGTTGTTATGGCCCCCATGACCCGAAACTTCTCCCCTGGCGAAGTGCCCGGTGCCGATGTTGCCGCTTACTATCGTCGCAGGACGGAAGGGGGCACGGGTCTTATCATCACGGAAGGAACGACGGTCGAGCACCGGGTATCCACGATGGCAGATACCGTTCCGGCATTTCACGGGGAAGCGGCCCTTGCAGGATGGAGCCGCGTGGCAGCAGAGGTGCATGAGGCCGGTGGTAAAATCATGCCGCAACTGTGGCATGTAGGCACGATGCGCAATCAGAAAACGGCTCCCAATCCTGACGAGACCAGCGCCGGCCCCTCCGGGCTGCTGTCGCCGGGTAAGAAAATTGCTGAGCCAATGACCAGGCCGGACATTCAAAATACCATTGATGCGTTCCGCCGCGCTGCGGGGGCGGCCCGGGAAATTGGGTTTGACGGGATTGAACTTCACGGGGCGCATGGCTACCTCATCGACCAGTTTTTCTGGGAGGGAACCAACCAGCGGGATGATGAGTATGGAGGCGATAACGCGGCGGCGCGCACTCGGTTCGGTGTTGACATTATCAACGCTGTTCGCGCCGAGGTTGGGGACGACTATCCATTGATCCTGCGTTTTTCACAGTGGAAACAGCAGGACTTTGAACACAAGATGGCTTCGACACCTGATGCACTTGGTGCATTCCTGAAACCCCTGTCTGACGCGGGTGTTGACGTTTTCCATTGCTCTACGCGGCGGTTCTGGGAACCGGAGTTTGAAGGGTCCCATATCAACCTTGCCGGATGGACGAAAAGGCTGACGGGTAAACCTACGATTACAGTTGGCAGTGTTGGCCTTTCGGGTGAATTCATCGCGGCATTCGGGGGCGAAGGATCAGAGCCAACCAGCATCGACAAGTTGCTGGATCGTCTCGGCGATGACGAATTCGACATGGTGGCCATCGGACGGGCGCTCTTGGTCGACCCGGAATGGGCAAACAAAATCCGGGAAGGGCGCGGCAGTGAACTGAAAGCCTTTACAAAAGAGGCGATGACCGAACTGGCCTAAATCGTTTGCAGGTTCGCGCGAGGCCGTCGCGATGACGGCCTCCTCCTTACCTCGTAAAGAGGCTATTGTCTGTCCAGGTGCCTGGGTCTATAGAGGGCGGCGGCGCGGCGGTAAGGGGTCGGATTGGTCTGGAGTTTTCTTTGGGGGTTTTAGTGTCGGGGCAAAAATCGTCAATTTTGACTGCTGAGGATAGTCAGCCTGCCAGCATTTTGATCTATTCCTGCGAGGAAGTGATCGGGGATGGCATACTGAAACTCACTTTTGCGCAGGAACTCCGCCGGCGGTTTCCAGATGCCCACATCACCTGGATGGCCGGGACTGGAAAAACGGTCTATGCCAGTGTCTTGCGTGCGCCAGCAGAACGTTTTCTCAGCGAAATCATTGAAGAAGCCGGCATTGGTAACAAAACGCATCAGCTCCTCACCAAATGGGACCCGATGCCAGGTCGTTATTTTGACCTGATAATTGATACCCAGCGTCTTGTTGCCAGAACCGTTATTTTGAAACGTATCCACCACGGTGTTTTTGTTTCCGGTACCGCAAATTTTTTCTTCTCCGACCGAAAACCCTCGGGCGCTACGCAGCGCGACCCTACATTTGTTGGGAGCCTGGTTGATCTTTTGAACCTGATTTCTGATGAACCCTCAGGGGCGTCGGTTCCTGTTTTTGACATTACCGACAAACATCATGCCGTAGCGACCAGCCTTCTTCCCTCCGGCCCCACCTATGTCGGCATCGCACCGGGAGCGGGAGACCAGAGAAAACTATGGCCAACAGAGCGGTATTTTGAACTTGCCCGCGCGCAGGTCGAAAACGGACGTGTTCCGGTTTTTCTGCTGGGCCCCGATGAGGCCGCGCTGGTTGAGGAAGTCCGTGCGCAGGTACCCGGCGCGCTTCTGCCGGAATGGAACAGAACCGATAGCCACCAGGAAATTAAAGGACCGTTGCTGGTCATGGCTCTGGCAGCAAGACTATCTGCTGCGATCGCGAACAATTCCGGCACGGGGCACATGCTTGCGGTAGGGGGGGCGCCGCTGGTTTCTATCTTCACACAGCATGACCCTGAAAAATATGGCGCACATGCGCGGGCGCTGACTATTCTTCACGCCTTGCGTGACTATGGGGAAGCCGATGCTTCTTTGATCCCGCTTAGCGCAGCGCTCGAAGCGATTGATACTTTGGTCGCAAGTGAAAAACCATTACGCGGCTAAAGCCGTGGCGCTGTTAAGACGCGGCGAAAAGGAGCGCGGGTAAAAAAGCTCTAGAGACCGTAGGTAGCCGCCCGCTTCGGGTCTTTTTCCGCAACGCGTTTTGCCAACTCAACAATGACCCGCGCCTGTTTCCAGGTTGCGTCATCCTGCATCTTTCCATCAATCATGACCGCGCCGGTGCCATCAGGCATTGCTTCCAATATCTGCATGGCAAACTTCACTTCGTCTGCATCCGGGCTGAAGACGTTTTTAGCAATGTCGATTTGAACGGGATGCAGCGACCACGCCCCCACACATCCCATCAGAAATGAATTTCGGAACTGCACCTTGCAGGCCTCCGTGTCGGCAATGTCACCGAAGGGACCATAGAAGGGACGGATACCGTTCGACAGGCAGGCATCAACCATGCGCGCAACTGTGTAATGCCACAGGTCCTGTTGAGCGAAGGCCCGTGGCACTCCATCCCCTTTGGGGTCTTCAATCACACCATAAAACGGATGACCGCCACCAACCCGCGTGGTCTTCATGCCCCGCGAGGCGGCCAGATCAGCAGGCCCCAGGCTCATGCCATGCATACGGGGACTAGCTGACGCGATTTCGTTGACGTTTTTAACGCCTTGTGCTGTTTCCAAAATGGCGTGAATAAGAATGGGTTTCTTGAGCCCGTTCTTTGCTTCAAGCTGGGCGAGGAGCTGATCCACATAGTGAATATCCCAGGCTCCCTCGACTTTGGGTACCATCAGCACGTCAAGCTTGTCGCCAACGCTTGAGATAATTTCAACGATATCATCAAGACCCCAGGGGCTGTTCAAAGCGTTAACCCGTGTCCACAGGCCAGTGCCTCCGAACTCATTCTCCCGGGCAACCTTGATGAAGCCTGCGCGCGCTGCCTCTTTAGAGGCTGCCGGTATCGCATCTTCGAGATTGCCAAGGATCACATCAACGTTGGGGATGAGGCCGGGAATTTTTGCCCGCACCTTTTCATTGTGCGCCGGGAAAAAATGGATCATCCGCTCAAGTGCGAAAGGCAACTCGCGATAGGGAGCCGGAGCACCAATGGCAAGGGGTTGATAAAAAGAGCCAGGTAGTTTCATTGCATTTCGCCAGGTTAAGTTGTGTTGGTGCGGCGCAGCATAGTCGCCCTGAGACGGTTGCGCCACTAACAAATTACCAACCAAAATCAGACGTACCTGGCATTACGCTCACGCTTTATTGCGGCCTTGAATGTAGCGATTTCGGTAACGCGATGCTCGCCGCACGCGTATGCCCTTCCATTTTCGTAATAGAAATCGGCGTTTTTAATGTTGGCGGTTGAGCTATCACGTTCTTTCACCACTTTGCCCGGCGTGCCCATCACAACCGAATTATCCGGGATTTCTGTCCCTTCCGGGAGGAGGGTGTGCCCGCCGATAATGCAAGTTCCTGCCAATTTTCACACCGTCCATAAGGGTTGCATTGATGCCGATCAGACAGTTATCGCCTATTTGCGCACCATGGATAGTGCAGTGATGTGTGATCGAACAATTGTCTCCGATGAGGGGTCGGGGTCCTGTTCCCAACATGGATCATAACGAAGTCCTGTATGTTGGTTCGCTTGCCGATACGAACTTCATGCATCTCACTGCGTATTACGGCATAGGGCCACAGTGATGCACCCTCGCCGATGAAGACGTTGCCGTAGATCAAGGCGGTGGGGTGGATGAAGGCCCGGTTGTTTAGGGACACGCTGGGGCCAAATTCAGACATTCACGTTATCTTGTATCGTGGTTCTTTTTATGAGTATTCATTTGTTTGCTTTCGGGCGCACTCACAGGCCCCGCGAGAAGGAGAGCAACGATGCCCAGTACGGATGCAAGCGCACCGTAAAGAAATGAGGCCTCATACCCGCCGGCTATCTCATAAACGACACCAAACACCGCCGGGCCACTGGCAACACCCATCGTAGTGAAAAGTTGTGATGTGGAAAAAATACGACCGTAGGCAAGCGTTCCAAATGCTTCAGCGGTCAGCAGGGGCTGCATCATCAGCAGGTTTCCCACAGTCAGGCCGAACATGGCGGAGACGAGCAGCATGGCAGTAGGTGTGGCGGCGTACGCGTAAAGGCTTAACGCCACCGCCTGACCCACCAGCAAAACCGTCATGAACACACGAGACGAGAGATGCGGCAATGCCCATCCTCCGGCCAGTCGCCCGATAATGCTAGCACCGGCCATAATAGAGACGGCCAGGGCTGCCGTCTCTTTGTCGCCGCTGCGTCCTGTAACGAGCAAAAACTGATGTGCTATCGCACCGACTTGCGCCATCATGGATACAATGAATGCGATAGTGGAAAATATGAAGAACCGACTTTTAATCGCGACGTCGTAGGGTACCCCTTTGGCTGGAGGAGGAGTGCCTGAAGATGTGTCGTGAGGGGGATAGCCATCTGGGGCCAGGCCCATAGATGCGGGGCTTGGGCGA
>CAZNLO010000091.1:0-9983 GCA_964573935.1 uncultured Parvibaculum sp. | reverse complement strand
GTAGTAAAATGCGCCAACCACACTGGCCAGCACACCAATAATGGCCAGTGTATATATCCCTGCAACCATTAACAATAAAAAAAATAAGAATTTTGCAAAGAAACCGGCAAGCGGTGGAATGCCCGCCAGCGAAAACAGGAGCAAGGCAAATACAGCCGCCAGCATCGGCTGATTGCGAGACAGTCCTGCGAGGTCTGAAATATCTTCAACCGGGCCTTCCTTATGCCGCATCGCCAGAATGCAGCAGAACGCCCCTACATTCATGATGAGATAGATCGTCAGGTAGACCACTACGCCTTTCACCCCATCGACCGTTCCGGCAGCAAGACCAACCAGGGCAAACCCCATATGCCCGATCGAGGAATAGGCCATCATGCGCTTGATGTTATTCTGGCTGATTGCCGCAAAGGCTCCCAACACCATCGAGGCGATGGAAATAAACACCACGATTTGCTGCCATTCGGCAATTGCCGATGAAAAACCGCCATACATAACCCGCATGAACAGTGCCATGGCCGCGATCTTCGGCGCGGCGGCAAAGAAGGCTGTGACGGGTGTCGGCGCGCCCTCATAGACATCAGGCGTCCACATATGAAACGGCACCGCTGAAACCTTGAAGGCCAGCCCCGCCAGCAGGAATACAAGACCGAATACGAGCCCAATGGAGATGCCCTCGGTTTGCAGAACTTCCGTCAGCACCTCAAAGTTTGTCGTGCCGGAAAATCCGTAAATCAAAGATGCGCCATAGAGCAACATGCCTGACGACAGCGCGCCAAGGACGAAGTATTTCAGGCCAGCTTCCGTTGAGCGGGTGTTATCGCGATGAAATGACGCCACCACATACAGCGCCAGGCTCTGAAGCTCCAACCCCATATACAACGAGATCAGGTCATTGGCCGATATCATCATCAACATGCCCAGGGTAGCCAGCACGATGAGAACGGGAAATTCAAACCGGTCCATTTTTTCGCGCTGCATGAACCCCATCGACATGACGATGGCAGTGGCAGACCCCAGCAGGACCAGTATTTTCATCACAATCGCGAAGCCGTCCATGACGAAGGCACCGCCGAAGGTGATGACCCGTTCGTCAGGCTGGTTAAAGACAGCAATGGCGGCAACGAGCAGCAGCAGCACCGCCCCGATACTCACCATGCGCGTGGCGGCTTCACCACGGAAAGCACCAAACATCAAAAGGGCCATCGCCCCAACTGCGAGAATGATTTCTGCGAGGGCTGGCGCTAGGTCCGGCATAGCGAGAGCAGTATCCATATCTGCGTATCTCCAGGCGTCTTTGTGCTAGCGGCCAAGGGCCATGCTTGCGGGATCAGAAATTAAGCTACTCGTCGCCGCATGGGCTTCGAGCGCTGCAGAATAGTTTGCTACCAGATTGTCGACAGAGACCGCCGTCACATCGAAAATCGGGAGCGGATAAATACCGAAGAAAATGGTCGCCACAATTAACGGGGCGAGGATTAGTTTTTCCCGCCCGGTCAGATCGAGGATATTTTTCAACGTATCTTTCTCCAATGCACCGAAAACAACCCGGCGATAGAGGAAGAGCGCGTAACAGGCCGACAGGATTACACCTATTGTGGCCAGAAGAGCCACGGTTGTGCTCACCTGAAAGACCCCGATGATGGTAAGGAACTCACCAACAAAACCACTGGTTCCCGGCAGGCCGACATTGGCCATGGTGAAAATCATGAAAGCCACTGCATACAGGGGCATTCGTTTGGCCAGCCCCCCATAGGCGGAAATTTCGCGGGTGTGCATACGGTCGTAGATAACCCCGACACACAAGAAGAGTGCCGCAGATATCCAGCCGTGCGAGAGCATCTGAAAAATACTGCCCTGTAGCCCCTGAGTGTTTGCTGCAAAAATGCCCATCGTCACGAACCCCATGTGCGCAACAGAAGAATAAGCGATGAGCTTTTTCATATCCTCCTGAACGAGGGCAACGAGCGATGTGTAGATAATCGCAACAATGGAAAGCCCGAACACCATCGGTGCAAACATATCCGAGGCGACGGGAAACATTGGCAGCGAGAAGCGCAAAAACCCATACCCACCCATCTTCAGCAAAATGCCCGCAAGGATCACCGACCCCGCCGTTGGCGCTTCCACGTGCGCATCGTGCAACCAGGTGTGAACCGGCCACATGGGCATTTTCACGGCGAATGAGGCAAAGAAGGCAAGCCAAAGCCAGGTTTGCATTTCTACGGGCAGGTCAGCCGCCAGCAGGGTTGGTATGTCTGTCGTTCCGACCTGCCAGTACATCGCCATGATGGCCAGCAACATGAGGACGGAACCTGCGAGCGTATAAAGAAAGAACTTGAAACTGGCATAGATGCGCCGCGCGCCCCCCCACACTCCGATAATCAGGAACATGGGGATCAGGCCTGCTTCAAAGAACAGGTAGAAAAGCACTAGGTCCAGCGAGCAGAAAACCCCGATCATAAGCGTTTCCAGAATGAGAAACGCGATCATGTATTCCTTTACCCGGGTCTGGATCGATTCCCAACTGGCGAGAATGCAGAACGGCATCAAGAAGGTGGTGAGGATCACAAACAGCATTGAAATGCCGTCAACACCCATATGGTAGTTGATGGAATTACCCAGCCAGCCAGCCTTCTCGACAAATTGAAAGTCGGCGGTGCTTGTATCAAAGCCAACCCAGATGGTGAGTGACAGAATGAAGGTGATTGCCGTTGTCCACAGCGCTACCCAACGCGCATTGCGCGCCGCGACTTCCTCATCAGCCTGGATCAGGAAGATGAGCAAAGCCCCAACGAGGGGCAGAAAAGTAATCAACGAAAGGATTGGAAAAGTTCCGGTCATTACAGAGCTCCTCCAAACATAAAGTAGGTCGTAAGTGCTGCAATGCCGATAAGCATGGCGAAAGCGTAATGGTAGACATAGCCAGATTGCAGTCGGGCCAGCCCCCGGGTTACGTCAAGCACACGGGCGGCAATGCCATCAGGGCCCATGCCATCGATGACGCGCCCATCCCCCTGCTTCCACAAGAAACGGCCAATCCAGAAGGCGGGTTTCACAAACACGACGTTATACAGTTCGTCGATGTACCATTTGTTGAGCAGGAACCTGTAGAGCATCTCCTGGTCTTTCGCGAGTGTCTTGGGCGTCTCCGGGCTGCGGATATAGAAGTACCAGGCCGTGGTAAAGCCCAGCACCATCATAACCATGGGAGAAAATACCACCCAGGTCGGCGCATGATGCAGCTCCTCAAGAATATTGTTGGTGGCATGCGTGAAGATGGCATTTCCCCAGAACCCCTCCGCAGTTTCACCAATGAACAGACTATAGAAAACAGCCCCCGCACCCAGCGCGCCAACGGCAAGCAGGACCAGCGGCACCATCATGGAAGGCGGGCTTTCATGGGCATGGGAAAGCACTTCGTTTGAGACCCTTGTTTTGCCGTGGAAGGTCATAAAAATCAACCGCCAGGAATAGAAGCTTGTGAACAGTGCTGCTGTCACCGTCATGTAGAAGGCATACATGTGCATGGGATTTTGCGCCATGTATGCTGCCTCGATGACGGCATCCTTGGAGAAGTAACCCGCCGTGAGGGGAAAGCCCGTCAATGCCAATGTCCCGATCAACATCATCGCCCAGGTTGCAGGAATGATTTTGTAAAGACCGCCCATCTTGCGCATGTCCTGCTCGTCCGACATGGCATGGATCACAGACCCCGCACCTAAAAACAGAAGCGCCTTGAAGAAGGCATGGGTAAACAGATGGAACATGGCGATCTCGTAGGCGCCGACACCCACGGCAACGAACATGTAACCCAACTGAGAGCAGGTCGAGTAAGCGATCACCCGTTTGATATCATTTTGAACCAGGCCCACGGTCGCCGCAAAGAACGCCGTTGTCGCGCCGAAAAACGTCACAACCATGAGGGCGTCGGGCGAGTACTCAAAGATTGGTGACATACGCGATAACAAGAACACGCCCGCTGTCACCATGGTGGCCGCATGAATGAGAGCCGAAACCGGTGTGGGGCCTTCCATCGCATCAGGTAGCCAGGTGTGAAGCAGGAATTGAGCCGACTTGCCCATGGCACCCATGAAGAGCAGCAGGCAAATGGTTGTGACAACCGGGAACTCTGCGCCAAGGAATGAGAAGTTTTGCCCCACCAGACCGGGAATGGCGGCAAAGACGGTATCGTAGTCAACCGACCCAACGGTGAGATAGATGGCCGCGATCCCCAGAATGAGGCCGAAGTCACCCACCCGGTTCACCACGAAAGCCTTGATGGCCGCCGCATTGGCGCTTGGTTTTTTGTACCAGAAGCCAATCAGCAGATAGGAGGCAAGACCAACCCCTTCCCAGCCAAAGAACAACTGGATGAAATTGTCCGCTGTCACAAGCATCAGCATGGCAAAGGTAAAAAGAGACAGATACGCAAAAAAGCGCTGCTGGTGCTCGTCGTGGCTCATGTAGCCGATCGAATAAATGTGCACCAGAGAAGAGATGCTTGTCACAACAACCAGCATCACCGCCGTTAACGTGTCAATGCGCAGGCGCCAGTCCGCCTCAAACGACCCGCTATCGATCCAGGTCAGTACCTGCACCGTCTCGGCATTGCCCTGAAGCCCCACTGAAACGAGAGCGACCCAGCTCAAAAGCGCTGAGATAACCAGAAACCCGCTCGTTACCCACTGAGAGGCCACGACACCGATTCTGCGGCCGAACAGGCCTGCAATCAGGAAACCCGCGAGCGGAAGAAAGACGATTGCTTCGTACATGCGCGCCTCAGCCTTTCATCAGATTGATGTCTTCGACGGCAATGGAGCCGCGATTACGGAAATAGACAACGAGAATGGCAAGACCAATGGCCGCCTCCGCCGCAGCGACGGTCAACACCAGCAACGCGAAAATCTGACCCGTCAGATCCCCCAGATGGGTGGAAAAAGCGACAAGGTTGATGTTCACCGCGAGGAGCATAAGCTCAATCGACATAAGAATAATGATGACGTTTTTCCGATTGAGGAAAATGCCGAACATCCCCAACGTGAAGAGGATCGAGGCAACCGTCAGATAATGTGTAAGACCGATTTCCATGCGTGTTTCTTTCGAGGTAAGGCTCAGATGCCTTGACCAGGTTCCACCTTCTTAATGTCCAGCCCTGTCTCTTTCGTCCGTGCAATCTGATCGGCAATGACCTGGCGTTTCACATCAGGTCGTTTGCGCAACGTCAGAACAATCGCACCGATCATTGCCACCAGCAGGATCATGCCCGCTGCCTGGAAAAAATAGATGTATTGCGTATACAAAACCCGGCCGATGGCCTCCACGTTGCTCACTTCGTTGAGCGGCGGAATGGGAGAGGCGGCGACAGCGACCATTTCGGGCGTAAGCACCCAGGTTCCAAACACCATCACCAGTTCCATCAGGACGATCAAACCGATCAGCCCGCCGATCGGCAGATATTGCAGGAACCCTTCGCGCAGTTCTGAAAAATCAATGTCGAGCATCATGACGACAAAGAGGAACAACACTGCAACCGCACCCACATAAATAATCAGAAGGATCAGCGCAAGAAACTCCGCCCCCATCAAAACGAACAGCCCGGCCGCATTGAAAAAAGTCAAAATCAAAAACAGAACCGAATGCACGGGATTGCGGGAGGCGATCACAAGAAAGCCCGCAATAACCGCGACAGCGGAAAAAATGTAAAACGCGATGGTGGCGAGGATCATTGCCCCTTTGCCCTCTCTAGTTTTGCTTTACCCAACTTAATGCCAGCCTTATCGATAAGGTGAATCCAGCTCAATATTCTTGACGATCTCACGTTCCCAGCGATCTCCATTTTCAAGAAGCCGCTCTTTTGTATAGAAAAGCTCTTCGCGTGTTTCGGTTGCGAATTCAAAATTAGGACCTTCAACGATGGCGTCTACCGGACAGGCCTCCTGGCAAAAACCGCAATAGATGCATTTCGTCATGTCTATGTCATAGCGAACCGTGCGCCGCGTTCCGTCATTGCGACGCGGACCTGCTTCAATGGTAATCGCCTGCGCCGGGCAGATCGCCTCGCACAGTTTGCAGGCAATACAGCGCTCTTCGCCATTTGGATATCGCCGCAACGCATGTTCACCGCGAAAGCGCGGGCTCAATGGTCCTTTTTCATAAGGGTAGTTGAGTGTCACCTTCGGCCCAAAGAAATATCGCAGAGCGAGGAAAAAGCTCGAAACGAATTCCACTAAAAACAGAGAGCGGACTGACTGTGTGAGTGTGGTCATGACTAAACGCTCCTTTTCTTACGGTGCAAGATCAAACGCAACCAGCACGCCCGCTGTCACAACAACCCACCCCAACGACAGGGGCAGGAAGACCTTCCAGCCCAGCCGCATGAGCTGGTCGTAGCGATAGCGCGGTACGTAGGCACGAACCATTGCAAAAACAAAAAATACGAGACAGATCTTGAGGACAAACCATATGACCCCGGGAACGAGATTGAAGGGTGCAACATCAAACGGTGGCAACCATCCCCCAAGAAACAAAATCGTCACCATGGCAGCCATCAGACTGATGGAGATAAATTCACCAAGGTAAAAGAGCAGGAACGGCGTGGAAGAATACTCCGTTGCGTATCCGGCTACGAGTTCCGACTCAGCTTCTGGCAGATCAAATGGAGGCCGGTTGGTTTCTGCTATTGCAGAGATAAAAAAGATAACAAAGACCGGGAAATGGATCAGCCAGTACCAGTTAAACAGGCCCCCATCGCCTGACTGTGCCCGCACGATGTCGGAAAGGTTGAGTGACCCCGCCGTCAGGAGAACACAGACGATAACCAGTCCCATGGACACTTCGTAGGAGACCATTTGCGCGGCGGACCTGAGCGCGCCCAGGAAGGAGTATTTCGAATTGGACGCCCACCCACCGATGATGACGCCGTACACCGCAAGCGAAGAAAATGCGACGATGTAGAGGATGCCAACATTGATGTCGGCAATAACCCAGCCTTCATTAAACGGAACAACCGCCCAGGCGCCAAGCGCCAGAGTTGCTGTAATGATCGGCGCCAGAAGGAAAATACCCTTGTTGGCGCTTGAGGGAATAATCACTTCTTTGAACAGAAACTTTGTGAGGTCAGCAAACGACTGGAGCAGTCCCCACGGACCCACCACGTTTGGTCCCCGGCGCATCTGTACGGCTGCAAAAATTTTTCGGTCCGCGTACAGGAGGTACGCCGTGAACAGCAGCAACGCCACGATCAGACCCAGCGATTGGGCAAGAATGATGAGGAACGGAATGCCGTAAGCGGCCCAGAAATCAACCATTGGTGCCCGTTGCTCCCGTTTCCCTGGCCCCGTAGGCAACGGCACATTCGGCCATTGTCTTGCTGGCGCGCGCAATTGGATTGGTAAAGTAGAATTCTGTCAGCGCATAAGCGAACGGCGCTTCGTCCATTACGCCGCCAGGCCCACTGGCAACAGTCGAAGCCGGTGCCACCGTGTCCAGCCTGGCGAAATGGGGGTGCGTTTCAAAAAGCTTTGCGCGCAATTGCTGTAGGCTGTCATAAGGCAGCGTCTTGCCCAGAACATCTGACAGCGCACGCAGGATGGACCAGTCCTCGCGCGCATCTCCCGGTGGGAATGCAGCCCGCCTGCCCATCTGAACCCGCCCTTCTGTGTTTACCCAAAGTGCGCTCTTCTCGGTATAGGTGGCTGCCGGTAAAATAACGTCGGCAACGTGCGCCCCCGCGTCTCCGTGAGTACCCTGATAAACGACAAAGGCCTTTTCAAGTTTTGAGGTGTCGATTTCATCGGCACCCAGCAGGTACACAAATTCAACGTCACCCTTTGCAGCGCCCTTGAGAATAGCTGCGACATCAAGCCCCTGGTCTCCCGGCACAAAGCCTAGATCAAGCCCCCCAACGCGGGCGGCGGCGGTATGCAAAACATTGAAGCCATTCCAGTCCGCCGAAATGGCGCCGGAGCGTTCCGCAACCTTTAACACTGACGCATGAACAGCGGCGCCATCTGCCCGGGCAAGGGCTCCCTGGCCAACAATAATCAGCGGGCGCTCGGCCACTTCAAGAATGCGCGCAAAGGGGTGAGACCCCTCTGCAATCTCTTTCAGGGTCTGCGAGCCAGCGCCCAGGTTTTGCGCTGCGTAGGTAAGGTCAACTGACGGCCCGACAACCCCAACAGGCAAGCCGCCCTGGCACCAGCGCTTGCGAATACGGGCATTCAGAACCGGGGCCTCCAGTCGGGGGTTGCACCCCACAAGAAGCACCGCATCAGCTTCTTCAATTCCTGCAATCGTGGTGTTGAAGAGGTACGAGGCCCTGTCGCCAGCACTCAGCTTTGTCCCGTCCTGGCGGCAATCAAGATTGCTCACCCCCAATGACCCCATCAACTCCTGCAACGCACTCATGCTTTCCACACAAGCAAGATCGCCGGCAATAGCGGCCATTTTGTCAGGGCTTGTGTTTTTTACCTTTGCCGCAATAGCATCAAACGCCTGCGCCCAGGTCGCCGTGCGCAATTTGCCATCGACCCTTATATAGGGCTGGTCCAGCCGTTGAGAGCGCAGCCCATCCCAGATGAACCGGGTCTTGTCAGAAATCCATTCCTCATTCACGTCTTCATTGAGACGCGGCATAACGCGCATGACTTCTCTTCCGCGCGTATCCACGCGAATAGCAGACCCGAGAGCGTCCATCACATCAATGGTTTCAGTCTTGCTCAGCTCCCACGGACGGGCCGTAAACGCATAGGGCTTGGATGTCAGCGCCCCCACCGGGCACAGGTCAATCACATTGCCTGACAGTTCCGAGGTCAGCGATTTTTCGAGATAGGTTGTTATTTCCATATACTCGCCGCGACCTATCGCGCCGATTTCGGGCACGCCTGCCACTTCCTGCGCAAACCGCACACATCGCGTGCAGTGAATGCAGCGCGTCATGATCGTGTTCACCAGGGGACCCATATTTTTGTCTTCAACGGCCCGCTTGTTCTCGTCAAACCGCGTTGTATCGACACCAAAGGCCATTGCCTGATCCTGCAAATCACACTCACCGCCCTGGTCGCAGATCGGGCAATCCAGCGGGTGATTGATAAGCAGGAATTCCATCACCCCTTCCCGGGCGCGTTTAACGGTGGGTGTTTTGGTCGAGACCACCATTCCCTCCACCGCCGGCATGGCGCAACTGGCAATCGGTTTTGGCGATTTCTCAACTTCTACAAGGCACATGCGGCAATTGCCTGCAATCGACAGGCGTTCGTGATAGCAGAAGCGCGGTATATCGGCCCCTGCCTCCTCACAAGCCTGAAGCACGGTTGCCCCGTCCTCCACTTCGATTTCAATGCCATCAATCGTTAGTTTTGGCATCGCCCTACTCCGCCGCTACGGGTGTTACGCTGCCCGCTTTGCGGGTCGCGATACGTTCTTCAATGACTGGCCGAAAGTGCCGGATAAGACCCTGCACCGGCCAGGCCGCAGCATCTCCAAGAGCGCAGATCGTATGACCCTCCACGCGCTTGGAAACGTCCAGCAACATCTCAATTTCTTCCGGTTCCGCCTCGCCTGTGACAAGACGTTCCATGATGCGCCACATCCAGCCCGTCCCCTCCCGGCACGGCGTGCACTGGCCACAACTCTCGTGGGTGTAAAAGGCAGACAGTCTGGCGATTGCCTTGATGACATCGGTGGACTTGTCCATGACGATCACCGCCGCTGTGCCGAGGCCCGACTGCACTTCTTTCAGACTGTCAAAGTCCATCAGCACCGTGTCGCAAATACTCTTGGGCAGAAGCGGAACAGATGAGCCACCCGGGATAATGGCAAGCAGGTTATCCCAGCCGCCACGCACACCACCACAATGCCTATCGATAAGCTCGCGCAAGGGAATGCCCATTTCCTCTTCGACGTTACACGGATTGTTCACGTGCCCCGAAATCGAGAAAACCTTGGTCCCTGTATTGTTGGGACGGCCCAGCCCTCCAAACCAT
>CAZNLO010000090.1:0-10014 GCA_964573935.1 uncultured Parvibaculum sp. | reverse complement strand
GAAAAGTTTTGTTCGGGGAATGATGGTGGTGCCGATTTTGGGCACTGCCGGGTTCGTGGGCATTGTTTATCTAGCGCAGGCTGTTGAGTCGCAATGCGCGCCGATCGAAAAAACCATCTCCAATGACACTTTTCCCCGTTAGACATTTGCCTTCTCCAGCCGGTGCCTGCCTTGTGGCGGTTTTTTTCGTGATGCTGAGTGGCGCTGACCTTCGGGCGGAGGAATTCGTTCCGGCGCCTGAACCCGCATCCGAATGGCCCTTTGAGCCGAACGTCAGGGATTGGCCTTTCGATCAGGATGGCGCGTCAGCGACCACGCGTGCGGCAGCGCCGGAGCCAGCTTTGGCCTTAGTTCCATCTCCAGCCCCGCAACGCGGGCCGATCCGGCTTCTACCTCCCGGTATAGATACCGATATCGGACCGGACACACGCAGTCCTGTTGAGGCAGATAAACAGATGATGCTGTTTCCGGCGGGACCCGGTGCAACGGCTGCGGATCAGCTCCGTGTACGCGATATTGGCGCGCGCCCCGGCGAGGCAGGGAGCGGTGTTGCAATGGGCACGCTCGGCCAGCTTGATGAGGCGAGTGTGGGTCTGCTGGATGAGGCCACTGGGGGACTTGGTGCCGGCATGTGGGCGGGTACCGGACGGAAACTTGTTGAGAGGACCCTCAGTCAGGTACCCGGCCCGGTTCAATCAGCCTTTATGAGTGATCTGGCACGGCGGTTTTTGCTGACGGCTGCGCGCGCCCCTCAGGGGGTTAACAGTGGTGTTTCGCTGTTGGCGCTCCGTCTGGGGCAACTTAATGCGGCAGGGCGAAGTGCGGAGGTTGTCCAGCTTATGGCGCAGGCGGGAGGCGCGCGGCCAAGTCCTGCGGCGGCGGCGGAGTTTGCCAAAGCCGGCCTTGGTGCAGGAGAAAATGCACTGGCCTGCGGAATGCTGGCGATGCTCCCGGTGGGAGGGGACCTTTCGGTTGATGAACTTTCCGCCTTTGCCACCAGGCTTTCCATATTCTGCCAGGTTCTGGGGGGGCAGACGGGTGCTGCTAATCTCACGGCGGATCTGGCGCGCGAGTTGGGGTTGGGTGATCCTTATTTTCTCTCGCTGGCGGCGGCTGCAACGGATGGGCTCAACCTTGATGCTCCGGTCCCGGCGGTGCTGGATGCCCTGACCTTGCAGATGCTGCTCCTGGCTAAACGTGAACTGCCGGAGGGGGGCGTTTCCCGCCTTGGTCCCGGTGTTCTTGTATTGGTTGCGGATGATGGGCGGTTTGATCCTGAAATTCGGGTAGCAGCGGCTGAACGTGCTGCCGCTCTTGGCCTGATTTCCGGCGATGAAATGGCGGCTGCCTATCTTTCCGTTCCCTATACGGGCGAGGACGTGGACGGGGTTCTTGTCGGCCGGGAACCTGTCTCGCCGTTCCGGCGGCGGGCGATTTTCCATCAGGCGGTTCTGGACGAACGTGTGCCCGGCGCCCGGGCTGATCTGCTGGCCGCGCTGTTTCTTCGGGAGGTGGGTGGTCCGGCTTACAGGGCAACTCTGATTGCTCACAGAGGCGCGCTGGCAACCGTTCCGCCCTCGCCTGCTTTGAAGGCCTTTGCGCCATTGGCGGTTCGGGCCTTTATTGAACTGGGGGACCGGGTGCGGGCGGGGATGTGGCTTTCCATGCTGGAGAGGCAGGGCGGGCCTGTGCGTCAGACCCGTGAGTTGCGTGCTCTTTTGACGCTCATTGACCCTGGTTCGTTTGTTGTTCAGTCGCAGTTTGCGGTTGGCACGCTTGCCGGTGTTTCTCCGCCGCAGAGCAGCACAGCTATTCCATCCGTGATGCAAGGGGCTCTCGATGATCTGGCTGCGGGGGGGGGGGCGCGTGACTTTGCCGCCCTTGAAATTTTCCTGATGGAAGGGCTTGGCGTACAAATGCCCCAGGCGGTCTGGGGCGCGTTGCTGGATGTGGATGAACTTCCCGGCGGACGCGCGCCACCGCTTGCCATGATGCGGCAACTGGAGCGCGCGAGCCAGGATGGGCGGAGGGGTGAAACTGTTTTGCTTGCGTTGGCGGTGCTTAAGGAGGCAGGCCCTGCGGGCACGCACCCGCAATCTCTGGGTGAGATTGTTGCAGCGCTGGGGCGGGTTGGTCTTGAACGCGATGCGAGGCGTCTCAGCGTGGAAGCTCTTATGGCGCGCATGCGCAGAGGAGGTTGAGGTGACCGGGCGGCGTGGTAAGGCCTGTTCCAGTGCCGTGCCTGACGATGGGTTTCGTCTGGAGGCTTTTCTTGAAATGCTGAGCGCGGAACGTGGGGCTGCACAAAACACGCTTGAGGCTTATGCGAGTGACCTTAACGACTTTGGAATGTTTCTGGCGCGGCGCGACCAGGTCTTTGCCCGGTTTAACAGCGGTGATGTGAAGGCCTATCTTGCTCTTATGGAAGCAAATGGTCTTGCCGCAAGCACGGCGGCACGGCGTCTGTCTGCCATCCGGCAGTTTGGTCTTTTTTTGATGAACGACAATATTCGTGACGATGACCCGTGTAGTGTCATTGAACGGCCACGGCTTGCCCGCCTGCTCCCCAAAACCATCAGCGCCGAGGATGTCGAGCGGCTGTTGCAGGCCGCACATCGGTATGGGGGCGAGATGAGCGATCCCGTCAGACAGACCTCCAAGCAGGCCTACCGTCGTGCGCGTGCGGTGTGTCTTATGGAGGTCCTGTACGCGACGGGATTGAGGGTCAGTGAGCTGGTTAGCCTACCGCTGACGGCTGTTGCGCAGGCAGAGAGCATGATTATTGTGCGCGGCAAAGGTGCACGCGAACGCATGGTACCGCTGAGTAAACCGGCTCTGGCAGCCCTTTGTATTTATATTGAGTGTCGCGAGCAGATACTAGGTAAACAGGCAGGCCCCTGGCTGTTTCCCTCGCGGGGGCGGTCGGGGTATTTGACCCGGCATCGGTTCGCGCAATTGTTGAAGGAGCTGGCAGGTCAGGCCGAAATAGATGCAGACGGGCTCTCCCCCCATACATTGCGGCATGCATTTGCGAGCCATCTGCTGGCAAACGGTGCCGATCTCAGAGCAGTGCAGCAACTGCTTGGACATGCCGACATTTCAACAACACAAATTTACACGCATGTTCTTGAGGCGCGGTTGAGAGAGCTGGTGGAAACCCGTCACCCGCTTCGAGGTCGGGGATAGGGTGGGGGAGTTTTTTTGAAGGCAGGGACCGGATTTCGCCTCATTTATGCCACTGTTAACCGCCTATGTGTCGCACTATTGACAAGCGGTAGAGGGCGGGCCAGTGTCCGCCGCCAGACGGCTCTTTTGACCTGGAAGGGTTGCGGGAGCGATGCGATTGGGCGACATGTTAGGCTGAGTTGATCGAGAACCTATGCATACTTATCTTGAATTTGAGAAACCTCTTGCAGAGCTTGAGGGACGGGTCCAGGAGCTAAGGCGTCTGGCGCAGGCAGACCCTTCAGCGGGCATTTCCGATGAGGTGGTGAAGCTTGAGGCGAAAGCCTCGCAACTCCTTGTGAGCATGTATGCCGGTCTTGATACGTGGCAAAAAACCCAGGTTGCCCGGCATCCCAACCGCCCGCACTGTCTCGACTATATTGAGGGACTTGTGGAAGATTTCACGCCGCTGGCAGGAGACCGGGTTTTTGGCGAAGACCACGCCATTGTTGGCGGGTTCGGGCGTTTTCGCGGACGCTCTGTCGTGATTTTGGGTCACGAGAAGGGTTCCGACGTGGAGACCCGGATGAAGCATAATTTTGGTATGGCGCAACCTGAAGGGTACCGTAAAGCCGTTCGGCTGATGACTCTTGCGGACCGTTTCAACATGCCGGTTGTCACGTTGATTGACACGGCGGGCGCTTTTCCAGGGCGGGAAGGCGAAGAGCGGGGGCAGGCTGAAGCCATTGCGCGTTCCATCGACAAGTCTCTTGATATTAGGGTGCCCTTTGTTTCGCTCGTTATTGGCGAAGGGGGGTCGGGGGGTGCATTGGCTATTGCAAGCGCCAACAAGGTGTTGATGCTGGAGCATTCGATTTACACGGTTGCCTCTCCCGAGGCCTCGGCTTCGATCCTGTGGCGCAATTCTGACAAGGCAAAAGATGCTGCTGCTGCCATGAAAGTGACAGCGCAGAGCCTGCTGGAGCTTGGGGTCATTGAGCGCATTATTCCCGAGCCGGTTGGAGGGGCGCACCGGGAACGGGCGCAAATGATACGCGAGGCGGGTGACGCGATTGAACAGGAATTGCGTGATTTGTCTGGTTTTGACGGCACGACAATTCGCCGATTGCGGCAGGAAAAATTCATGCAGATCGGCCGGGCCGGCGTTGCATGAGGCTTGATGGGCCGTTTTCCTTGGGGTAACCGGCTCCTCATCAAGAAAGACTAAACCTTTGTAGGTATAGAATTGGATGACGGTGCGGTGGCGATACGCGCACCAGCCCGCTCTATGAACTCCGCCCAATGCCGCCTGGTCTGGAGATCTGTTCTGGAGTTTATTGCAATTGACTGCCTCGCAGATCACGCAGATGACGGGAGATGTCACCCACCGTTTTCGCCATGAAAGCACGCGCGAGATTTTTTCCTACTGGCTGAGCCTTAACAATGGGCAGATGCCCAGCAGTCGGCTATGGGACCCTATTGCTGTGCCTAAGTTAATGCCCTGGTGCACAATTGTTGAACGGGGTGGAGAAACCGGTTTTCGACTTCGCTTTGCTGGAACGGCTATTTGTGACTTCTACGGCGAAGAAATGACAGGCCAGGCACTGGGAAAACGGATGGATGCCGAGGCCCGGGTTTTTTACTTCGACAGTCTGGAAGACATTCTCAGTCGCTCCTGCTGTCGCTTTCTAACAATGCTGGCGCGCTCCGCCGTTGGGCGGGAGTGTCTTTTTGAGAGTATTTCCCTCCCGTTGGCAGACCCGGATGGAAAGGGCTTCAGAGTGCTGACCCATCAGGTCATTCTTGAAGAGGTGACTTATGGGGAGACAACGTCACGCTTCTCTCTGCCTGAGGCGGGCGAGTGGATTGACATTGGATCGGGTGTTCCCGAGGGATGACCGGCGGGCTAGAGAATTGTTGAAAATGCCCGGCGGACATCGTCGGAAAACAGTTCGGGTTCTTCCATCGCCGCGAAATGCCCTCCCTTTTTCATGTTGTTGAAGGCTTTGATATTGTAGCTGCGCATCGCCCATGAGCGTGGCGTCACCGGCAAACCATCCATTGGGTATTCTGAATAGAAGGTGGGAACGCTCACGCGTTCTCCAGGGCGCAACAGAGCGCTGCCTTCCGCCGGACCTGCCTTGTAGAGGGTGTTTGCTGAGTTGATGGTGCCGGTGTACCAGTAGATTGAGAGTTGGGTCAGCAGGGTATCCATGGGGAAACGCGCCTCCATCCCTTCCCACGTGTGGGTTTTGTCGGTGTCGCCAAGACGGTAATACTTATCTGCAAGCCAGCCCGCCAGCCCTGCGGGGGAATCCATCAGGCCGAAAGCCAGGGTCATGGGTTTGGTCGACTGGATGGAGCGGTAACCTTCTTCCCCCGCCCACCATGTTTTCATTTTTTTGATCCATACGGCCTCCTCTTCTGTCACAGCGGGCTGGCTCTGGTGCCGGATATCGGGACGCAGGGGCAGCATGGTGAGATGGATGGCGCGTAGCGCATCACCATGTTGCAGGGCAAGGCGCGATGTTACGAAGCTCCCCCAGTCGCCCGCCTGTGCCAGGTAGGTGTCATAGCCCAGAACCTTGGTCATCAGGTCGTGCCAGAGATCGGCTATTGCTGCGGGGCCGATGGGCTGGCGGGGCAGGGAGGAAAAGCCGTAGCCAATGAGAGAGGGGATGATGACATCGAAGGCGGGGCCGCTTTTGCCATAATTTTCCGGGTGCGCCAGCCGATCAACGACATCCAGAAATTCGCGAAAGGTGGATGGCCAGCCGTGGGTCATGATGAGCGGTGTCGGGTTGGGGCCGGACCCTTTTTCATAGACGAAGTGTATCTCGTGGTCCTGGTCATGGACATCGGTGAGGGTGGTCTTGAATTGTGGGAACGAATTCAGCCAAGCTTCCTGACGCCGCCAGTCAAAATCGTCCCGCCAGTAGGAGATAAGCCTTTCCATGTAGGACAGGTTGGTGCCGTACTCCCAGTTCTGGTTGCCGTCGGGTTCATTGGGAAACCGGGTTTGTTCAAGGCGGTGTTTCAGGTCTGCTATTTCATGACCGGGCACATGAATTTTGAATGGATCGGCGGGAATGGTTGCGCGTGCCATGAAAGCTATCCTTTCACCTGGGCTGCGAAAGCGATGACGTCGTCAGCAAAGTGTGACCCGGTTTCAAGGGCTGCAAAATGTCCACCTCTGTCGAACTCAGTCCAGCGCGCGACATTGTACCCCTTCTCAACCATGGTGCGGGGCGGGAAAGGGATGAACTCCTTGGGGAAGCAGGCAATAGCGGTGGGGACTTCGACCCGGGTGCCCGGTGCCATGTCCGTTCCGCCTTCCTCGAACATGCCACGGTAGAACCAGGTGGAGGTGTTGAAGCTGGCTGTCACCAGATAGATCATAATGTTGGCAAGCAACTGATCTTTTGTATAGGCATTCTCAATATGTTCAGAGCCATCCGGGCCGCAGGTGTCTGTCCAACTGTTGAACTTTTCGATTATCCATGCGGCGATGCCCACGGGGCTGTCCATCATGGCGTAGGAGAGGGATTGGGGCTTGGTCATTTGCAGGCGCAGGTAGGCTCCCTCCATTTCAAAATTGAATGCTGCCGCCTGACCCCAGGCTTGTTCCTCGGGTGTTTGGGGGGTGACGCCGCCGGGGCGGGCACCCCACATGTTGAGATGGACCGCCTTGCAGCCACCGTCAACATTCAGCCCGTGATTGCAGGCCAGGAACCCCGATACGACCGAGCCCCAGTCGCCGCCCTGGGCGATGTAGGTGTCGTACCCCAGAGTGTCGCGCATCAACTTATCCCACAGGTGAGCTGTTCGTTTTGGCCCCAGGGGTTTTTTCGGTTTTCCCGAAAAACCGTAACCCGGAAGCGAGGGGATGATGAGAGTAAGTCCGTCCTCGGCCTTACCGCCATGGTTTTGCGGATGGGCGAGGAGGTCGATGATGTCCAAAAATTCATAGACCGACCCGGGCCATCCGTGGGTGAGGATGATGGGCTGGGGGGAGCTGCCTGAGCCTTCAACATGATAGAAATGTATCTCCTGACCCTCCACTGTCGCCTTGAACTGGGGGTGGGCATTCAGCTTCTTTTCGGTCGCCCGCCAGTCAAATGAATGGGTCCAGTAGGTGCACAGCTCTTTCATGTAAGCCATGTCGGTGCCATAGGCCCAGCGGTCTCCCCCGGCATCAATCTCTGGCATCTCGTGCCACTCATAGGCTCGTACCTTTGCCAGAATGGCGTTGATGATGGGCTGGTCTATTGCGACTTTGAAGGTTTCGGGGGTGGTCATTTTGTCTCCCTGTTTTTTTGACGGGATCACTATGCCGGTGAGGCATGCGCGTGTGCAACCTCTGGTGGGTCTCATCCTTTCATTTGCTGTCGACCTCCGACCCCGCTAGGCTGGATGCAGAAAACACATTGATCTCGGGGGAAACATGTCAGCTGAAACGGGTGCGAAGGGGACGGGGGAAATCATCACCGGTCATGGTGGCTTCACCATGACAAAGAAATACCGGCGCTATACGTTGGGTGTTTTGCTGCTTGCCTACATTTCAAGCTATGTCGACCGGCAGATCATGGGGGTGGTGCTGCCGGCGATCAAGGAAGAGTTTCTTCTGGCGGACTGGCAGTTGGGCTTTCTATCCGGCATAGCCTTTGCCATTTTTTACGCAACGCTTGGTATGCCTATTGCCTATCTTGCTGATAGGTCCAGTCGACGCAACATCATTGCGATCGCGATCGGTGTGTGGAGCCTGATGACGGCGGCGTGTGCGTTTGTAACGGGCTTTGGCACATTGGCGCTGGCGCGTATTGGTGTCGGCATTGGGGAAGCGGGCTCCAGCCCGCCCTCTCATTCGATGATCGCTGATTTATACCCACCCGAAGAGCGAAACGGCGCGCTGGCAATTTATGCGCTGGGGATCTATCTGGGGACGATGATTGCTTTTGCCGTCGGGGCTTACGTGGTCAGTCAATATGGCTGGCGGTTTGCCTTTCTGCTGGTGGGGCTGCCGGGGCTTCTCGTCGCGTTGTTGGTGCGGTTTACCCTGGTTGAACCGCCAAGGGGATTTTCGGAAGGCAAACCCCCGCCGGAAGAAAAACCTGCTGACTGGAGCGAAGTTTCTGCTCAAATCGGCGCCCGGTTTCGCCATATCTGGAATGACAAGGCATCGTTTCACACGATCGTGGGGGTGACGCTCATTTCGTTTGTCGGTTATGGGGCGGCGGTGTGGGGTTTTTCCTTTTTCATGCGCAGTTTCCAGATGAGCTATGAAGAGACCGGGGTGTTTCTGGCTTTGACGGTGGGTATCTTTGGGGCAATGGGGGCCATTCTGGGTGGAAAGCTTGCGGATATACTGAGTGCAAAAGATGTTCGCTGGGGTTCGTGGATCGTTGCCTGGGCGAAGGTTGTCGGCGCGCCTTTGATTGCGATTTTCTTTCTGGTCGATAAGGAAATTGCGCTTTGGGTCTATGTGCCGGTGACGATCCTGGGGGCGTTTTATCTGGGGCCGAGTTTTGCTCTTATCCAGAGCCGCGCGCCGCTTCACATGCGCACAACTGTTTCCTCGATCATGCTGTTCATACTGAACATTATCGGGCTGGGGTTTGGTCCCCAACTGGTCGGTATTTTAAGTGATGTGCTGGAGCCGACATATGGGATTGAATCGCTTCGCTACGCGCTGCTGCTGACAAGTGTTATCAGTCTGTGGGGTGCCTATCACTATTATCTTGCGGGCCGGGCGTTAGGTGACGAAGCAAAGCGCCAGGAGGATGAAGAAGCAAAAGCACCGGGATGAATGTGCTCATCCGTCGCGCATCTTCACGGCCCGTAATTTTATGCCAACGTGCCGTGGCAGTGCTTGTATTTTTTGCCCGAACCACAGGGGCAGGGCGCGTTGCGGGCAATCTTGCCCCAGGTTGAAGGATCGTTCGGGTCCATCGCAACCTCAGGCGGGCGGTTGCGTACAGTGCGAGGGCGTTCGGCCAAAGCAAGGCCGCCGTCTGCCGCCATCTCGTCGCGCCCGGTTAGCGGGTCGATATGATGGGCCTGCATTTCAGGGAGGCGCTGTTCTTCCAGGGCAGGCGGTTCGACCGCGAACTGAATGTGCATCAACTGTCTGGTTACATCTTCGCGCAACTTTGAAAGCAGACTTTCAAAAAGCGAGAAGGCTTCTGTCTTGTACTCGTTCAGGGGATCGCGCTGGGCGTAGCCGCGCAAGCCTACGGACTGGCGCAGGTGGTCGAGCATTTGCAGATGGTCGCGCCAGCGCTGGTCGATGGTTTGCAACAGGACAGCTTTTTCGACCCGGCGAAAGGCATCTGAGCCAACCTCAGCCACTTTCCTGGCGATGGCGACATCTGTGGCCTGATGAATGCGTTCCAAAATTTCTTCGTTGGCAATGCCTTCTTCCTCGGCCCATTCGTCGACGGGGAGGTCGAGGTTGCATACGCGTGTGATCTGTTCTTTCAGGCCTTTCGTGTCCCACTGCTCAGCGTAGGCTTTCTCCGGGACGTGATTTGTGACCAGGTCATCAATGTACTGATGCCGCATGTCTTTGACATCTTCGGAAATATCTTCGGCGCGGATAAGGTCAATGCGCTGCTCAAAGATAGCCTTGCGCTGGTCGTTCATCACATTGTCGAACTTGAGCAGGTTTTTACGAATGTCGAAATTGCGTGCTTCGACTTTCTGCTGTGCCTTTGCAAGAGCCCTGTTGATCCAGGGGTGGATAATGGCCTCGCCGTCCTCAAGCCCCAGCTTCTGCAACATGCCATCCATCCGGTCTGTACCGAATATCCGCATCAGATCATCTTCAAGGCTGAGATAGAATTTGGATCT
>CAZNLO010000089.1:0-10475 GCA_964573935.1 uncultured Parvibaculum sp. | reverse complement strand
CAACAAAGGGACTTACGCTTGACGGGCTGGTCAGTGTTTGGCAACCTGCAGCCCAATAAATCAGGTCAACTGGCGGCAGGCACAAGGTCTGCGTCACGGGTTGTACGAAGCAAAGACCGCCAACGTTAAGAACAGGGTCGGCAACGGGAGTGTCTCAACATGATTAAGTCAGAACTCGTTGCACAACTCGCTCAGGCTAATCCGCACCTTTATCAGCGCGATGTGGAGCGGATCGTCTCCACGATCTTTGATGAGATCGGGGCGGCGCTTGCCCGTGGCGAGCGTGTGGAACTGCGTGGTTTTGGCGCGTTTTCCGTCAAAAGCCGCCCTGCCAGGGTCGGTCGCAACCCACGGACCGGCCAGCCCGTTCAGGTTGCCGAGAAGTTCGTGCCCTTCTTCAAGACCGGCAAGGAGCTCCGCGATCACCTGAACCAGGAGGATCATTCCGAGCCGTCCGACACACCCGCAACGGGCACTGCGCCAGATGGCGGCATGTCAGACAGTAACGCCAACTAGGAGACAGATATGGCCGCGACCAGGGAATGGACCGTCTATCTTTCGGGAGAAATTCATACAGACTGGCGCGAGCGGATTGCCGCTGGCGTTCGCGAGTTGGGATTGCCGGTGACGTTGCATGCCCCGGTCACCGACCACACCTCAAGCGATGAGTGTGGCGTGCGCATTCTGGGGCACGAAGACCAGCCCTTCTGGACCGACAATAAGGGCGCGAAGGTCAATGCCGTTCGCACCCGGGCCCTGATCGCCAGCGCTGACATTGTGGTGGTGCGCTTTGGGGACAAATACAAACAATGGAATGCGGCCTTTGACGCTGGCTACGCCAGCGCGCTGGGCAAGTCGCTCATCACGCTGCATGATCCGAGCCTCACCCACCCGCTCAAGGAAGTGGATGCGGCAGCAATGGCGGTGACGCAGACGCCCGAACAGATCATCCAGATTTTGGATTACGTCATCAATGCCCGCCTGCCCCAGGCTGAGGCCCAACCCGCGCCGTCGGCCCAGGCCGCAGATTAAAAAGGGGGAGTGATGAAAATCATTTCCTGGCTCACGCTGCCCCCGCTGACACTGGCAACGCTCTATCTTGCTATTGCCAACCGGCATCAGGTGCTGTTCAGCCTCGATCCCTTCAATGCACAAGACCCGGCGCTGGCGCTTGAGATGCCGCTTTTTGTGGTGGTTCTGTTTGCCGTGTTTATAGGTATTCTCATTGGAGGGGCATCATCGTGGGCGCGGGCCGGACGGGGACGGGCCAAAGCCCGTCAGGGCCGACGCGATGTCAAGCGGTTGAGCGAGGAAGTCTCCGAAAAGCCCCAAAATCTGCCGGTTCCTGCCTCCTCAACAGGTGTACCTACTCGGTGATTTCCAGACACGCCCACTCCTGATATAACCTGCTTCAACTGGAGCCATAATTTTCTGACCGCTCGTCTGAACGCGATGAAGGCCTGCCCCAGCCCCTTTTTCGAGAGCTCTACATGCCCCCTACCGCCTTCAAAAACCCGGTCTTTTGCGCCCTGGACACCACCTATGTGACCAAAGCGGTCACCCTTGCCCAGGCCCTGATCGGCAAGGTGGGTGGCCTGAAACTAGGTATGGAGTTCTTCTATGCCAACGGCCCGGCAGGCTACCGCGCGGTCGCAGAAACCGGCATCCCGCTTTTTCTCGACCTCAAACTGCACGACATCCCCAATACAGTCGCCGGGGGCATTCGGGCCATCACGCCACTGCACCCAACGATCCTCACCGTTCACACCGCAGGCGGTGTCGCGATGATGAAAGCCGCCAAGCAGGCTTCCCTTGAGGGGCCTGGCCGCTCTCCCATCGTGGTGGGGGTCACGGTCCTTACCAGTCTGGATGAGAACGATCTTAGCGCTGCCGGTGTTTCCGGCTCAATGGTTGAACAGGTGCGCCGGCTGGCAGGCAATGCCCAGGAAGCAGGGCTGGACGGCATTGTATGCAGTCCGCTGGAAGTTGATGTACTGCGGGCAGATTGTGGCCCCGACTTCAAGCTCATTGTCCCGGGCATCCGGCCCAAAGGAGCCGCCATTGGCGATCAAAAACGGGTCATGGGCCCGGCGCAAGCCCTGGCAAAGGGAGCCGATGTGCTGGTGATCGGACGGCCAATCACACAGGCCAACCACCCGGCACATGCGGCTGAGGCCATACAGGCGGAAATCGTAGCCGCCTCAAAACCATGAACAGCGCAACCGACATCGCCGTCAAGATTTGCGGCCTCTCAACACCCCAAACTGTTTCAGCGGCAGTTGCAGCAGGGGCGTCGCACGTTGGCTTTATGTTCTTTGAGAAAAGCCCCCGGCATGTAACCCCCGCTCAAGCAGCAGACCTTCGGGCGCGCCTGCCCTCCCGGGTCTCCGCGGTTGGCGTCGTTGTGGACGCGGATGACAGCTTCCTTGAGGCAATGGTATCGCAGGTCAGGCCGGATATGCTTCAGTGCCACGGGAGCGAAACGCCTGCCCGGATTGCCGCCATCAAAGCACTCAGCGGCCTGCCGGTTATGAAAGTCATTGCGGTCGCCGACGCCGCTGACGTGACGTCCGCGCAACGTTACGAAGACGTCGCGGATTTGTTGCTGTTTGACGCCAAACCGCCTAAATCTATGGCCAATGCGCTGCCCGGTGGCAATGCGGTGTCATTTGACTGGGCCTTGATTGCCAATACCCGCCAACGGCTCCCCTGGATGCTGTCTGGCGGGCTGAGGCCTGATAATGTGACCCATGCCATTGCGCGAACAGGCGCGCGGATGGTGGATGTTTCCTCCGGTGTCGAAGACGCGCCGGGCAAAAAGAATTTGGCGCTTATCAGTGCCTTTGTTAAAGCCGCGCAAAGCGCAGTGAGGTAGCCCGTGTCTGATCCCAGCCTTAATTCCTTCCGGAGCGGACCGGACCAGAACGGCCATTTTGGTATTTTCGGCGGGCGCTTTGTCGCTGAAACACTGATGCCGCTCATTCTCGATCTTGAGAAGGCCTACGGCGATGCCCAGAACGACCCGGCTTTTTATGCGGAGCTGGATGATCTTGCCAAACATTATACCGGACGCCCCAGCCCGCTCTATTTTGCAGAACGGCTCACAACACATTGCGGTGGCGCCAAGGTTTATTTCAAGCGCGATGAGCTGAACCATACAGGCAGCCACAAGATCAACAATTGTCTGGGGCAGATCCAGTTGGCGCGACGCATGGGCAAGACCCGTATCATCGCCGAGACAGGTGCCGGGCAGCACGGCGTTGCCACCGCAACTGTCGCAGCACGCTTTGGTCTGCCTTGCGTTGTTTACATGGGCGCAAAGGATATTGAACGCCAAGCCCCAAACGTCTTTCGTATGCGGCTTCTGGGCGCGGAAGTTATCCCCGTCACATCCGGTGCGGGCACGCTTAAAGATGCCATGAACGAGGCCCTTCGCGACTGGGTCACCAACGTGGACGACACGTTCTACATTATCGGGACGGTTGCAGGCCCCCATCCCTATCCGCAACTCGTGCGCGATTTTCAGTCCGTCATTGGGCGGGAAACAAAAGAACAGATGATGGAACGGGAAGGACGCCTGCCGGACACGCTGGTTGCCTGCATTGGTGGTGGCTCCAACGCGATGGGGCTGTTCCACCCGTTCCTGGACGATACAAGTGTCAACATGATCGGTGTTGAGGCGGGCGGGCTTGGACTGGATACACGCGAGCATTCCGCTTCACTCGCAGGCGGGTCACCGGGCGTGCTGCACGGAAACCGGACGTATCTGCTGCAAGACGAAGACGGACAGATTGAAGAGGGCCATTCCATTTCCGCAGGCCTCGACTATCCGGGCATCGGGCCGGAACATGCCTGGCTGAAGGAGCTGGGCCGTGTGGAATATGTCAATGCAACCGATGCGGAGGCGCTGGAAGCGTTTCAGCTTTGCACAAAGCTGGAAGGGATTATCCCGGCGCTTGAACCCGCACACGCACTGGCGCATGTTCTAAAAATTGCGCCGGAGCTGCCACACGACCATTTGCTGGTGATGAACATGTGTGGCCGAGGCGACAAGGATGTGTTTGCGGTCGCTGGCTATCTGGGAATTGAGCTTACATGAGTACCCGCATTGACCGGCGCTTCGCCACCTTGAAAAAAGAAGAACGCGCCGCCTTTGTGGCCTTCGTGACGGCGGGCGACCCCGACATGGAAACCTCGCTTGCGATACTCAAAGGGTTGCCTGGCGCTGGAACGGACGTGATTGAGATCGGCATGCCCTTTACGGACCCGATGGCGGAAGGCCCGCCGATCCAGGCGTCCTATGGCCGCGCCCTCAAGAGCGGGCAAACCATGGCCAGGACGCTGGAGCTGGTGCGCCAGTTCCGCGAAGGAGATGACGACACGCCGATCATTCTGATGGGCTATTATAATCCGGTTCATCATTTTGGCCCTGAGGCTTTTCTCGCAGAAGCGAAAGCTGCGGGCGTCGACGGTCTGATAATTGTTGACCTGCCTGCGGAAGAAGACGCCGAGCTTTGCCTGCCGGCGCTTGAGGCAGGTGTTAATTTTATCCGGCTGGCAACTCCGACAACAGACGAGAAACGCCTGTCGACCATCCTCAAAAATACCAGCGGCTTTGTTTACTATGTTGCCGTCAAGGGCATTACCGGGGCGGCAGCGGCTGAAACAACGGGCGTGGCGAAAGCTGTCGCGCGGATCAAAGCAGCCACAGACCTGCCGGTCGTGGTTGGTTTTGGCCTCAAAACCCCTCAAAATGTTGCCGCAATTGCGCGTCATGCTGACGGGGCGGTCGTGGGGTCTGCAATTGTTGATTGCATTAAGGACAATCTCGATCAAAACGGGTCCGCACCCGCTGATCTTGTGCCTGCTGTGCTAGATTTCGTAAAATCGCTGTCCGCTGGCGTGTACTCTGGGAGAGAGAAATGAACTGGATTACGAATGTCGTTCGGCCCAAAATCCAGAACGTATTCAAGAAACGCGATACGCCTGACAATCTCTGGCGTAAATGTGGTGCCTGCGGGGAAATGGTTTTCCACCGGGACCTTCTGGCAGCTTTGAACATCTGCCCCAATTGCGACCACCACGTAAAGCTCGGCACAGATGAGCGGCTGAAAATGTTTTTTGACCGGGGAAAATATGAAGTGATCCCGGTACCAGCCGTACCCCATGACCCGCTGAAGTTTCGCGACCAGAAAAAATACACGGACCGGCTGAAGGAAGCGCGCGCCAAAAGCGGGCGCGATGATGCTGTCACCGGGGCCTTTGGCCAAATGGACGGCTGCGAAGTTGTTATTGCCGTACAGGACTTCTCTTTCATGGGGGGCTCTCTCGGCATGGCAGCCGGGGAGGCGATTATCAAGGCTATTGAGCAAGCCCTTGCGCGCAAATGCCCGTTCGTTCTCGTCGCCGCCTCTGGCGGAGCGCGTATGCAGGAGGGCATTCTGTCTCTCATGCAGATGTCCCGCACCACCGTCGCGGTGCAACTGTTGCGCGATGCAGGCCTGCCCTATCTTGTGGTTCTGACCGATCCGACTACGGGGGGGGTGATGGCGTCTTATGCGATGCTGGGTGACGTGCATATTGCCGAGCCCAAAGCCCTGCTTGGTTTTTCCGGGCCGCGCGTGATCGAACAAACCATCCGGGAAAAACTCCCCGCCGAATTCCAGCGCTCGGAATTCCTGCTGGAGCACGGCATGGTCGACATGGTTGTGCATCGCCATCAACTCAAAGAAACCCTGAGCCGGATCATCCGGTTGATGATGCACAAACCGCGTGGGGCCGCCCAGAGCCATCAGTTGCCTGTGGTCACGGCGCAGCCTGCTGAATGATGGCATCCAGGTGAGTGATACAATGACGGGTAATCCAGGAACACCTCTGGAAAGTGACGCCATCCTTGACCGCCTCACCCTCCTTCACCCAAAACTCATTGACCTGACACTGGGGCGGACACAGCGTCTGCTGGCAGCGTTCGGCCATCCCGAACAACACCTGCCACCGGTCATCCACATTGCCGGCACAAACGGAAAAGGCTCGGTTTCCGCCTTTCTGCAATCTATCCTTGAGGCCGCAGGTTTGCGGGTTCACCGCTACTCCTCTCCCCACCTGGTGCGGTTTCACGAACGCATAGTGCTGTGCGGCACGCCTATTACAGAGGCTGACCTCACCGCACTTCTTGAAGAATGCGAGCAGGTGAACGGGGGAGAGCCTATCACCTACTTTGAAATCACAACTGTGGCGGCGCTGCTTGCGTTCTCGCGCACACCGGCAGATGTCGTGCTGCTTGAGGTGGGTCTTGGGGGACGGTATGACGCCACAAATATGCTCGATACCCCCGCCGCCACTATTGTCACTCACATTGGCTACGACCATCAGCATTTTCTCGGTGAAACGCTGGGGGAGATCGCCGGTGAAAAAGCGGGCATTTTGAAACGCGAGGTGCCCGCGGTCATCTCGCCCCAAAAGGATGAAGCCTTTGCACGTATTGAGCATGAGGCGGCGCGCGTGTCTGCGCCGCTCTATGTCGGCGGCCAGGACTGGAACGCATATGAGGAGCATGGCCGCCTGGTCTATCAGGACACGGACGGTCTTCTCGATCTGCCGCTGCCTGCGCTAGTTGGCGCACACCAAATGGAAAATGCGGGCGCGGCGATTGCCGCCCTTCGCCGCCTCAAGGGGGAACTACAGGTATCTGACGATGCCATTGCACGCGGGCTGGTGTCCGTCGAGTGGCCCGCCCGTATGCAGCGGCTGAAGTCAGGCCCGCTTGTGGATGCCGCCGGACAGGAAGCTGAGCTGTGGCTCGATGGCTGCCACAACCCATCGGGAGGGCAGGTGGCGGCAGCAACACTGGCTGATTTTGATGAAAAACTGCCCCGCCCGCTTTACCTCATCTGCGCCATGCAGAACACCAAGGATGCTGTCGGTTTCTTTGCAAATTTTCGAGGGCTCGCGCGTCAGGTCTTCACTGTTGCGGTTGCGGTTCCGGGTGCCAGTACAGTTCCGGGTGCAGATGCCGCAACACCCGCCGCCCTTCTGGCTGAAATGGCCGGGACAGCCGGCCTTGAAGCAGCGCCGATGAGTTGTCTGGAGGCCGCCGTTGGACGCTCCGTTGGCCACGCGGACGCTGAGACAGGCGACCCGCCGCGCATTCTCATCTGCGGCACGCTCTACCTTGCAGGTCATATACTGCGTGATCACAGCTAGGGGGTTTTAGTTTGGCCTGTGCAGCATCGGCTTAATCACCTCATCGACCGCTTTCACCTGTGCTAGAAATCCCGCCAACTCATCAAAGGGCAGAGCGCTTGGTCCGTCGCATTTTGCCTGATCGGGATCTGCGTGGGCTTCGAGAAACAGGGCTGCAAGCCCTGTGGCAACACCAGCGCGCGCTAGATCATAAATCTGCGCGCGGCGGCCCCCGGACACTTTGGAGCCGGGCTCACGCCGTTGCAGCGCGTGGGTCACATCGAACACGATGGGGATGTTGTCGTTCTGTTTCTTCATCACCCCCAGCCCGAGCATGTCCACCACCAGATTGTCATAACCGAAAGCAGCGCCCCTCTCGCAGACCATAATTCTGTCATTTCCGCAGGACTTTATTTTATCAACGATGTTCTTAATCTGCTCCGGGCTCAGGAACTGCGGCTTCTTTACATTTATTGCAGCGCCCGTTTCGGCGATGGCGCGTACAAGGTCTGTTTGTCTGGCGAGAAAGGCCGGTATCTGCAAAATGTCGCACACTTCCGCTGCGGGTTTGGCCTGCGCGATCTCGTGCACATCGGAAATTACCGGCACCTTGAAAGTGGACTTGATCTCCTGAAGAATTTTCAGCCCCTCATCAATACCGGGGCCGCGAAAAGAGATCACCGAAGACCTGTTGGCCTTATCGAACGAGGCCTTGAAGACAAGGGGCATGCCTGCCACCCCGGCCTGCTCGACAAAAGTCTCTGCCGCCAATAGCGCCATATCGCGCGATTCAATGACATTGATCCCGCCGATCAAGGTAATGGGGCGCTCATTCCCGATTTCAATTCCGGAAACATTTACAAAACTCATGTCGCATCCCTCATTTGGTGGCTCCCCTTATCTGGCAGCCGGGCTGACCGGGGGATTATATCGAAAACATGACGCCTCCACCTGCCTTATCGCAAAGAAAAACCGACCCCCTGAAATTCAGACGCCGGTTTTGCAAGCCTGGCAGACGTGAGCGCTAGATTTCGCTTTCAATCCACTCTCTAATTTTACCCTTAGGCAAGGCCCCGACTTTGGTGGCTGCAACCTGTCCATCCTTGAAAAGCATCAAGGTCGGGATGCCGCGCACGCCATATTTTGTCGGCACGTTCGGGTTCTCGTCGATGTTTATTTTTGCAATCGTCAGCCGGTCTCCCAGATCGCCTGCAATTTCTTCCAGAGCCGGTCCGATCTGCTTACACGGGCCGCACCATTCAGCCCAGAAGTCCACCAGCACGGGTTTGCTTGCATCGATCACATCGGCCTCAAAACTTGCGTCCGTTACCTTTGATGTGGCCATGATACTCGCCTTTCTTTGTTCCTGCCGACACCCCGCCCTATTGCAGCGTATTGCCGGTCGATAATGATCGAGGGGCGCTGTTGTCAGCGCGTACTCGTGACTAAACCGTTGAGGGAAATCTAGGGAGCGTCCCGGGTAGCGTCAAGGACGCACGCGCATCTCTTTTGCGATTAACGCCCCTTATCCAGCAAACCCGGCGGTATTTCCATGAGGTTCGGGCCATCCGTCCACAGGAGGGCG
The DNA here is from genome assembly GCA_964573935.1 of uncultured Parvibaculum sp. Taxonomy (GTDB): domain Bacteria; phylum Pseudomonadota; class Alphaproteobacteria; order Parvibaculales; family Parvibaculaceae; genus Mf105b01. Next base: position 1,708 of record CAZNLO010000089.1, on the reverse strand, counting down.
GCACGAATCGGTCGGTCAGGAAAGAGGGTGGCAAGCAGAGCACAGTAGCCCGCCAGTTGCGCAAGGTAGGCAGGGCTCACATCTTCCGGCGTGGCGGGTGCCGGACGGTTTGTCTTGAAATCCACAATCCAGACCGCCTCATCGGTGACAAGAAGCCGGTCGATCCGGGCGCTCAAAAACACCTGCTCCCCTGCCCATTCAATCTCCCCAACCAGAGGTACTTCCGCCCGGCTGCCCAGCCCGAATAGATCTGCAAAGCGAGGATCTGCCAAAACATCGAGGGCCGCACGTGCGATCTCAGCTTGCGCGTCGTCTCCCAGGTCCCATCCAGGCTTTGCCAGAAAACGCTTTGCCGCAGCCTGGCGTTTGTCGACATCCAGGTCGGGCAGGCTCTGCAACAGGCGGTGGATCAAACGGCCACGCCTGAAACGATCCGGTCCCCCAACGCGCAAGGGAGAGGCAACCGGCGGGTCTTCCCCCTCTCCCCCCATCAAGGAAGGGGCAAGGGAGCGCGGCGGCGCTGGCTCGGGCGGCGGTGGCCTCTCCCCCCATGCAGGCAGGTCTTCCTCCCCTTTGAGGTGTGTCGCTAGTGCCTGGGGTGTTTGGGCCTCAACTTTGCGCTTCTGCTCCCCTTCTATGCGCCAGACCGGCTCTCCGTTCAGGCCTGTCGCCTCGCTTGCCAGCGGCACAAGTGTGCGTTCCACCATTTTGTACCAGCATTGAGGATCGGGTTTTGTCTTCGTCTCATAGCCTGCGATGTAGAGCCTGTCCCGGGCACGGGTCATGGCGACATAGAGAAGCCGCCGATATTCCTCCATGGCTTCCTGGCGCGAGGCGGTCCGCGCCGCTGCCGCCACAAGATCATCGTTCGCCTTGCGTCCGGGAAAAAGAACAAGCGCCTCCTCCCCCCGCCCCTCAACAAACAGTCGCGGGTCGTGCTTTCCTCCCGGGACCGCACATGTGTCCGGCAGAAAAACGATCTCCGCCTCCAGTCCTTTGGAGCCGTGCACCGTCATCACCCGCACCTCGTCGCGCCCTTCCTCCATTTCGCGCTTCACCACCGCCTCCCCGACCCGGACCCAATGGAGAAACCCCTGGAGGGAGGGCGTATGCGTGCGCTCATAGGTGAGCGCAAGCGACAGAAACTCATCAACCGGGTCATCCACATCCGCCCCCAGTCTGGCGCGCAGTTTTTTCCGTCCTGCGTCGCGGATCAGAAGCTCCGCAAAAAACTCGTATGGCCGCTGGCGATCCGCCCGGGCGCGTATTGTGTTCAAAAACTGCTGTATCTGTTCAAGCTCTTTATCCGTCTGGGCCCCGGCACACAGTTCCGCCCACAGGCTGGCTTGTCGGTTGTGGGCCAGCTCAAACAAAGTGGTCTCGTCCATGCCAACCAGCGGGCTTTTCAGGACAGTTGCCAGGGTGAGATCATCCTCGGGAAGCAGGGCAAAGGCGCCCATCGCCATCAGGTCCATCACCGCGATCTGGTCGGTCAATATCATCCTGTCGGTGCCCGCCACCGGCACGCCGCGTTGTTTCAACGCGCGGATCATTTCTTCCACAAAGAGATTGCGACGACGCACCAGGATCAACACATCGCCCGCCCGAATAGCGCGCCCGGTGCCTTTCAGTTCCTCTCCCGTTTCAAGCCAGTGTGCGATGGTCCGGGAAATTTTTGCGGCCTGTTGCGCTTCCGGGAGCACGAAGC
>CAZNLO010000088.1:0-10506 GCA_964573935.1 uncultured Parvibaculum sp. | reverse complement strand
CAGCAATCTCCTCGTAGCGGCTCTTGTACACTTCCATGATCTTCACGATCAACGCCATCCGCTCTTCACGGGTGGTCCGGGAGAAAGCCGGGAACGCAACTTTTGCCGCTGCGACTGCCTTATCAACATCGGCTGCGCTGCCCATGGAGATCGTTGCAAACGCCTCTTCCGTCGCTGGATTGATAACATCAAGCGTCTTCGGTGTCGTTGGGGCAACCCACTTGCCGTTAATGTAGAACTTCGTTGTATCTTTCATGGCGTCCTCCGTTGGGATATTCCTGAGATAGGTTGGCCCCCGCATGTATGGGAGCCATGGTTGTGATGCATCAGCAAGCCAGAAAAGGCTCGCATTTGGCCGACATCATAGGCGGCTCTCCTGGAATGTGAACACCTGTTTAGCAAACAAACCTCACATTTTTCAGACCAATCGGCCAACCGGGTCATGTGGCATCGCCGCCAACGCATCCCCGTTGCAGGCACGCTGGGATCACACGGTTTCCGCTTTTCCGGCTTGCCGCCTATAATACAGCCAAACGCAACCTCTTTTTTTGAAAAACCGCTACCGCGTCCCGCGCAGGGTGGAAAAATTCCTTTCTATGGCAGAGACAAAAAGCACCCTTGAGGAGGCCGAGAAGGCCTATGAGGAACAGATATGGCAAAACCTGCCGCGCAACTACGCGGCCAACCTCGCACATGGCATGTTGGGACAAACAGGGTTTAGGCTGATCCACGCCCCTACTTTTCTCCCTGCCTTCATATTCTTGCTATCAGGGTCAGAACTGGCCGTGGGCCTGGCACTGGCCGCCCAGCATTTCGGTGCCGCAAGCTCCTCCATCTTTGGCGCAACGTTGATCGAACACCGAAAAAAAGTCATTCCCATCGGCTTTGTGGTCGGCATCTTAATGCGCCTGCAGGTGCTCGGGCTGGCTCTCGCGGGCATCTTTCTGGAGGGCGACGCAGCGCTGATTGCAGCCTGCATATTCCTGGGCCTGTTCGGTTTTTTCAACGGCATGCAGGCGGTTATTTTCAACTACATGATGTCAAAGGTCATCCCCTTGCGGCTGCGGGGGCGCCTCACGGGCCTGCGCAATTTCCTGGCAGGCATCACAGCTTCTGCTGTGGCCTACTGGGGTGGAAAATACTTCATTGAGACCAATGCGCTGGGAAACGGATATTCAGCGACGTTCCTCACTGCTTTTGTCCTGACGAGCATTGGCCTTGGACTGCTTGCACTCATCCGCGAACCTGAACCACCCGAAGTCAGAGCCCGGGCAGGTTTTGCGAGCAGGGTTAAAGAACTCCCGGCCCTCATGCGCTCAGACCCGGCGTTCATGAAGTTCTTCCTTGCACGCTCCCTTGGTGCCCTGGCAACCATTGCAGTGCCATTTTACATTCTGTATGCGGGCCAGACAGTCGGCCTTAGTGGAACCAATCTCGGCATTCTCTCTCTGGCTTTTCTGCTCTGCCAGACGGCGACAAACCTTGTCTGGGGAGCCTTTGCCGACAGGTTTGGCAATCGTTTTGTCTTTATGGCATCACTCCTCACCTGGATATTCTCAACACTCCTGCTTTTCTTTGGCGCAGACATCTACATTCTGGCGCTGGTATTCGCCGGTCTGGGGGCTGGTCTTGGCGGCTTCCAGATTTCATCACAGAACATGGTGCTTGAGTTTGGTGCACGCCAGGACCTGCCCATGCGAATTGCCATCTCCAACGCCGGCAATTCACTGATGATGGGCCTCGGCCCCCTGATGGGCGGGATTGTCGCCATCTGGTGGTCTTATACGGCCGTCTTCTGGTGCGCCATTGCCTTCATGTGCATTGCCCTGGCCATGGTGGCTTTCTTCATTGACGAGCCACGCCACCGCACCGCGCACAATGACTAACCCGCACCGCCCTCGCGCTGCAACTGTTCCGCCACGACGTCCACATCACGCCACACGCGCAAAAGGTTGCCACCCCACAGTTTCACAATATCCTCTTCGGAATATCCCCTGCGCAGAAGCTCACCCGTAACATTACCTGTCTCAGACGCATCATCCCAACCGACCACACCACCCCCGCCATCAAAGTCAGAACTGATCCCCACTCCCTCCAGCCCCATCACGCCAACAGCATAGTCAATATGGTCAACAAATTCCGCCAGGGTCGCCCGTGGGTAAAGCCGGTTGATCTCCGCCATCCCTTCTGTGAAGGCAGGCAGTTTTCCGTGCACCAGATAACTAAAGCGCCCAGCACCTTGCTGCTGCGCAATTCTGTCGCGAAGCGCACGGGCGGCGGTAGTGCGTGCAGGGTCTGCCTTCACATAGGTGGAAAATGCCACAATCTGCGCCACCCCCCCCTTGGCGGCAAGAGCACGCATCTGATCGTCCGTAAGATTGCGCGGATGGCCTGCCAGGGCATGGGCTGAAGAGTGCGACGCAATGACCGGCGCCACGGAAAGAGCAACAGCCTGCATCATGGCATCGTGAGAGATATGGGAAATATCGACCATCATACCAAGCCGGTTCATCTCCGCCACGACATCACGGCCAAAGGCACTCAGGCCACCATGCTCCACCGTCTCATCGCCCAGGTCAGGGCGCGGCACGGAACTATCTGCAATATCATTGTGCCCGGCATGGGCCAGCGTCATGTAGCGCGCGCCGCGTTCATAATAGTCAGTGAGAAGGGCAATATCGCGGCCGATCACATAGCCGTTTTCAATGCCGATCATCGCCACCTTGCGCCCGCTGCCATGTATGGAAATAACCTCATCAGGGCTTGTCGCTAGTCCTATTCTGTCAGGGTACAGCACATCCGTCATCGCCCGGATGGCATCAAATTTGATAAGGGCGTCGGCCTTGGCACGGGCGTAATTCTCAGGTCCACGTTCCGTCTGTCCCACGTAGACAATGAAAAATGCTGCGTCCAGACCTCCTTCTTCCATTTTGGGTAGATCAACCTGCAACTGGCTCCAGCGTCCCGGATCAACCTCCGGGCTCAGCGTATAGGTCGGCGGAATGTCAACGTGACTATCCAGAGTTAGAACGCGCAGATGAACCCCGGCCCCAGCGCTCCCTTCCCCGGCAACCTGCGCCAGGTGCCCTGCCAGCCATACCGGAACGATGACAAGCAATCCAAACCCAAGCACCAAAACCGCATTCGACTTCATCAGTACCGTCTCCTTGTTACTTCAACGCTGACACACTCAATTTCCACTTGCAAGAGCACATGCGCTTGCATCTGCCTCACAACCACCCCACATTCTCTGGAGCAAGGGGGAGCAACAAATGTCGGATCACGGACTTACAATGATTTTCGGAGTAGGCGCCTCAAAGGGCGTCGGGAGTGCCTTGGCTCACAGATTTGCACAAGACGGGCCGGTCCTTCTGGCAGGGCGAACAGCGACAAAACTGGAGGTCGTTGCCAAAGAAATACGCAGCGCCGGAGGAACCGCTCACACATGCGTATGTGATGCGACCGATCCATCCGAGATCGACGGCCTCGAGTTCGCGTATCTGGCCGGAGGAGAAGGCCCGCAGGTCGAAAGTAAATCCGGCTGGGACGTGGACGGCGTGGAAATCCGCGTCATCCTCGATTTTGGAGCGGGCTTCATCGATCACCGGGGCTGGTTTGCGAACGCAGGCGCATAACGATGGCCGATACCGCACAACTCACCCAATGGCGGGATGCTCTGATGGCAGCCCGCTTCCAAGGGGTGCGCACGGTCGAATATGACGGCAAGCGCATCACCTACGCCACGGACACCGAAATGGCCAATGCGCTGGGCGATCTGGAACGCCGGATCGCCAGCACAAGCCGAATCTCGGTCGTCCGAATTCAATCCAGCAAAGGAGTTTGATCCATGAAAACCTTTATCCAACCCGGCAACATCATCACCGTCGTCGCGCCGGTTGGCGGCATCACAGCCAGTCAGGGCCTTCTGATTGGCCGGCTGTTTGGCATTGCGACCAGCGACGCCCTGCAAGGCGACGACGTGGAAATTGCGGTCACAGGCGTATACGACATGCCCAAGGCACCTGCCACGGTAATCGCTCAGGGCGATCAGGTGGCATGGGAGGATACGGCCAAGGAAATTGTCCTACCAGGTGTCGGGCTGTTTCCCGTTGGCATCGCGACAACTGCAGCTGGAAACGGCGTGACCATGGTCAGCGTTCGTCTGGATGGTGTGGCCACGGCAGCGGCGTGAGGCCCTCAGGGGATGTTGCAGCCCGCGACATCCCCGTTTGCCGCAGAAAGGGCAAATAGCACAGTTTGGTGTTTACCGTCGGCCCCCACTGTGCTCAAACTAGCGTGAAAACTGCTTCGGTACGGACCGCAGGCACTGTTGGAGAGCTGACCGTTGGCACGCATGGTGTTCTGCAACATTGGCTGGATGAGCCGATACCGGGGGCTGACGCGCAAACCTGACAATATTGTTGGCGGGGGGCGTTATGTACGCGAGAACAAAACAGGGCACGAGGTCTGCAACTTTCTGCCCTGTTCAGATGGCTACGTTTATGGGCATGTGGAGTCGATCCGTGGGGAAACGGATCGCCAGATCCGTATCGAGAACTGGGGCGGTGGCGATGTTTACCTGAGCGGGATCGATCTCATCTGGACAGCTACCCATCCTGATGAAGGAGGTCGCAGGATTGTGGGCTGGTATAGTGATGCAACGATCTTTCGGCAGCGTCAGTATTTTGAACGCCTTCCATCAAAGCAACACAAGCTTGATAGCATCGAAAGCTACCGCATCCGCGCTCTCACGAAAGATGCTCATCTTCTGGACCTTGAGGAGAGAACCTTGGCTATGCCCCGGGGAAAGGGCTGGATGGGCCAGACGGCGTGGTGGTCTCCTCCGGATGGAGCTGCGGTCGGCATTCTGCAATTCATGCGAGACGTTCGCCAGTTGATCGCCTCGGATGCTGGCACGGAAAAGCCCGGGAAATCGGGCAGCGATGGGCGGCGAAGCAAGAACAGTCCCGATACCGCGAAAGATCCTTATATTCGGTACGTTGAAGCGCACGAAATCCGCGTCGATCCAAAGCACAATCAATTGCAGGGCCGGTTTAAAGACTTCTTGGCCGCCAAGAGCGCTATGGATGTGCAGGCCAATCTCGAGAGCGTTGACCTTCGATACAGCGACCCAAAGCGGGGAAGAGTCCTAGTCGAGATCAAGCCCTGCGAATGCGCCAGTGCACGATATGCGATCCGGACGGCGATGGGACAGTTGTTGGATTACTGCCAGCGCGCGAAGGGCGACCCGTCGTTGTTGATCGTGATCGAAGTTGAGCCCAGTGAGGAAGATCAGCTTCTCGCAAGTTCAAATGGCTTTGGCATCGCTTATCCTGCCAAGGGTACTTTCAATGTTGTCTGGCCAACGTCATGACGCGCGGGTTCCCTGAACGTCTGCGGAACATCAACCCATTTCCGTGTCGCATCCGTGTCGCACGGAAGAATCGGGAATGAGCGTAACTCTTTGGAATCGCGTCGTAATGTGTTGCGACGCGTTGCAACACGGGATTACCGCCCACCGGGCGAGTAATTCCATTCAAGTCTTTGATTTATCAAGGTTAAATTTGGTTGCGGGGGTAGGATTTGAACCTACGACCTTCAGGTTATGAGCCTGACGAGCTACCAGACTGCTCCACCCCGCGCCAGTAACCTCCACTTCTTGGTGGAGAGCGCGCTTTATATCAGCTTTGCCGGGTTTGTGAACCATCTAATACGGTCTTTCTGCGAAAAAGATCCGCTGAATTCTACGTATTTGCGGCCTTAGGCCAGCAAAACCCGCGCCAAGGAAAAAAGGGCTGCGCCAAGCGCAGCCCTAAAAGCGTGAGAGCATCTGCCCAACGCTTGAGAGATCAGCACTGAAGCAATAACCGCTTCAGTACCCATCCAACATATCAGGCAAGCGGGAAAGGTTGCTCCGCCACCCACATGACACGCGCACACTGCTTAGGCAGATATGAAATCTCACTGGACATCGGATCACCTCCTTTCATTGGTTGAGAAGACCACGAGCATGGCCTGATTTGCCAAATTCAGCAAACCTCACCTCAAATTTCTCGGAGTACCAAAAAAGACGCAGCAATGCTGCGCCTTTCAGAGCCCGCTCTTGAGCCGGGTTAAGTCTTCGGATGCAGCACCACGGGCAGGTCCGTAATTCCCATCACAAACGGAGAACTCAGGCGTGTCGCCTCTCCCACCACCTCAATGCGATCAAAACGCTTCAGGATTTCCTCCCAAAGGATGCGAACCTGCATTTCACCAACACGGTTCCCCATACAGCGGTGAATGCCAAAGCCAAAGGAGAGATGCCGGCGCGCATTCGGACGATCAATTAGAAACTCGTTTGCGCGTTCAATAACGGTTTCGTCCCGGTTGCCCGAGACATACCACATGGCGACCTTGTCACCCTTCTTGATTGTCTTTCCACCCAGTTCCACATCCTCCAGAGCCGTCCGCCGCATAAATGCAAGCGGCGTCTGCCAGCGAATAATTTCAGCAACCATGTTGGGGATTAAGGACGGGTCTGCTTTCAGTTTGGCAAACTGCTCGGGGAACTGATGCAGGGCCAGCACGCCCCCGGACATGGAGTTTCTTGTCGTGTCGTTGCCGCCTACGATAAGCAGTATGAGATTACCAAGCAGCTCAAGAGGCGGCATGTTCTTCATGGCCGGGTTGTGCGCCATCAGAGAAATAAAATCATTACGCGGTGGCAGCTCTCCGCGTTCTTTGTAGAGCGCAAGAAAATATTCCAGACATTCAAAAAGAATTGCTTTGCGTTCGTCCAGACTGAGACCCATCTCATTGTCCGGACCGCTTGTCGCAACATCGGACCAGTAGGTCAGCTTGCGACGCTCTTCAAACGGAAAATCAAAAAGTGTTGCAAGCATCTGGGTTGTGATTTCAATAGAAACCCTGTCGACCCAGTTAAAGGTCTCTCCTACCGGCAGACCGTCTAGCACCTTGCCGACGCGCTCGCGAATAAGCGGCTCAAGATCGGCAACCGCAGGCGGCGAGACCGCAGGCGTGAGAGCCCTGCGCTGCACATCATGCTTGGGCTGATCCATCGCAATAAACATTTTGATGGAAAAGTCTTCTTCAATATCTCCCAGACCGATGGTCGGTTCAGAGGAGAACTGTTTGTGATTTGTGTCCACCGCAACAATGTCCTCGTACCTGGTCACAGACCAGTAAGGACCGATTTCTTCGCTTACCGCATAATGGACAGGGTCTTCCTTGCGCAGGCGCTCAAACAGCGCCCAATGCTGCTGGTTCTTAAAATAGCGCCCCTGCGCAACGTCAATATCCTCCAGGGGGAGCGAATAAGGATCAAAGGTGCCGGCATCATCCGGCTCTACAACAGCCTGGCTCATGTTTTCCTCCACAGAATGACAATAAGCACAGCCTAGCAGCAACAATGACGCATGTTCAACTTTGTTGAAAAAAATCCGGCGCCAAACGATCTCCGCACAGCAAAGCGCAGAGAGACGTCAAGAGCAGCGAAAGTCGCTTACCCCTTCTTGGGATGCAATACCACCGGAAGCTCCGTGATCCCCATCACAAAATTTGAGAACGGCCGCTTGACCTCCCCCACCACTTCGATGCGATCAAAACGCTTCAGAATTTCCTCCCATAGGATACGAACCTGCATTTCGCCGACACGGTTCCCCATACAGCGGTGAATGCCAAACCCAAAGGAGAGGTGCTGACGCGCTTTCGGACGATCAATCAGAAACTCGTTTGCGCGTTCAATAACGGTTTCGTCCCGGTTGCCCGAGACATACCACATGGCGACCTTGTCGCCTTTCTTGATCGTCTTTCCACCCAGCTCCACGTCCTCAAGGGCGGTACGTCGCATATAACCCAGCGGGGTTTGCCAGCGGATGATCTCTGAAACCATATTGGGAATTAGAGACTGGTCGGCCTTGAGTTTCACAAACTGCTCTGGGAACTGATGCAGAGCCAGCACCCCCCCCGACATGGAGTTCCTTGTCGTGTCGTTACCGCCCACGATGAGAAGCATCAAGTTCCCCATCAGCTCCATCGGGTCCATATTCTGCATATCAGGGTTGTGTGCCATCAATGAAATGAAGTCGTTTCTTGGCGGCAGCGCAGCACGCTCCACATACATTGTACCAAACGTTTCCAGACAATCGTACATGGCGGCTCTTTGTCCATCTTCGTCCAGACCCATTGTCTCTAGCATTTCCGGACCAGCCGTGGTCACGTCAGACCAGTAGGTCAGCTTGCGACGGTCCTCAAAGGGAAAGTCGAAGAGCGTTGCCAGCATTTGTGTCGTGATCTCGATAGAGACTTTATCAACCCAGTCAAAGGTTTCTCCAATTGGAAGACTGTCGAGTACCTTGGCAACGCGCTCGCGAATAAGTGGCTCAAGATCAGCAACTGCCGGCGGAGAAACAGCAGGTGTCACCGCCCTGCGCTGCACATCATGCTTGGGCTGATCCATGGCAATGAACATGGACGGCGCAAAATCTTCGTCAAGATCCATCAGAATGATCGTCGGTTCGGAAGAGAACTGCTTATGGTTCGTATCGACGGCAACAATGTCCTTGTACTTCGTAATCGACCAGTAGGGCCCGAACTCTTCGTTGGTCGCGAAGTGAACGGGGTCTTCTTTTCGCAGGCGCTCAAACAAAGCCCAGTGCTGCTGGCTTTCAAACAAATGAGGTTGGGCTATATCGATCTCTTCGAGTGGTATCGAATAGGGGTCAATTGTGCCTGATACCTCAGGTTTTACAGCAGCTTGGCTCATTCATTCCTCCAAATATCATGCCTGTCACCAGCTCCGAACATACAAAATGGTGACGGATACGTCAACTTTACGCACTGGCACCCTCAATGCCCCGCCACGATAGGAGGTGCTCCTTAATAAAGTAGTCCCCTAATCAGGGTTCTGCCGTTGCTCTCTCGCATGTACGCGACAAAGTGACCTTTCACCCCGAGCACCACGCCAGATAGTCGCAACCGAACCACAAGCCCACCAAAACCCTGGCGCGCGCCGGGGACCGCGCAGGAGAAATGCCCGTCCGGGTGCACATAGAGGCTATCAGCCACAAAAAGCCACCCGATTTCTATCGGATGGCGTCAGCCTTACCTTTAAGAGAGGGCAGGTCGCCTATTTCGGATGCAGGCGGACAAACATCTCCGAATAGCCCATCACAAAATTAGACGTCACCCGAACCGGTTCACCCACCAGTTCAACCCTCTCAAAGCGCTTCAGAATTTCCTCCCAAAGTATCTTCAATTGCATCTCAGCTAACCGGTTGCCCATGCAACGGTGAATACCAAAGCCGAAGGAGATATGATGACGCGCTTTGGGGCGGTCAATGATGAAATCGTTAGGCCGGTCAATGACCTCTTCATCCCGATTCCCCGAGACGTACCACATAACCACCTTGTCGCCCTTCTTGATGGTCTTGCCGCCAAGCTCCACGTCCTCCGTCGCATTGCGACGCATGTGTGCAAGCGGCGTCTGCCAGCGGATGATCTCGGAGACCATGCTGGGAATAAGCGAGGGATCAGCCCGCAGCTTGTCATACTCAGCAGGGGCCTGGTTCAAAGCAACAACACCGCCAGACATGGAATTGCGGGTCGTATCATTGCCCCCGACGATCAACAGCATCAGGTTTCCCAGATACTCCATCGGATCCATGTTCTGCATGTCAGGGTGATGCGCCATGAGCGAGATAAAGTCGTTCTTCCGAGGCTCCGCCAGCCGTTCCTGCCAAAGCGCGTCGAACCGCTCCAGACATTTTGTTAATTCCTGAAGCCGGAATTCCTCCGTCATCGAATTATCACCCACAGTTGGACCGGATGCAGCTACGTCCGACCAATAAGTCAGCTTGGCCCTCTCTTCAAACGGAAAGTCAAATAGCGTTGCCAGCATTTGCGTCGTCAGCTCAATCGAAACGAGGTCAACCCAATTAAATATTTCGCCGACCGGCAGACTATCAAGCACATTGCCCACCCGTTCGCGGATCAATGGCTCGACTTCACTCAACTGCATGGGAGCCACTGCTGGTGTCACCACCTTGCGCTGCACATCATGCTTGGGTTGGTCCATGGCAATAAACATGGGCGGCTGAAACGCCTCCGGGTCTCCGATTACAATGCCAGGCTCAGACGAAAATTGATGGTGATGTGTATCGACATACACGATGTCGTGAAATTTGGTAATCGACCAGTAAGGCCCAAACTCGTCAGAGTTACAAAAGTGGACCGGGTCTTCTTTCCGAAGCCGCTCGAAATATGCCAGATGTGCCTGCGCCGGATACAGGGCTGCGCGCCCCATATCTATATCCTCAAGCGCAAGAGAATAGGGGTCCGGAATACCGTTCTCGTTTGATTTGATCGCTGCTTGGCTCATTACCGTTTCCTCCTGTGAGCGCTCGATGCAGAGACGATGGCAAGCAAACAATGATCCCCTCAACCCCTCCCCAAACGGAGGGCGGAAATCCCAACACCCATCGACTCAATGCGTACAATAACTAC
>CAZNLO010000087.1:0-10550 GCA_964573935.1 uncultured Parvibaculum sp. | reverse complement strand
GTTGCGCCCAGCGCAATCAGCGTTTCCATCAACACAGCCGTTTGAATGGTCATGTGCAGACAGCCCGCAACCCGCGCACCCTTCAAAGGCTGGCTTTTGCCAAACTCATCGCGCAGCGCCATGAGGCCCGGCATTTCGGTTTCGGCGATGGCAATTTCCTTGCGGCCCCAGTCCGCCAGCGAAATGTCCGCGACTTTATAGTCGTTGCTCATGATTGAGGGCTCCTGAATAGATCAATGACGCCGCTGCGAGACAATGGCCCGCGCGACAACGAGCCGTTTCTATATCAAGGGGCGGCGTCGGCATCAAGCCCGATATAAAGATTTCCTTATATCTTGGTAAAATACAATGTTTATGATGAGCTCGAAAAACTGCCGTCTATTCACCTTCACCAAACTTGTCCCTCACCAGCGCTTCCAGCGCTTTGAGGGCTTGCGCAGCCTGGGGGCCTTGCGCTTCAACATCAATGGCACAGCCGGGAGCCGCTGCCAGCATCATCAGTCCCATGATCGAGCTGCCCCCCACGGTCTGTCCTTCCCGACTGACCTGGACCCGGGCGTCAAATTTCTCGACGCACTGGACGAATTTTGCAGAAGCTCTGGCGTGCAGGCCCCGGGCATTCTGGATGGTGAGGGTCATTTTAATCACGTCGTGAAGACCTGTACTCACTCTGCTCACGAGCTTTCGCCTGCCAGAACCTTGCTGGCCACGGAAATGTATTTCCGGCCAGCCGTTTGAGCGTGTTCAACCGCATCGGCAAGATTGCTGGTCTCACGCACACTGGCAAGTTTGATGAGCATGGGCAGATTTATCCCGGCAATAACCTCAACCTTGGCCTGATCCATGATCGAAATTGCCAGGTTGGAGGGCGTTCCCCCGAACATGTCGGTCAGCAAGATGACACCATCTTTCTGATTAACCGCATCCACCGCCTCCATAATGTCTTTGCGACGCTGTTCCATATCGTCGTCCGGGCCGATGCAGATCGAGACCATCTGCGCCTGCGGGCCAACCACATGTTCCATCGCCGCCACAAATTCTTTGGCAAGCTGTCCGTGGGTGACGAGTACCAGTCCAATCATTTTATCCGCATCGCTCCGTCCGGGCGCCCCTCAGGGGAGCCGCATGTCATATAGTCTCGCGCAGGAAAATGCCCTGCGCATCAAGTCCAGACCGCCATGGTGCCTGCATTTCCGGCACCGTGACAAGTCAGAAGTTACCCTCAAGGTTGCACGTCGTCTGCGAGGCCACCCCGGTTTGCGAAATCACCCAAGCCGCCCGTCCTCCCCAGGGAACCCGTTCCCGGGGATCTGGGCCACGGCCACCCTTACCTTTGCGGCGGTTGTGGCATCGAACGCATGCAGGCGCAAGACGGGAAGCGCGTGACCCAGCAGCTTTTCATAAAGGGGCTCGGGAAGGCGTGGTACCTGCGCCCTGTCCACCAGATCAACAGCCAGAACCAGCGGTACGCTGTCGAGTGCTGGCAGACTCACAAGCCCCAGACCCCGCAACTCCAGCAACCCTGTCCAGCCCTGAGGTGCCCGCGCAACAAGAGTTCCGTCCAGATCACTCACCTCAACGCGGTCATCTGCCACCAGCCGTGCGCCCCTCTCCTCTACCAGACGGTAAGCCAGATCTGACTTTCCCGCGCCGGCGCGCCCGCGCAGCAGAACACCTCGTGCGGCAGACGTATCAGACGCAAAAGCAACGCAGGTGCCATGCAGGTTCAGGAGACCCGGAGAACTCATCCGCTTCTGCCCACGTTCCGCGCAGCCACCGGCAAATCCACCAGAAACCGCGCACCACCCTGCTCCCGGTTCTCCGCGACAATTGACCCGTGATGGGCCTCCACAATCTGTTTGGAGATGGACAGGCCCAGTCCGGAGTGACGGCCGAACTCGCCTTCCCGGTCCGTGTGAAACCGCTCAAATATCTTCACCAGACTGTCAGGTGGAATACCCGGCCCGTCGTCTTCTACACTCAGGCGGACACTCGCATCCAAAACCGCGACTTTCACACGGACTACGCCCCCTTCAGGACTAAACGACAGGGCATTATCGACAAGATTGCGCAACACCTGACCGATCCGGCGCTCCATGCCCAGAACAACGGGGGCGGTTGATTTTGCCGTATCGGCGGCCTGGAGCACACTCTCAACCCGTATGGCCTTGCCCTTGTCCGCACTGGTTGTGTTGAACATATCAACAATGGTTTCTGCAAGGTGGGCTATATTGACGGGCACAAGTTCTTCTCGCGAGAGCTCTGCATCAAGACGTGAAGCTTCAGAAATATCACTGATTAGGCGGTCGATACGGCGAATATCGTGCTGGATTATTTCCATCAACCGGTCACGCGATGCGTCGTCTTTGACAATCGACAGGGTTTCGACGGCAGAGCGAACCGAGGTCAGCGGGTTTTTCAGCTCATGGGCAACATCGGCGGCAAAAGCCTCGATCGCATCAATACGATCATAGAGCGCATTGGTCATGCCACGCAGCGCGCCGGACAGATCGCCGATCTCATCACGCCGGTTGGTGAAATCTGGAATATCCACCCGCTCTCTCGCCCCTTGCGCAACCCGTTCAGCGGTTTCTGCCAGGCGGCGCACGGGCTCAGCAATCGTACCGGCCAGCACGACTGACAGGAGAATTGCCACGCCAAGAGCCACCAGAAACACCTCGGCGATGGCAATTCGCTCCGCACGGACAATCGCGTCAATGTCCCCACCCTTCGTGGACAGCATCAAAACCCCCAGCACGGCCCGAAACCGCTGCACGGGCACGGCCACGGAGACAATGAGTTCTCCCCGGGCATTCAGCCTCTCCATGGAGGCGCTCAGCCCGCTCAGGGCAAGCCCGACCTCCTGATAGATGCGCCCGTTCTGGCTTCCGGCTTCCTGATAGCGTTGATAGGAGGTCCCCGGTGCCAGCGCCCCTACCCAGTCGGCAAGCTGGCGCACCCAGCTTTGCTCCTGCGTGCGCCCAGGTGGCGGCAGTTCAAACGCAATGATCTGGCCTGAGACTGTCAGTTGACGGCTGTCCAGGATCAACCAGCCATCTTTGTCATAGAGCCGCGCCCGGGTCTGGGTCGGCAAAATCAACCGGCGCAAGATCGGAGCGGCCTGGGAAGCGTTGATCGGCACATCGCGCTGCTGGAAAAGAATGTCCGGGTCAACCCAGGTCTCATCGTTGAGACCACCTGAGGCAAAGGGATCCACCACCTCTGCCTCCAGCGTCGCTGTTGCGGTTTCAGCAACCGCGCCTGCGATAATTTCGGCCTGAACAAGGAGGGCCTGTTTGCGCGCATCGATCAGACCCTGCCGGAACTGATTGAGATAGAGAACACCCGCCACAAGCACCAGAAGGGCGACAACCTGAAAGACAACAATACGCCGTGTCAGGCTGGAAAACCGATTTCCCGCAATGATGCCGCGAAGAGCCCATTTGAACCCCTGGGCGAACATGCCCGCCCCTTCACGGGCCCCTTGTCCCAGGCCTGAGAAAAAAGCACGGCCCGCCTTCAAGAGCACGCCCAGAGGCCCCACGCCCCCAGGCCCGGGCTTTCCGGGGGGTCGTCCGTGTTGCTCCTGCGTGCGTGTCATGTCATCAAATTTCCGATAACCGTCCGTTCAAATATCAAAGACACGGATTTTGAGACGTCCATACTGAAGAGAGAGGCCAATCCCTAATCTTCCTTGTAGCGGTACCCGACACCGTAGAGTGTTTCGATGGCGTCAAAATCATCATCAACCTGTTTGAATTTTTTTCTCAACCGTTTGATATGGCTGTCAATGGTGCGGTCATCGACATAGACCTGGTCGTCATAGGCAGCGTCCATCAACTGATCGCGACTTTTCACGTAGCCGGGGCGTTGGGCCAGAGCCTGCAGGATCAGAAACTCCGTCACCGTCAGTGTTACCTGATTTGCATTCCAGCGGCATAGATGCCGGTCCGGATCAAGGACCAGCTTGCCCCGTTCCATATGGTCGCCTTTGTTGGCCGCGGTGACAGGTTCGGCTCGCGCCTGTGTCCGGCGCAACACAGCCTTCACCCGTTCCACCAGAAGACGTTGGGAAAAAGGTTTTTTGATGTAATCGTCCGCGCCCATTTTAAGCCCGAACATTTCGTCTATCTCTTCGTCTTTCGAGGTAAGGAATATGACAGGCATTTCCGACTTCTGACGCAACCGCCGAAGCAGTTCAAGGCCATCCATGCGCGGCATTTTTATGTCAAAGACCGCAACGTCGGGCGGATTGGCCGAAAGTCCCGAGAGGGCCGCGGCCCCGTCCGTATAGGTGTGGACATGAAATCCCTCCGCCTCGAAGGCCATGGTTACGGAGGTCAGAATATTCCTGTCGTCATCAACAAGCGCAATGGTCGGCATGTGCCCCTCAATCCTTCAAGTACCCGGTGATCGGCCCGGTTTCCCCACAAGTCTCGTGCCCGTCGCAGGTAAATGGGCAATTGGCCCGAATTATGACGCCCCGCCAAGCACTTGGCTATAGGCGCCAGCTACAGGTGTTCCCAATTCAGCGCTGTGATACCAATAGAGAGCCAATGAGGCACAATCTGAGGGAAATGACATGAAACGTATAGGTCTGATATTTGTCGGTCTTGTGGGGCTACTTCTTGCTATCGCCTTGGTACGCACACTCATGATCTCTGCCCCCGACACTTCAACTGCGGATACCAGCGATCAGATCGAGGTTGACGCCCTTGCGGTAGCCAATCGGCTGGGGGAGGCCATTCGGTTCCAAACCCTCTCCACCCAGACCGACCGGGAAGCCAATCGCGCGCCTTTTGTGGCATTCGCCCAGTGGATGGAGACGACTTACCCCGCCTTTCACACGGTCGCGTCACGCGAAGTCATTGGCGGATATTCCCTGTTCTACACATGGCCCGGCTCCGACCCGGCGCTGGAACCCATCTTGCTCATGTCTCACATAGATGTCGTGCCTATTGCGCCCGGCACGGAACAACACTGGGAGGAAGACCCGTTCTCCGGCAAGGTCGCGGATGGTTTTATCTGGGGACGGGGGACGATCGATTCCAAGGGGTCCCTGGTCGCCATTCTGGAAGCGGCAGAATATCTGGTAGCGCGGGGTTACAGCCCGAGGCGAACCATCCATTTTTCTTTTGGTCACGATGAAGAAGTGGGAGGGCCGCTTGGCAATGTAAAGATTGGCGAAATGCTGAAAGAACGCGGTGTGCGTCTTCACTGGGTGGCGGATGAAGGTGGCATTCTGGCTGACGGGCTGGTGCCCGGCGTCAGTGATCGTCTGGTCGCGCTGGTGGGTGTTGCCGAAAAGGGCTACCTGACACTTGATCTCACAGCCACTGCGCAGGGGGGGCACTCCTCCATGCCGCCTGAACATACTGCCATCGGGCGGCTCGCGCGCGGTATTGATCGCTTACAGAACACACCGTTTGAAGGAACCATTGAAGGCCCCGCCGGGCTGATGCTGGATGCCATTGCACCTGCGACACCGTTCGTGCAGCGCCTGGCGCTGACCAACCGCTGGCTATTTGGCCCCATTCTCACGCCCACCCTGCTTGACAGCCCAACCACTGCCGCGATGATGCGCACCACCATCGCCCCCACCATGATCGAGGCGGGTGTGAAGGAAAATGTGCTGCCCGGGTCTGCCAGTGCCAAAATCAATTTTCGCGTTCATCCACGCGACACGATTGAGAGCATTGTTGCCCACGTCAAGGCTGCGATTGATGATGAGATGATCGAGGTTACGGTCTTTAATCCCGGTCGTGAAGCCAGCATTATATCGCCGACAACGTCGGAGGGCTTTCAAATTATTTCACGCACCATCCGCGACACGTTTCCCGGTACCCTCGTTGCCCCCAACCTTGTTGTCGGTGGTACCGATGCCCGCCACTTTGAAATTGTTTCTGATAATGTCTATCGCTTTATCCCGATTGTTCTTGGGGTGGAAGACACGCCCCGGTTTCACGGAGACAATGAACGCACATCGGTTGAAGGTATTGGACTGGCGGTCCAGTATTATGTCCGGCTGATTGAACGCGGTAGCGAATAGGCGGCTGACATGAACGACCCGGCCTTTCGCGCCAGAGCGCTGGTTCGTCTGAGGAACAATGCAGCGCTGGGAACAGTGATGGCAGATGGTTCACCGCTGGTCACTCTTATCGCCCTTGCGACCGCACCGGACGGCACGCCGCTTCTCCTGCTCTCCCGAATTGCAGGCCACACGCAAAACATTGCCCGCGATCCCCGTGTATCGCTGTTGATCTGCGATGACGGGGGGCTGGGGGATCCCCCAGAAGATCCTATGACTGGCGCACGGCTGTCGCTTACGGGTGAGGCGGTGCTCGTCGAGCCTCAGGACACTTTAGCCGCAAAGACCCGTTTTATCGCCCGTCATCCGGCATCAGCGCCCTATGATACTGATCTGGACTTTTGTTATTTTCGGGTTCAGCTCACCCAGGGGCGGTTCAATCAGGGTTTTGGTTCCTTCCAAAAACTGGGGCCCTCAGAGCTCCTCATCGCAGGCCCTGAGGAACTGGCTCACGCAGAGAAGGCAATCGTTTCCCACATGAATGAAGACCATGGAGCGGCCATCGATCACTATGCCTGCGGGGTGTTGGGACGCTCTGGCGGGGGTTGGCGTATGACGGGTATTGACGCGGAAGGGGCTGATTTGGCCCGTGGTGGCGAGTACACTCGGCTGTCGTTTCCCTCCCCCGTTTCCACGCCACAAGAGGCCCGTAACGCACTCATTGCCCTGGCAAAGAGATGACAGCCGGTTTGCTGGCGGCGCTGACCTCCGGCGCCCTTGTTAACCATGTTTGACGGGACCGGTTTGTACCAGGCGCCCTCAACCGGACTTCCCATCAAAAGCTCGCAAAAACCCGCCTGAATCCTATTGCAGAAGGCGGGTCGCCTCACTATGGTGGCGCCAATTGAGAGGCCTTCGCAAGGGGTCGACCACGTCGGCTATACGCCTCATGGTTCAGTCCTTTTCGAGCAGACACCTCACAAAGCAGGGCAGTTCAGGAAATCGGGCCGGGGAGGCTTGCGTACTCTCTATTCGATTTCCGTATCATAATCGGTCAGACTATATTGACCGGACAGGCGAGACGCGAAGGAGATCGGGCGTGAAACAGACGGGTCGGCACATCAGCAAAAACGGTTTGGAAAACCAGGGACTTAAAAGCCTGGCCGCCGTGCATTGGAACTATAAACCAGCGGAACTGTGTGAAATTTCCCTGGCGCGCGGCGAGGGTGAATTGTCCTCCAACGGCGCTTTGGTCTGTCGCACCGGCGAACATACCGGACGCTCTGCCAAGGACAAGTTCGTGGTCAAGGATGACATCACCAAAGACACGGTGTGGTGGGACAATGCCAAGGCGATGACACCGGAACAATTCGACCTGCTCCATGGTGATATGTTGAAACATGTGGAAGGGAAGGAACTTTTTGTTCAGGACCTTTTTGGCGGGGCTGACCCGGTCCACCGCCTTCCCACCCGCGTTATCACAGAGCTTTGCTGGCACTCTTTGTTCATTCAAAACCTGTTGATCGAACCTGCCCCGCAAGACCTGGAGACGTTCGATCCAAAATTCACCATCATCAACCTTCCCAGCTTCCAGGCTGACCCGGCAAAATACGGTTGCCGCACGGAAACGGTGATCGCCTGTAACTTTACAAAGCGGATCGTTCTCATTGCGGGGACCTCCTATGCCGGTGAGACGAAGAAGTCCGTCTTTTCCATGCTCAATTATGAGTTGCCGGGCAAGGACGTCATGACCATGCATTGCTCGATCAATGTCGGCGAGGCGGACGATGCGGCGATCTTCTTTGGCCTGTCGGGTACTGGCAAGACAACCCTGTCTGCGGATGCCTCCCGGACACTGGTTGGTGATGACGAGCATGGCTGGTCGGAAAGCGGGGTCTTCAATTTTGAAGGCGGCTGCTATGCCAAGATGATTAATCTGTCCGCGGAAGCCGAACCTGAGATTTATGCCACAACCCAACGGTTTGGCACCGTGCTCGAAAACGTGGTGATGGACCCGCAGACACGCGAGATCGACTTTAACGATAATTCTCTGACCGAAAACACGCGGGGCGCCTATCCTCTCTCTTTCATTCCCAACGCGTCTGAAACAGGCCGCGCGGGACACCCCAAGAATATCATCATGCTGACCGCAGACGCCTTTGGTGTGCTGCCACCGATCTCCAAACTAACACCCTCCCAGGCCATGTATCACTTTCTGTCAGGCTACACCGCAAAGGTTGCCGGCACGGAAAAGGGCGTGACGGAGCCTGAAGCAACTTTCTCCACCTGCTTTGGCGGTCCGTTCATGTCGCGGCACCCAAGCGTCTATGGCAACCTGCTGCGCGATCTGATTGCTACTCACAAGGTGGATTGCTGGCTGGTGAACACAGGCTGGACGGGCGGTGCTTACGGCACAGGCAACCGGATGCCGATCAAGGAAACACGGGCGCTGCTCGCTGCCGCCCTTGACGGCAGCCTCTCAGACGTTGAATTTCGCACCGACCCGAACTTTGGTTTTGAAGTGCCGGTTAGCCTGGCCGGGGTTGATGTGTCCATATTGAACCCACGGAACACCTGGGCAGACAAGGCTGCTTATGACGTGCAGGCCAGGAAGCTGGTTGCCATGTTCATTGAGAACTTCAAAATTTATGAAGCTCATGTGGGAGCAGAAGTGCGCGACGCGGCACCAACGGCCGCGCAGGCTGCCGAGTAAACCTCAATCGCTCCTGCGAAAGAGACATGAGAATAGAAAGCCGGGCTTTATGTCCGGCTTTTTTGTGCTCTCAAGCGCTTACAAAATGGGATGACACATAAAAATGGCGGTCCCGGATGAGGCCGGGACCGCCGATCAATGTTGATTTTACTATCTGGCTTGGTCAGGCAACGTGAGGGATGCTGACGGCACCGGAGGATCAACAATGATTTTCACACCGCATCAGCCTGCTTAAGCTTTTGGGTGCTGTTATCCCCACGCGCCCTGAGATCGTTCCAGGATCAGGGCGCGTGGGAAACTTAACTCAGAACGAGTAGCTGAGGTTGAGCGAGACAAAGTCCTGGTCACCTGTGTTGGTGTATTTCTCATTGCCGAAGTTGTTGACATAAGAGATACCACCGCGCCACGTGCTCTGATAAGAGCCGTTAAGGCTGAGGCTCACACGCTTGCGACCCTCACGATAGTTCGACAGCGGTGCTGGCGAATTGCCCTTCACGTTGTGCGACCATGCAATCGACGGGCTCAGCGTGATCGGCGTTCCAAAGGCATTGTTGTACTGGAGGATACCCACCAGAACGTAGCCGTAGGAGAAAGCCGATGCACGACAGCCTGAACGGGCGTCAAGCCCCAGCAGACCACCGAGTGCCAGGTCCGTACCCGACGTACACACGTTGGACAGCAGCAGCCGTGTCGCGTTTTCACCTTCACCTGGAGCATCAGGAACATACATGGCCCCGATTTCCGTCAGCAGGATGCCGATGTCAGCACCAAGAGCCCCGATCAGCGGATGGGAGTTGGTGTAGGTCGCTGTTGTCCCGAGATCGAAGGTAACAACTTCCTCACGAACAAAGCCGCTGATTTCCTGACCAACAATACCGCCCGAAGCCAATGACCCGGCACAACTTGTGCCCTGGTTCACCCGCGGTTCAAACCCCAGAAGAGCGATGTCACCCAAGGCAGCAAACCCACACCCTGCAGACGCTGCAGCAATGGTGGTAGCGTCCGAATCGAGCTGCAATGGCTGGTCACGGCGGAACGCAACTTCACCCTGCACACCCCAATCACCCAGCGTGGTGTTGAACGACAGTCCGAAGAGCTGAATATCTTCCGGATATTCAAGGAACAACTCCTGCTGGAAGTCCAGGGACAGGAGTTCGGCCCCTGTCGTGAGCAGTGGCAATGCATCAGTCAAGCCACCTTCTGTCGTCGGTGTGAAGCCCACTGCCGCAGCCGATTGCGTCCATGCCAACACACAGTTGATCTGGGCAAGCTTGCGAAGCGTTGGCGCGTCGCCCGTCACAGTGACACCATTGAGAGCAAAGCCGTTAACACCAGCACCAGCGCCGACGTTCAAGGTCGCAATGAGACCGTCAACGGCAGCGTCAAGAGCAGCGCTTGACAGCAGTCCAAGCGGATCAAGCAGTTGGCCATTGGCCACACTTGGTGTTGAAGCCGCAGACAGGCTTGGGTTCCCGATCAGAACAGTTGCAAACTCACCCGTGGATGCCGGGTTGAGAGCACCAGCAGGACCACCGCCGCCAGAAGCACCGGCCAGACAGCCGGTGTTTGCAAGCTGACGTGTCAGCGCAGTCGCGCTGGCACCAATAGTCGTAATACCAACGATAGGTGTAAGTGTGCGCTGGCTGACAATCGGCAGACGGGAATGGTAATTCATGAAGTAGAAGCCGAACTCGGTGGAGTTCAGGTCTTCAGAATACCAGCGAAGAGCCGCACCATATTGGCCCGTATCCTTGGCTTCCCGGTCTACACCACGACCGATGGCTGTCCGGTCACCGTTGGCGAGACGAA
>CAZNLO010000086.1:0-10589 GCA_964573935.1 uncultured Parvibaculum sp. | reverse complement strand
TCGCGGCGCCCATCGTCGCCAGGCGTGACGGCGATGGCCTTGAGGTGGTGGCGGCCCTGCACGAGGTGCGCGAAGAGGCGCGGGTTATCGTGCTGACGGGATATGGAAACATTGCGACGGCTGTTGAAGCGGTAAAACTTGGTGCCGTCGACTATCTCTCAAAGCCTGCTGATGCGGATGATGTTGAGGCGGCTCTGCTGGCGGCGCCCGGGTCTAAAGCGGATCCGCCGGAAAACCCGATGTCGGCTGACCGGGTGCGTTGGGAACATATTCAGCGTGTCTATGAGCTGTGTAACCGCAATGTCTCGGAGACGGCACGTCGGCTCAACATGCATCGCCGGACCTTGCAGCGTATTCTTGCCAAACGTGCACCGCGCTGACTATTCGTCGTTTTCCTTGCTGCCCAGGAGCGCTGTGACACCAGGATCAAGAACCCGGTGCACCCGCACTGCCGCCGCGCGCGCAAACAGCAAGGTCACGGCCTTGCGCCGGGGCGCTGAGATTTTGTCCGTCTCCGGGTTGTGCAATATTTCAGCGCCAAATTTGTCTGCTGCGATGACGCCGACAAGGGCTCTGCTGGGCAAGGTGTCGAGCGGGAAGTCGGATGGCGCGGCAAAGAAAAAGCGATCACAATAGTCGAGATACTCCGGCCATTTCTGGTCGGCCCTAAAATCAGCCAGGGATGATTTGATCTCCACGATCACAATCTCACCTTTTGCATTCATCGCGATAACATCAACCCGGCGCCCGGTTTTGAGGGTCAATTCGGTGAGCGGCATGTACCCCATATGGATGAGCAACCGGCAGACACCGCGCTGAAGAGCTGCTGCGACCGGCGACTGACGCCCGTCGGACGTGGCATGGGAAAGGGGGTGGCCCTCATTGTGTTTATCGCAGGTCATTCAAGGCCTGCCTTAGCCATGCAGTGGTTCACCATGCCGCGAAGCCGTACCGCCACGCGCGGGTCGTTGCCGGTGACGCCGGGTTGCATGGTTCCCCCGAAATAGAGTGCGGCAAGCGCATTGACGGTGGCTGCGAGATAGTAGGTTTCTACGTCGACAGGTATGCCACTGGCAGCCTGATAGCCCAGAAAAACCGCGTCACGAATGTCCGGACGGTCCTCAAAGTGGCGCAAGTCGGCATATGCCGGGCCATATCCGCATTCGGCAAAATCGATGAGGCTGAACCCCCCACTGTCATTCACAAGCACATTGCCAAAATTAATATCCCCGTGCAGAAAAACCCGGGCCGGGTTTGGCTGTTCATTCCACCGGGCGCGCAACCGCTCACACAGCACTTTGTCCTCCGGCCTGGGAAGGGCTGTCTGTAGCAAGTCGATCATCCGGTCGATTGGGTCGGCGGTTGGCAGTTGGTCTGCATTGTTCAGGGCAGGTGTAAGCCGGTGGAAATCTGCGATGGCGGCGCCAAGGTGCTCGCCGAGTTGCTGGCGCGCACTGGGGCTTGAGGGGAGCTTTGACGAGAGCGGTTTTCCTTCCAGCCGTGATTGCCGTAACCAGCCTTCGAGGGGGGCCACAAAAGGGTTGGCAGGCAGGCAAAGGTCGCCGTGCCCTAAAAGCGCTGGAAGTCGGAAGCCACCGATCTGTATGCCTCCCAGGGTTTCAAGCGCGCGTGCTTCGCGCTGGATCAGCGCCGCCGGTGACCCAAGACCCCCGCGCTTTCGTACGAGCTTAAGGATACTTCCGTCGCCAAGGTCATAGACAGTGCCCCAAACACCCTGGCCTATTTCCTTCCACGGTGGCGCGGGAAGGTCGGCTTCGCTCTCTCTCAAGGCGTCGTGAACGCTCGCTTCTATCGTCACCATATCCATGGGCGGGAGGGTATAGCGTTTCCAGTAGAAGCGGGAAGTGCTTTTACGTCCGGGAACGCGGTGACGAGATGTGTTTCCAGTAGAAGCGGGAAGTGCTTTTACGTCCGGGAACGCGGTGGCGAGATGTGTTTCCAGTAGAAGCGGGAAGTGCTTTTACGTCCGGGAACGTGAGCGCGAGGGCTCTGCCAAAGAAAAAGGGCGGCTTGAGGGGGAGCCGCCCTTTGCCCTACGCACGACGAGGGTCGTGAGGGGGTAGTGAATCGAAATCTATTCGGCTGCGTTGACGTTCGACAGCACATTCTCGTTGGTCGAGAAATTGATGGTCTTGAGGAATTTAATGCCTTCTTCGGCGATATCGTCCCCGACCATCCGGTCGCCTTCATCTTTAAGCTCATTCATGTCCACATAGACGGCATAGAAGTCTTTTGTGCGATCAGTAATGATCCCGGCTTTCAACAGTGTCTTGATGAGGACGCGGAAAATATTGGTGCCTTCACGCATGGTTTCGCGACGGTCGTCGTCAGTAAACGCTTCCAGCATTTCTGCCTGAACAGTTTCCCACTCAATCCCGAATTCCGGGTACAGGATTTTCTTTTGTTCCGGGTTTACAAGGTTGAACAAAAGGGTCTGGAAGCAATGTGCTGCCCAGTCTTCAATGATGTCTCGTTCTTCCTCGGAGAGTTTGGGAATGGTGCGGTCAGCCCAGATTTTGCCGAACTTGTGGTGGAATGCCTCATCGGTCATCACCAGTTGCATGAGCTTGACCATCAGCGGGTCATTGGACTTGGTGTAGATGGTCGCAAAGGCACCCATTGCGAGGCCTTCGACGAGCATCTGCATGCCCACGATTTTCTTGTAGACCTCCTTGGAGCCGACAATATCGGTCAGCAGGTCGCTCAAAGTCTGGCCAACCGGCAAGGGTTTGCCCCAACGAGCCTCAATGTATTTGGAGAAGGCCGTCACATGACGGGCTTCTTCGCGCGTTTGGTTGGCGGCATATTCCTGCGCGCCCGGATCAAGCAGAATGTGGCAGAGGCTGGAGGACAGGTTCAAAGCGCCCTGCTCCCCGTGCAAAATGGCAGACAGCATCCAGCGCGCACTTTGGTTGGCAAAGCGTGTTTTCTCCTGCTCCGTCAGCTTCTGGAAGCACGGAAGGCGCAACTCAAGAAAAAACTCGTCTGGAAGCAGGCGCTCATTTTCCATGTCGAACGGTTCGGAGAAATCAATATACTTGGTGTCCAGCGGGTCCCAGAAATGGTCATGGGTCGCAGAAATGATTTTGTCGAATGCAGTGGACCGGTGGCTGTAGCGCTCAACTTCCATCATTGCGGGGAAATCGTCCGGGGCGCAGGCGTTGTAAGCCTCGTCTTTGGTGATCTGCTTGAGTTCGGCCATATGTTCCTCCGTTGAGCAAAAAAGCTGATGACAGCTTTTAGCAGCTCTATGTTCAATCGGTTCAGACGACCACTGTCGGGTGAGCCTGAAATCTACGTTGATGGAAACATAGGGATGCAAGGCTATAAGATCAATAATAATGACGCACGCGTCACTATTATTGATGATTTCGCAAGCAGACAGATACGTGATGCGATGTCCGCGCTGCGAATATCCGGACAGGCAGGAAGTTTGGTTAATTTTTTGCGCCGGTGTTTGGCGCATTCAAAAAAGAGTTGTGAGGCGGTTTCTCGTTACATTTGCGCGGAAACTATGCTATCGGAGAAGGATCGACCGGGTTGTTGTTGGGTGAAGTTCTACTCAAGCAGCGGGTTGATAGGGGGACGTGGTGCAGACCTTCTATGCGCTGGGTCACGGTTAAGACGATAATAATGGATCGGCAACACAATGCCGGCGGCTCGCTTCGGCGGGGACTTGGGAGGGGGTTAAGTCTGTTTGCAACCAGCCAATGGCGGCGGCAAGCAGCGGTCAGGCGGGCAGGTAGAGGGGGCCAATTAGTCTTCATCTTAATCGGCCTTCTTTAATTGCTGGCAATTGCCAGCAATTGCTAGGACCATCACTAAGCGGGGTGTGCGAATGTGCTTCCGCGGAAGGGTTTCCCCCATTTTGTTTGCGTTTGGGCGCAATGGGTCTGTGCATCGTGAAGGTGCATGTCGACTTGTCGCGTAACCGGCGCAGGGTGTGTGTTTGCGACCGCGATGGATGCGGTCAGGGAGACGGGAAAAGTTCATGGTAAAATTACTCGAAGCCCTCGTATTCAAAACCAGGTTGCCAATTCTGGTCGCGCTTGCCGCATTTACGCTCTATGCGGGCTTTTACGCGACCCAGTTGAAGCTGGATGCCGGGTTCGACAAGCAATTACCGGCGGGTCATGAGTACATTGAGACGTTTCAGGAATATCGCGAAAAGCTGTTTGGCTCGAACCGCGTTATTATCGTTCTGGAAGCGAATGAAGGGTCGATCTGGAACAAGGAATTTTTCCAGGCCTACAAAGATATTACGGACGACATTTTCTTTCTGCCGGGTGTCGCTCGACACACGGTGACGTCTCTCTGGACTCCCAACACACGTTATCTTGAAATAACCGAGGAAGGCATCAGCGCTGATGATGTGATCCCGGGAACCGTTACTTCGGAGACGATGAACCCCGCAGCGTTGGCGCAGATCGAGAACAACGTGATCCGCGGTGGCTTTGTCGGTCGTCTTGTGGCGCAGGATTTTACTGCTGCGATGATTACGGCGGAACTGCTGGAGTACAATCCACGGACACAGGAAAGGCTCGACTATTTCGATCTTGCAGCAAAGCTGGAGTCTGAAATCCGGGGCAAGTATGAAACTGAGGGTGGTGATTATAAGGTCCGTATTATCGGTTTTGCGAAACTGATTGGTGACATTGCGGATGGCGCCCAGTCGGTTGTCTTCTTCTTTGGTGTTGCCTTCGTTCTGACCGCATTGTCCGTGTACCTGTACTCCCGGTCGATCATCCTGACCTTCCTGCCGTTGTTTGCCTCGCTGACGTCGGTGGTCTGGCAGTTCGGGGTTCTGGCCTTCCTGGGCTACGGTCTTGACCCGCTGGCGATTCTGGTGCCTTTCCTTGTCTTTGCGATCGGGGTGAGTCACGGTGTTCAGCAGATCAATCTGATAACCGCCGAGATATCGGCGGGCGCGACATCGGAGGAGGCGGCGCGTACAAGTTTCTCAGGTCTTCTCATTCCGGGTACTATGGCGTTGCTGACCGACCTTGTGGGGTTTGGCACGCTCTATCTGATCCCGATTCAGATGATCCAGGAACTGGCGATCACTGCTTCAATTGGTGTTGCGCTGAAGATCATCACCAACCTCATCATGCTGCCGATCCTGGCTTCCTACTTCACATTTGATGAAGGGTTCGCCGCGCGCGTGGGGCGCGCAAGAGAGTCACGTCTCAAGGTCATGCGTGTTCTTGGCAATGTCGCCAATCCGAAAACCGCCGTTGTCACCCTGTTGATTTCCACCGGTCTCTTTGCAACAGCGGTTGTACAAAGTCAGGACCGTCATGTGGGTGCACTGCATCCCGGGTCTGCGGAGCTGCATCCCCACGCCCGGTACAACGTGGACAGTACGACCATTGCGGGTAAGTTCGCGCTGGGACTGAACCTGCTTACCGTCGTTGTTGAGACGCCGACGGAAGCCTGTATCAAATATCCGTACATGGAGCATTTGAACCGATTTACCTGGTACATGGAGAATATTGAAGGTGTGTCCCTTGCGATTTCTCTGCCCTATGCGGTGAAGAATTCATCGGCGGGTTGGAACGAAGGCAATCTGAAGTGGCGTGCTCTGCCTCGCAACCAGTTCGCATTGGTGCAGGCCGTAGGACCGGTATCGCCTTCAACGGGCCTGCTGAACCAGAACTGTTCGGTGATGTCGTTGCTGATCTTCCTGGAAGACGCGAAGGCAACAACCATCACACGGGCTGTAGATGCCGCGAAAGACTGGCGAGAAGCCAACCAGCGTGATGATATAATCATTCGTCTGGCGTCCGGCAATATGGGGGTTCAGGCGGCGGTGAACGAGGAGATCGAACGATCCGAACTCCCCATGATGTTGTGGGTCTATGTGGCCATTGTTGGCCTGGTGATCCTCACCTATCGCGACTGGCGCGCCACGATTGCGTGTACCATTCCGCTGACCTTTGCCACCTTCTTTGGGTATTGGTTCATGGAGGTACTCCAGATCGGGCTTACCGTGGCGACCTTGCCGGTGATGGTGCTGGCGGTCGGGCTAGGGGTGGACTATGCGTTCTACATCTACAACCGGGTGCAGTTCCATTTGGCGGAAGGTCTGAACATCACCGACAGCTACAAACAGACTTTGTTTGAAACGGGGATGGCCGTCGTATTTACAGCCATTACCATGGCGGTTGGTGTGTCGACATGGACCTTCTCCGCTCTGAAGTTCCAGGCGGATATGGGGCTGTTGCTTACCTTCATGTTCTCGATCAACATGATTATGGCGATCACGACCCTGCCGGCTATCGCGGTGGTCCTCGATATGCTTTTCCCGCGCAAGCGACCTGTGAAGGCGCCATCTGGCGCCCTCTCACACTAGACATAGACAGGTTTGGGAAAGACAAAATCACGCCGCCGGGAGACAGGTGCTCCCGGCGGCGTTATAGTTTGGATGGACAGGATACGGGGATCGCTTGAACCCGTCAGATGCTTTGATCGGAGACACCTATGCTCGATACAATTCTAGACCTCTTGAAAGATGGCCCCAAGGCGCCAGCCGCTGCTGTTTCCAGTGGCAATGCCATACAGGTTGCTGTGGCAGCGTTGATGGTTGAAGGGGCTCGGCTTGATCGCAATTTTGATGAGGGGGAACGCGCCACCATTACCCGGCTTGTGAAAGCGCAGTTTGGCCTGAGTGATGAAGCTGCGACAGATCTGGTTGATGTGGCAGAGAAGCGCCAGAAGACAAATTATTCGGACATGGTTTTCATCAACACGGTTGCGGCGAGCTTCGATGAGAGCGAAAAGAAAGACCTTCTGAAGATGCTGTGGATGGTCGCCCTCTCAGACGGAAGCCTGCATAAGTTTGAAGAACATCTGGTTCATCATGTGGCGAATGAATTGGGCCTGAGTGCGCAAGACGCAAAAGCTGCAAAAGAAGCAGCGCGAGGCTGAGTGAGAGTCATGGGGTTCTCCAGAACCTATGAGTAAGTCGGTTCATCTGTAGCGTTATCAGTCACTTGGCTGGCAGCTTGGTTTTTTGTGCGCGCGTGCGCAGGCCCGCGCAACCGGGCGGGTGCGCTAGCGCAAGGAAAAGCCCACAGTTGCTTCCAGCTCGTCAAGGGCCTGGTCGCCATTGAGCACTTTGATTGTTGTCATGCCAAGTGCTCTGGCTGGTTTCAGGTTGACTCCAAGGTCGTCAAGATAGACAGACCGGCTTGCGTCCACGCCTAAAGCTTCGCACGCCATCTGATAGATGTGGGGATCGGGCTTGCGCAAGCCGATTTTTGAACTCTCGATTACATGATCGAAAAGAGCCATGACATCTGCAACAGCCGCCGCCTTCTTGGGGTCGCGCGCCATGCCCGCTCCTTTGCCAGCACTGACATTATTGGTGATGCAGCCAACTTTGAAATGTTCTTTACAGCGCTTAAGAGCACTCACCATGGCGGGGCGAATATCTCCTGACAGGAGGTTGACGACTTCTTTGCCGCTGACAGAACCGCCTGCTGCCGCGGCCTCCTCAGCAAACTTTTTGTCAAAAACATCAAGGGAGATTTCACTGCGCTCGAACAGCGCCCAGGCATTGGTATCCGGATTGGTGGAGTTGATCTGCCGGATGAAATCGGCTGGCAATCCCCGCTCTGCCTCGAAGCGGTTAAACGCTTCAAAGGGGCTTGAAGTCAGCACACCTCCAAAGTCCCAGATGACAGCTTGAATGCTATTTTCGATATCGCGCTCAACCATAAAATTTTCTCCCATTTGACGCCTGGTTTCCACAGTCGCTCTACCAGCAATAGAAGGAGCGTTGATGCCCGCGCGATCCGCCCGGGACCTCTCTCCCTTGACGGAAATCACCGGCTCTGTGCACCTAAGTGACAGACCCTAGTTCACCCGCTTGACGAGGCAATCCTGGCCGCGCTCTTTGAGGGTGCTGCACACAGCGTTGGCATCGCCGCGCGCATTGAATGCGCCAAAGCGAACGCGGAAATAGGTTCCCCGCTCCCCAAGGTCGGCACGCTCAAGGTTCAGCGTTTCGCTGCCAAGTAGCGCTGTGTGGGATGTCTGCATGCGCCCCCATGCAGCCCGGGCAGCACTCTCGGACCGTACCGACAGGACCTGAACCAGATACTGTCCTGGCACGGCGAGCGTAGATGCGAGAGCCTGTCGCGTGGTATCAGGCCCTACTTCAGCCGCTATCTCTTCCACGGGCAAAACCGTTTGCGGCGGAGTTATTGTTGCTGCCTCCCGGGCCGGAACAGGGGGAACCGTCTCAACGACGATAGGTTCGTCGGGACCGGGTTCTACAGGGACATCAGGAGCTGCGGCAACTGTCACAGCCGTCGCTGGGTCTCTCCCTGCCGACCGCGTTGCCTCCCCGGGGGAAAGCCGCAGGTCCGGATGGGCTGGAGCGGTGGGGGTCCCGACAGACAGGGGTCCGGACGGAGCTGTAAGCGGCGCGATACTGGGCGCCTGCGGTGCAGCGATCTCATCCCCGGCGCTCGTTTCCGTGCCAACAGGTGCAACAGAAAGTGTTGTGTCGTCCGCCCCATACATACTAACTGCAAGGACACTGGCCGTAACGATGGCCACCAGCCCCAACACAGCCGCAAGTCGTCGCCGCCCCCCATGGGGGGCATCGGTGCTTTCATCTGCGGCCAGAACAATCTCAGGCTCGGGGGTTTGCGGGTGCCCGCCTGCTGTCAAACCCGCATCAGTTGAGCGAGCAGCAGGATCGACGGATGAGGGTGTCGCCTCGCCCTTGCGCACCAGCAGATCACTTGTCAGAGGTGCGGGTTTTTTTGCCATCAGGCGGCCCCTCGCAGGGAGGTCTCGTTGCTCATCAGCGAAAGGGTCTCTTTGGTGCTGACCTGTCCCGCAGTCGACAGGAGGGGCGCTGCGGTTTCGCCGGCAAGGCGATTTTTCAGGAAGTCCCAAAGAGCGGAAATCTCGGCCGGGGAGCGTGACGATCCCCCCAGTTCCATAACCGTCCGTCCATCAATCATAGCGGAGGCGAAATCAACACGCTGGTGCACAATGACGGGAGACACCGCCCCGTGCTGTGACAGCGCAATGGCGGCCTCCGTTGTGATGCGCGCGCGTGTTGCCGCGCCGTTGATCGCAAAAACAAGGGGTTTATCGAGGTTTTCGCATATCCGCACGGTAGCCCCTGCCGCTCTAAGATCGTGCGGGCTGGGCCGTGTCGGAATGACCACAAGGTCGGCTTCTGCAATAACATTGCTGATGGTAGATGTAATTGCTGGAGGTGTGTCGATCACAACCAATCCCGTCCCCGATGCTCTAAGCGCCGCCAAGTCCGCCGCCAGTCCTTTTTCGGATGTTCTCACAAAAGCTGGTGTTTCAGCCTCCCGAACATTCCACCACTGGGACAAGCTCCCTTGCGGGTCCGTGTCCATAAGCACCACAGGGCCAAGCCCCGTGCGCTCTGCTTCAACCGCAATATGCCCGGCCAGAGTGGTTTTGCCCGAGCCGCCCTTTTGAGACGCGAACGCAATCACGTACATACGCATAAACCCCTGCTCACAGACGGGTTTTGTTGAAGGCCGTTCCTCCAGCATGTACCAGCGGAAGACCATGTCTCCAGGTACGTGGAAGTTCAACCCTGCGCGCCTGGTCTCGGGGTTCCCGTCTGACCCCAAGGCTCTGATAGGCGCTGGAACTCAACTGCAACAAGCGAATCAGCTAAGCGAAATGAGATTAACTTTTACCCTCTTTTGGCTCAATAGGGGTAGAGCACAGATCACCGAACCACAAGAATTGCGGTCTGGGGGTTCACATTTCTGCCCATTCTGCCAGTATTTTGAGCATTGCCGTGGTCAGGTGCCCAAGATCCTCCCCGGTGATGACCAGCGGCGGTGTTGTGTAGATGATGTTGGCAAAAGGACGCACCCAGACGCCCTCTTCGATGAAGCGTCGCTTGAGCTGCTCAATGTTCTTTAGAGTGTCGACTTCAATAACCCCGATGGCACCAAGGACGCGCACATCGCGCACGCCGGGGACAGTACGTGCTGGTTCCAGGTCCCGTTTGAGCTGCGTCTCAATGGCGGCGACCTGATCCAGCCGGGGTTCGCGTTCAAAAAGATCAAGAGAGGCGTTCGCCGCTGCGCATGCCAGCGGGTTGCCGGTGTAGGTCGGTCCGTGCATCAGCGCTTTTGCAGGGTCATCGCTCAAAAAGGCGTCAAAGACGTGGCGGCGGGTGGTTGTTGTGGCCAGCGCCATTGTGCCACCGGTAAGGGCTTTTGACAGGGTGAGAATGTCGGGAACAATTCCCGCCCGGTCGCAGGCAAACAGGGTTCCAGTTCGTCCAAAGCCTGTAAAGATTTCATCTACGATCAAAAGCACATTGTGCCGGTCGCAGGCGCGTCGAAGAGCCTGTAGGGTTTCTGGCGGGTGGAACAGCATACCGCCCGCACCCTGTACCAGCGGTTCGCATATCACCGCCGCCACCTCATGGGCATGGGCAGCAAGGAAATGGTCAAACCGGTCTTCTGCGTTGGCATCTTTCGGCATGTCCGTCATCAGGTGCTCAGGGATAACGCCCTTAAAGAGGGTGTGCATGCCCTCGTCCGGGTCAC
>CAZNLO010000085.1:0-10973 GCA_964573935.1 uncultured Parvibaculum sp. | reverse complement strand
TTGTCAGGCACCGTTTGAAGGTTGCGCGGCGAACGGGCAGTGATACCCGCGCGGTTATGTTAAACAGCAACTCACTTCCGTGACGCTCCGCATCAAGGCGGACCTCGTCCAGCAGGTTGCCAAGATCAATGTTTTGAACCGGCTCGCCCTCCTCCCCCTTGGCGAAGGCGAGATAGTCTTCGAGCATGTGCTCCATGTCCCGGACGTCAGTCTTTAGCTCTTCGATTTCCGGCCCTTCTCCCAGCAGTGCGATTTGCAGCTTAAAGCGCGTTAAGGGGGTTCGCAGATCGTGACTGACCCCTGCCAGCATTGCCGTGCGCTGGTCCATCTGTCTTTGAATGCGTTCGCGCATGTCGAGGAAGGCAGCGGCGGCGCGGCGCACTTCCTGCGCGCCGGACGGCCTGAAGGTTGAGGCGTCCCGTCCTTTCCCAAATTCTTCGGCTGCATGTGCCAGGCGTTCGATCGGGCGGATCTGGTTTCGCAGGAACAGGATCGCGATAGCGATCAGGAGAAGGGAGGCGCTGGCCATCCAGACCAGGAAAATATGTGTGTTGGTGGCATATACCCGGCTGCGGAGAGGCAGAACACGCATCACCCCATCAGACATCTGTATGCGGATGTCGACATAGTCAGGATAGGAAACCGTGTCGATCCAATAGGGGCGCCCGACCCGTTTTTCGATCTGTTCTCGCAATGACTGGTCGAGGAGTGAAAAATTACTTGGATGTTCTTCCAGGGGCAGGGTCTCATCCGGCCGGAAGGAGACGCTTATTTCAAGCTGCTCCCACGCCAGCGCCGTCAATTGCGGCGCACCGACGGCCTCTTCAGGGAAAGTCGTCTTTGCCTCCACGAGTAGGGCAATATCGCTTACGACCGCGCTTGAGAGTTTTTCTGTCACCATCTGCCAGTGACGTTCCAGAAATACATATGTGACGACGACCTGAAGCAAGATCATCGGGGCAACAATGATGATGAGGGAACGGCCGTAGAGACCACGTGGCATGACGCGCTTCAGCAGCCTTAAAGGATGGTAACTTGGCAGACGGTGCTGGTCGCCAGGAACCGGGTGCTGCCTTGCAGGGCTTTCGTTATGGGTTTGCGCGCCACTCATTGTTCGATCTGCTTTTGTCTTAGTCGGGTTTCAGAACGTACCCCAGTCCGCGGACGGTCTGGAGATAAATCGGATTTTTTGGGTCTCGCTCTATTTTGCGGCGTAGGCGATTGATTTGTACGTCGATGGCGCGCTCGGTGCTTGCGTCGTCGTTCAGCAAAAGCAGGCGCGAGAGGGTTTCATTGGGCCGTTCGGC
Organism: uncultured Parvibaculum sp.; assembly: GCA_964573935.1. Classification (GTDB taxonomy): domain Bacteria; phylum Pseudomonadota; class Alphaproteobacteria; order Parvibaculales; family Parvibaculaceae; genus Mf105b01. Next base: position 9,666 of record CAZNLO010000085.1, on the reverse strand, counting down.
GAAAAGCTGCATCATCTGAACTTCCCGGTCGGTAAGGCGGACCAGGGTGCCGTCCCGCCACAACTGCCCACGCTCCCGGTTGAAGCGGCAGGGGCCAAGTCGCAGCTCCCTCGTGTCCGGTGTATCTGTCGCCGTGCGCCGTAAAATCGTTCCGATCCGTGCGAGGAGTTCGCGTGGCTCAAAAGGCTTGGGAAGGTAGTCGTCCGCACCATCTTCCAGGCCAGCGATACGGTGTTCGGTTTCTGCTTGCGCGGTGAGGAGAAGAATGGGGATTGTTGAGGTGGATTTCAGGTTTTCTGCGCGCAGAGACCGGGTTAGCTCTAACCCGCTTTCGCCGGGCATCATGACGTCGAGCACCATGAGGTCATAGGCGAGACTGCCCAGTTGTGCCCGGGCCTCTGTTGCATTTTCAGCCGTTGATGTGCGGTATCCGTTATCGCTCAGATATTTTTTTAACAGCTCACGAATACGCCGGTCATCATCCACAATCAGAATATGTGGCGTGTTTTCGTCAAAGGCTGGTTTGTCGCCGGGGGCAGCGTGGCTGGTCGTCATGGGACTTTGCCGTTGGAAATCAGGGCTTCAACGGTGGCGCGTTCTTCATCGTTGACGATGGCCAGCAGGATTTTTTGCCAAGTTGCTGTCGCGTCGGGACCTGCCTGTGCCAGGGCCCGGGCGATGCGGCTGTGTTGGGGCACGGCCAAACGCCGCTCCAGGTCTATGCCGCTTTCGCTCAGATGAAGGTGGCGCTGGCGCCGGTCGCGGGTGCCGGTCTTTTGTTCCACATGACCGCGTTTGATGAGGTCGCGCAACACTCTCGCCAGACTCTGTTTTGTAATACGCAGGATACCCAGTAGTTCGGCCACTGTGATGCCGGGATGGCGGCCCACAAAATGAACCACGCGGTGATGGGCACGGCCCAGACCATCCGCTTCCAGAATGGCGTCGGGGTCGCTCACAAAATCCCTGTAGGCAAAAAACAGCAGCTCAATTGTCTGGATGAGCATTTCTTTGTCAGCGGCGGGGGGTGGGTTTTTTATGTCAGCCATGTTGACGTATCTCGATGGGGTGGTTACTGTCAGAACTGATTTTAGGATAGAAATGAACCCATCTGGTGTTTTTGTAGTGCGGGTGCCAGTATTTTGGCTGAAAGCCTGTCCGGATCGCATTTTTTGCGACGGGCAAAGTGTTGCAGGCCAAAGAAAACCGCTGGCTCGTGATGCGTATAGTGCACAGGTTGGTTGGGAAGGAACTAGGACCTGAGGTCATGGCGGACATTCCATTTGATAAGCGGGACGGCTTTATCTGGTTTAACGGTGAGATGATGCCGTGGGCAGATACTAGAGTTCATGTGCTCACGCACGGGTTGCATTATGGCAGCAGTGTTTTTGAAGGTGAGCGCGTTTATGGCGGCGAGATTTTTAAGCTGCGGGAACATACGGAACGGCTTTTCAAGTCGGCTGAAATTCTCGGGTTTCAAATCCCCTATACAATAGAGGAAATTGATGAGGCGTGCTGCAAAGCTGTTGCGGCACAGGGCATTGTCGATGGTTATGTGCGACCCTTCGCGTGGCGTGGGAGCGAAATGATGGGTGTGTCAGCTCAAAGCAACACGATCAATGTTGCTGTGGCCAGTTGGGAGTGGCCTTCCTATTTTGATCCTGAGGAACGCCTGAAAGGTATTCGTACCGACATTGCCGACTATCGTCGCCCCTCACCCGAAACGTCGCCCTGTCATGCAAAGGCAGCAGGCCTCTACATGATCTGTACGATTTCCAAACATGCGGCTGAAGCAAAGGGATATGCGGACGCTCTGATGCTTGATTACCGGGGGCTGGTTGCGGAGATGACCGGGGCCAATGTTTTCTTTGTGAAAGAAGGTGTGCTGCACACGCCGACGCCGGATTGCTTTCTGGACGGTATTACACGGCGTACAGTGATGGAGTTGGCCCGCAGGCGGGGATACGAAATTGTCGAGCGGCAGATTGAGCTGGAAGAACTGGCGGGTTTCACTGAGTGTTTCATTACCGGTACGGCAGCGGAAGTGACAGCGGTTCGCGAAATAGGGCCTTACAGGTTTACCCCTTCGCAGATTACGCAAACGCTGATGGATGATTACTCCGCTGAAGTTCAGCCGAAGGTGAGTGCGGCCTGAGGTCGTATCTTCATTGCTTTTCCGGCGTTTTTACCCACCGTTGGGCGGCGTCCTTGTCTGTGCCGCGCGAGGCAACCCAGGTCTCGCCCTGCGGGCCGGTCTCTTTTTTCCAGAAGGGGGCTTTTGTCTTCAACCAGTCCATCAGGAAGTCGGCGGCCTCGAAAGCGGCTTTCCGGTGCGCTGAGGCGGTGATGACAAGAACAATCCGGTCGCCCGGCTTCAAGGAGCCCACGCGGTGGATGATGAGGCAGGCGTCCAGGGGCCAGCGCGTCTGCGCCTCTGCCTCTATTTCGCTGAGGGCTTTCTCCGCCATGCCGGGATAGTGTTCGAGTGTCATTTCCTCAACATCACGACCGTCGTTATTGTCGCGCATATAGCCGATAAAACTTACCGTGGCGCCAATGTCTGTCCGCTCTGCGACCAGCGCGTCCAATTCTGCGCCGGGGTCAAAATCTTTCTGCTGCACCCGAACCATATCAGCCCCCAGTGAACGGGGGATAGAAGGCGATCTCGGATGTGCCGACGATGGGTGTGTCGTGGGGAACTTCCGTCATGTCGAGTGCGACATGCACCACCTCCCGGTCCTCAAAAGCTGCCGCATAACCCTCACCACGGGCGCAAAGCGCGTCTATGAAATCTCCAACTGTCATGCTTTGCCCGGCAGGAAGAGCAACATCTTCCTCGCTGAGGCCAATCCGGTCTCGGAACCAGGCAAAATAAAGAACTTTCATATCGCCTCCAGCCTGTTTCCGGCACTCATGTGTCTGCATCATCTTTGATAATGTGGCGAAAGCTGCTGCGGAAGTAGTCATAGCCCGTATACAAGGTGAGAAGGGCCGCAATCCAGAGAAGCGCCATCCCCAGGTCTTGCGTTCCCGGAAGCAGTTTTTCGCCGGCCTCGCCAGTCAAAAGGACGGCGATGGCGATCATCTGGATTGCGGTTTTCCACTTGGCCAGTTTTGTGACGGGGACGCTGACCTGTACCTCTGCGAGGAATTCGCGCAAACCGGAAACCAGAATTTCCCGGCTCAAGATGATGATGGCGGCAAAGACGGACCCCCAGCCAATGGTGTCATTGGCGACGAGCATGAAGAGGGCGGCTGAGACCAGCAGTTTGTCGGCAATTGGATCGAGCATACGCCCCAGATTGGAGGTTTGCTTCCAGGCACGCGCAAAATAGCCATCGAAATAGTCTGTAATGGCCGCGACCACAAAAATGCCAAAGGTGGTCCAGTTGGCGACCGTGCCTTCAAGGTAGAAACCGGCGACAAGTGCCGGGACCATGAAGATGCGCGCATAGGTCAGCAGGTTGGGCAGGCTTGTGAGCCGCTGGCTCTGTCCGGGTTCTTTGTGGTGCGGAGCGCTGTTCTCTACGGTCTGGTTCATGGGCTCATTATAGCACTGGTTTTACTCTGATTGTGATGGGAAAAAGGGGCGTGATTGCCTGATGCCTTTAACCCGCTCGCAATTAATCGGGTGTTCCATGAAAGTAGTCATAAACAGCCTTTGCCACTTTCCCCGAGATGCCGTCCACCGCTTCCAGGTCCGGCAGCCCTGCGCGGGACACCGCCTTGGCGGAGCCAAAATGATGGAGCAGAGCGCGCTTTCTTGTTGCACCAACGCCCGCCACATTGTCCAGCGGGTTGGCACGGGTCTGCTTGGCGCGGCGCGCACGATGTGCGCCGATGGCGAAACGGTGTGCTTCGTCGCGCAGGCGTTGCAGATAGTAGAGAAGGGGGCTTTTGTCGGCCAGCATGAAGGGAGGCCGCCCTTTCATGAAGAAGCGCTCCCGCCCGGCGTTGCGATCCGGCCCCTTGGCGATTGAAATGACGGTCACATCGTCAATGCCCAGTTCTGCCATGACTTCGTTTGTGACGGACAATTGCCCCTGTCCGCCGTCAATCACAATGGCGTCGGGCCAATCAGGGGTGCGCATGGCGTCGGTGACGGGGGGGGTGAGGGAAGGGGCATTGGCTGTTTTCTCCAACGCGCGTGCGTTTTCCTTCAGGAGGCGTGTGAAGCGGCGGGTGAGCACCTGACGCATCATGGCGTAATCGTCTCCTGGTTCGATGCTGTCGCCCTTGATATTGAACTTACGGTACTGGTTTTTCAAAAACCCTTCTGGGCCAGCAACCACCATGCCACCGACCTGGTTGGTTCCTGAAATATGACTGTTGTCATAGATTTCAATTCGTTGGGGGGAGGCGTCCAGGCCAAAGATGGTGGCGAACTCGGCAAGCAGGTTGGCTTGTGTGGCTGCCTCGGCCAGACGCCTTGCCAGGGCATCCCCGGCATTGCGAAGTGCGTGTTCGACAAGCTCCCGTTTTTCTCCCTGTTTGGGGATGGATACCGTTACTTTTCGTGCGGCGCGGATGCTCAAGGCCTCCCCTAGCAAGGCCTTTCCGGTCACACGTTCGCTCAGGAGAATCAGGGGTGGCGGGGGGCGGTCATCGTAGAACTGGGCGAGGAAGGCATCGAGCACCTCTGCGGACGTGACTTCTTTGTCGTGGCGGGGAAAATAGGCTCTGTTGCCCCAGTTCTGCCCGGCACGGAAGAAGAAAACCTGCACGCAGGTCTGACCGGCATTGTCTGCAACCGCAAAAACGTCGGCATCGGTGACGGTTTTGGGATTGATGCCCTGATGGGACTGGATCTGCGTGAGGGCGCGAATACGGTCACGGTAGATTGCAGCCCCCTCGAAATCCAGGCGGTGGCTGGCCTCCTCCATCTGTTTTGCGAGATGCTCCTGGGTGCGGCGACTTTTGCCGCGCAGGAAGTCATGGGCTTCTGATACCAGCCCGGCGTAGGCGTGTTTGTTTATGACGCCTGTACATGGCGCTGAGCAGCGCTTGATCTGAAAGAGGAGGCAGGGCCTTGTCCGGGCATCAAAGACCGGATCGGAGCAGGAACGCAGCAGAAAAGCGCGCTGGAGCGTGTTGAGGGTTCTGGTGACTGAACCGGCAGAGGCAAATGGACCGAAATAGTCTCCCTCCCGCGATCGGCTCCCGCGATGCTTCACGACCTGAGGGAAGTCATGGTCTGCGGTGAGAAGAATGTAGGGAAAAGATTTGTCATCTCGAAGGAGCACATTGTAGCGCGGTTTTAGCTGCTTGATGAGATTGGCTTCGAGGAGCAGGGCATCTGTCTCGGTAGCAGTGGTTATGAACTCCATATCGGCTGTTGTCGCAATCATGCGCGCGATACGGTTTGAATGGCCTGCAAGCTTGGTGTAGCTCGCCACACGCTTCTTTAGATTACGCGCCTTGCCGACATACAAAACCTCTCCTGCGTCGCTCAACATGCGATAGACACCGGGGCTGTTGGGGAGGGTTTTGACTTTTTCTGCAATCAGGTGAGCCCCGCGCTGGGGCTGTGCTGCGGGATCAGCCGCCGTGGGCTCTGTCGGGTGCTTGGTCTTCATCATGGAGCCGTGCTTTCCCGGAATATCAGGGTGCGCGCGCTCTGTATTCCCGCAAATACGGGGCAGGTCCGTACTAGTAAAAGGGCACGAATAATATGACTCTTCTTCTGACTATTGGCCCGCTTTTAACCTGACCGGCTTTTTTTAACTTGCCTGTGGATAAACTTGTTGAAAATCTCAAGGGATTCGCAGCAAGTGATTGTGGCATAAGGATAAATTCAATACTGGGTCCAATTGACGGTAAAATAACCCTTTGAAATATAAGGGAAAATTTTCACTGATGCCGGGCGATGCGCAGAACAGCCGAAAAAAGACGCGAGAATAGATGGTTAACGAGGAGCTTTTTTTGTTGTGTACAAAACTCTGTGTGCAGTTCATCTCGACGCGGCAAATAGATGAAATCTTTCAACCATATAGCCCATGTTTGTGTACGGATTGTATTGAAAATAAAGCGTTAGCCTGCACCAGGACGGCGTTCGATTTCCACCCCTACACTTGCGACCTCCGGGATGGCCGCCAGTTTTTCGACCCGGATCCTTGCGCATTCAACCCGAGGGTCTTCCAGGCAACGTGACGCAATGCGCTCTGCCAGGGTTTCCACCAGATTGACGTGGCCTTCCGCCAGTAAATCTTTGACCTTGTTGACGATTTTCTCATAACAGACCACGTTTTCCAGCGCGTCGCCATGGGCACCTTCGCGCACTGTCAGGTCGATATTGAACCGCATGGGCTGGCAGAAGCCTCCTTTTTCGTGTTCGTAAACGCCGATTTTTCCTTCCAAAACCAGATCGCGCACGAAGACATGCCGGATGGCCTGGTCAGCATCCGCAATCTTCAAGCGGGTGACGTTGTCTGGTCCAGCGTTCGCAGGGCGGTCCGGTTTTACTGTCGGGTTCATTTCAGGCCTATGTCGTGTTCTCGTGCTGACGAGGTTTGTAGTCTCAGGGGCTGTTTATTCCAGCCCGGTGGCGTCCGGCGTCTCCCAAGCAAGATGCTGTCCTCCATCGAGAGCGATCATTTGGCCCGTCAGTGCCGAACTGGCAAGGATAAAACGTACAGTCGCACAAATTTCTTCAAGCGAGGGGCCGGACCCAAGGAGAGTGGCAGCGGTCTGTTTTCGGAAATCAGCTTCTGATTGACGTTCATTGCTGAGTGTGGGGCCGGGCCCGATGCCGTTTACCCGAATTTGGGGAGCGAGAGCCTGGGCCAGTGTCTGGGTCAGGGTCCAAAGGCCTGCCTTGGCGGTGGTGTAGGACAGGAAGCGGGGGGTCAGCCGCCAGACGCGCTGGTCGATCATGTTGATGATGTTGCCCGGCGTGCCTGCAGGGAGCGCTGCGGCGAAGGCCTGGGCCAGAAAAACGGGTGCGCGCAGGTTGATGTCCATGTGGGCCGCCCAGCCCTCAGGTGTCAGCGTGGCGAGATCATCAGGCGCGAAGAGGGAGGCGTTGTTGATGAGGGTTGTAATGGGGCCGAGAGCGGCACCCGCATCGTTCATCAGCGGCTTCAGTCTGTCCATGTCAGACAGATCAGCTTGCAAGGGCACGGCACGTCCGCCGTTTGCGGTAATTTTTCGGACAAGCTCATGGGCGTCCCCAGAGGAGCGATTATAGTGGATTGCCACCCCCCAGCCGATGTTTGCGAGATCAAGTGCGAGTGCCTGTCCAATGCGTTTCGCAGCGCCGGTAATGAGAACATTGCCAGGCGAGGGCGTGAGGGCCGGGGAAGGTGAGACCATGCTTTTGTCCCCTCACATGACGTGGTTGGCGGTGGCGGCGTCCGCGACAAACAGGAAATAGATGTAAGTGACGTAACCGACAACGAAGAAGAACCCGGCAGACCGTGTGATCGTTCCCCGTGACATGGCAAAGGGGAGGATCAGAAGGGCGGCGATCAGCATGATCCAGAGGTCGAAATGAATGAAGGAGTTGGGAACATCAATCGGGGTTATCATAGCGGTGATCCCCATAACCCCCAGTAGGTTAAACAGGTTGGACCCCAGCACGTTACCGATGGCGAGGTCCGCGTGACGTCTGATGGCTGCGACCATGGTGGTTGCCAGTTCAGGCAGGGATGTCCCAAAGGCAATGAGAGACAGGCCAATAGCGGAGTTGGAGACGCCGAAGTTGCGGGCAATTTCGGTTCCGCCTTCAACGATAAAGTGTGCGCCCAGAGGGAGCCCGATGACACCTGCCAACAGGAAGCCTGTGATAACCCATCCGTTGGGGGGAAGCTCGGTGTTTGCGTCCGGCAAATCGAATTCGTGGGCCACCGTGTTGCCACCGACTGAATTTACGGCGTGCAAGGCGACGTATCCGAGAAAACCCAAAACGAGGATGAACAGGACAAGCCCGTGCCAGAAGTTAAGTTGTCCGAAAAAACAGAAGACGATGAAGATGACCGTCGCGGCGATCATAAAAATAGTATTCTGGCGCACTGAAAGTTGATCGCAGACAGTTGGATAAATTATGGCCGGGAGGCCGAGCACAAAAAGGATGTTGGCGATATTTGAGCCGACGACGTTACCGATGGCGATGCCGCTGGCACCCGTCAGGGCGGCGCGGATTGCCACGATCAGCTCCGGCGCGGAGGTGCCGAAAGCCACCACCGTCAGACCGATCAGAATGGAGGGAATGCCCAGTTTGAGGGCTAGGGCAACGGCTCCCCTTACCAGGAGATCGCCGCAAAAAAGCAGAATGACAAAACCGCTGATGATGGACAGATACATCATGAAAGTGCTGTCCGCCGGAACGAGAGGGGGCATGATCGACAGTTCCAGAGTTTGTCTCTCTTTTTTATGCTACCAGAACCAACAATCATTACAGTCATTCGTTTTCTTTCTCGCCGATGTTCCCCTATCCTGCATATATAAGGTTCTTCGAGGGGAAGTAAAACCGGGCAATTTGGCGATGATAATGTTGAGGGGCTGAGATGAACTTGTTGAAGACAGGGGGCGACACTGGTTGAGGCTGGGGCCGGGCACACAGAGGCCGTGCCATATCTGAGAGAGATTGTGGTTTTTCTCGTAGCCTCCGTGCTTGTCGTTCCGGTTTTTCAGTGGATGCGGGCAAGTCCGGTGCTTGGCTATCTGGTTGCGGGGGCGCTGATCGGCCCCTTTGGGCTTGCTGTTATAGATGATGTGGAGGGGGTAACCCGCCTTGCGGAGCTGGGGGTGGTGTTCCTGCTTTTCACCATCGGTCTGGAGCTTTCGTTTGAACGGCTTCTGGCAATGCGCCGCCTTATTTTTGGACTGGGCGGGTTGCAGGTGCTGATTGTCGGGACCGTGATCGCGCTGTTTGTCCAGTGGTGGGGTCACTCGGTTGAGGCCGCCGTTATTATCGGGTTCTCGCTGGCTTTGTCGTCAACGGCGGTTGTGACGCAGGTACTGATTGAGCGCGGCGAGTTTGCCACGCCGCTTGGCCGCCGGACATTTTCAATTTTGTTGTTCCAGGACCTGGCCGTTGTTCCCCTCATTATGCTGGTCTCGATACTCTCTGCCGGGGGAGCAAGTGATGGTCCGTGGGAATTCGCCCGTCTGGTTGGTTTTGCTCTGCTACAGGCTTTTGGTGCGATTGCCATCATTCTGATTTTCGGGCGCTATGCGCTTCGGTACCTTTTTCGTCTCGTAACGTGGACACGCTCGCCGGAGTTGTTCATGGCGCTGACCCTGCTGGCCGTTCTGAGCACAGCCTGGGCAACCGGGCAATCCGGCCTTTCCATGGCGCTGGGCGCTTTCCTGGCGGGGTTGGTGCTTTCAGAAACCGAGTATCGACCGCAGGTTGAAATCGACATCCAACCCTTCAAGGGACTGCTGTTGGGTCTGTTCTTCATAAGTGTTGGCATGGGCCTTGATTTCTCCTTGATGGCGGATCGCTTCTATGAGGTGTTTGTCGGCGTGTTTGGCCTCATTTTTGTGAAGGGCACGCTCATCGCAGCACTTGCGGTCATGTTCGGGGTGACTGGCAGTCAGGCTGTGCGCACGGGCCTTTTGCTGGGCGCAGGGGGGGAATTTGCCTTTGTTGTCATCGGAGGCGCGCTGCAAGGGGGGGTCATTGAGCGGGATGTGGGGCAATACATGCTGATCGTTGCCGGG
>CAZNLO010000084.1:0-11034 GCA_964573935.1 uncultured Parvibaculum sp. | reverse complement strand
AAAACTGGCCGTGTCTGTTCCACACCTGCATCTTCCAGTGGATCACCAAACACCCGACTAAAATAAGGTACTTACGCCAACACCAGCATCTATTGCTTTGCCAGTAGCTTTCGCCACCTCGGCAATCGCCTTTGCGGATTCCGTGTTTTCATTTTCACTCATCGGCTCATCCCAGTAAGTAGCAGCACTCATGATGGTATAGGCATTTCCTCAAAACACCACGTCATTGCCGGACTTGTTCCGGCAATCCAGGGCAGCAATCAACGGCCCGTGCAAAATCACTCTGGATCACCGGAACAATTCCGGTGATGACGACTTCTGTGCAAAGACCCCTCGGGTCAAGCCCCAGGGTGACATGCGGCATGTGCATCACCCTTAGCTTTCTCCTCTGGGTGAGGGTTCATATAGACACCCTCAGCCTCATGTTGAAGGGGACCACAGGTCCATCTCGAAACAGAACGACCCTCACCGCCCCGGCGTGTAATTCAGCACCGGCGCCAGCCAGCGTTCCGCCTCATCCACGCTAATGCTTTTACGCGCGGCATAGTCCTCCACCTGATCCTTCTCCACGCGTCCGACACCAAAATAGTAGCTGTCGGGATGGGAAAAATAGAGACCGGAGACCGACGAGCCGGGCCACATGGCGCAGCTCTCCGTCAGCGTAATGCCAGTGCGTTTTTCTGCCTCCAGAAGACGAAAGAGAGTGCGTTTTTCGGTGTGGTCCGGCTGTGCGGGATAACCCGGAGCCGGGCGGATACCATCGTATTTTTCAGCAATCATGTCCTGCGGGCTGAGCCCACGTTCATCTGCGTACCCCCAGTACTCCTGACGCACGCGGGCATGTAGCATTTCTGCAAACGCCTCAGCAAAACGGTCGGCCAGCGACTGCAATAATATCTTGGAATAGTCATCATTCAGCGCATCAAACCGCGCCACATGTTCTTCTTCGCCGTGCCCCGTTGTCACAGCAAACCCGCCGATATAGTCGGGCACACCGGGATCAGCAACGAAGTCAGACAAAGCCACATGTGCCCGGTCATTTTTGCGGGCCATCTGCTGGCGCAGCGAATGAAACACCTCATGCCGCACCCCACGGTCCTCGTCCGTGTACAGCTCAATATCATCTTCCGCGATCCGGTTCGCCGGCCAGAAGCCGACAACGCCTTTAGGTTGCAACCATTTCTCGGAAACCATCTGCTCCATCAGCTTTTGCGCGTCGTCAAAAAGAGCCGTCGCCGCCTCACCCATCTTATCGTCGTTCAGAATGCGGGGGTAAGTGCCCTTCATTTCCCAGGTCGCAAAAAAGGGCGTCCAGTCGATAAACGGCACCAGGTCTTCAAGCGTCACATCATCTATTGTTTTCAGCCCAAGAAAGGTCGGCACCGGCGGCGTGTAATCAGAAAAATCAGCCTCAAACCGGTTTGCCCGCGCTTTGGCCAGGCTCAAACGCTCCCCCTTTGCCCGCCCCCGCGCATGCGCTTCCGCCATACGCACATATTCCTCCGCCACACTTTGGGTATACTCTGCGCGCCGCGTGTCTGACAAAAGAGAAGAACACACGCCAACCGCGCGGCTGGCATCCGGCACGTAAACCACCTGGCCTTTTTTGTAGTTCGGGTGAATTTTTACCGCCGTGTGAACACGGCTCGTTGTCGCTCCCCCGATCAGAAGGGGTACCTGAAAATCCAAACGCTCCATCTCGGCCGCCACATGACACATCTCGTCAAGGCTGGGTGTTATGAGACCCGACAACCCGATAATGTCGACATTTTCCGCTTTGGCGGCTTCCAGAATTTTGGCCGCAGATACCATAACCCCAAGGTCAATGACCTTATAATTATTGCACTGAAGCACCACGCCCACGATGTTCTTGCCAATGTCATGCACATCGCCCTTCACCGTCGCCATCAGAATTTTCCCGTTGGAACTGTCCTCCGTAATACCCAGTTCCTCTCTCTCCTTGTCCATAAAGGGCATGAGATAGGCAACGGCCTGCTTCATAACACGGGCCGACTTCACCACCTGCGGCAAAAACATTTTTCCGGCACCGAACAGATCTCCCACCACATTCATGCCGTCCATCAACGGACCTTCAATAACATGTAGCGAACGTTCACACTCCAACCGCGCTTCCTCCGTATCCTCCTCGATAAAGGCTGTGATGCCATTCACAAGAGAATGGCGGAGCCGGTCGCGAACAGGAACCTCACGCCATGAAAGATCAGCAACTTTCTTCTTGCCCCCTTCCCCTCTAAAGGTCTCGGCAACATCAACCAGCCGCTCCGTTGCGTCATCACGACGGTTGAGGATCACATCCTCCACCGCGTCGCGCAGGTCGCCTGAAATATCTTCGTAAATGGCCAACTGGCCTGCATTCACAATTCCCATGTCCATGCCGGCCTTGATGGCATGGTACAAAAACACCGAATGCATCGCCTCACGCACCGCATTATTGCCCCGGAACGAAAACGACACGTTGGAAACCCCGCCCGATACATGAACGTAAGGCAGGTTTTTTTTGATACGCCGTGTGCCTTCAATAAAGGCATTGGCATAATCATTGTGCTCATCAATCCCCGTCGCCACAGCAAAGACATTGGGATCAAAGATGATATCCTCCGGTGGCAGCCCCGCAACTTCCGTAAGTAATTTGTAAGACCGTTCGCAAATCTCAAACTTGCGATCAGCCGTATCCGCCTGGCCCTGCGTATCGAACGCCATCACCACAACAGCGGCACCATAGATTTTCACCTTACGGGCCTGCTCCAGAAAAGGTTCCTCCCCTTCCTTCAACGAAATGGAATTGACAATAGCCTTACCTTGCACACATTTCAGACCAGCCTCGATCACATTCCATTTGGACGAGTCAATCATGATCGGAACGCGGGCAATATCAGGCTCCGAAGCGATCAGGTTGAGGAAGCGCACCATTGCCGCCTCACTGTCCAGCATCCCTTCATCCATATTAATATCAATGATCTGTGCACCGTTTTCCACCTGGTCGCGGGCAACAACAAGCGCTTCCTCAAAGTCTCCTTCGAGGATGAGCTTCTTGAACTTCGCTGATCCCGTCACATTGGTGCGTTCGCCCACATTGATGAACGTTGCAGTCTTGTCAGACATGTCGCTATTTCCTACCCGTGTACAAAAGGCTCAAGCCCCGAGAGACGCATTTTTGGTTCAATAAAAGGCACATCACGCGGTGTTGCCCCTGCAACTGCTTGTGCAATGGCTGCAATATGATCTGGCGTTGACCCGCAACAGCCACCAACAATGTTCACAAACCCACTATCCACATAGTCGGCGACCAGCACCGCCATTTCCTCCGCGCTCTGGTCATACTCGCCAAATTCATTTGGCAGCCCCGCATTGGGGTGCGCCGAAACGTAGACATCCGCCATACGCGAAAGCTCATCAATATACTGACGCAACTGTTCTGCCCCCAATGCACAGTTAAGCCCGATGGAAAACGGCTTTACATGACGCACAGAGTTCCAGAACGCTTCCAGCGTCTGGCCCGACAGTATCCGCCCCGACGCATCGGTAATCGTGCCGGAAATCATCACCGGCAGGTCCAGCTTCAAGTCAGCAAGAACATTGGAGATGGCGACCAGCGCCGCTTTGGCATTCAGCGTATCAAAAACCGTTTCGACCATCAGCGTATCCACCCCCCCCTCAATCAGACCACGGGTCGCCGCCTCATACGAAGTTTCCAGGGCATCAAAAGTGATGTTGCGAAACCCCGGATCGTTCACATCCGGTGACAGCGACGCCGTTCGAGGGGTCGGCCCCAGCGTCCCGACAACAAAGCGCGTCCGCCCGTCTTCCGCGGCAACTTCATCGGCAGCCTCGCGCGCAATCTGCGCACTGATGACGTTCATGTCGTAAGCTAGATGTTCCAGCTCATAATCTCCCTGCGCGACCGTATTCGCCCCGAACGTATTCGTCTCAGCAAAATCAGCTCCCGCACGAAAATAGCGCAGATGAATTTCCTTGAGAATATCCGGTCTGGTGAGCGCAACCAGTTCATTATTGCCTTTCACATCCACGTGGTGATCCTTCAGAAGGTCGCCACGATAGTCTTCTTCCGTGAGCTTATATTCTTGAATAAGCGACCCCATGGCCCCATCCAGCACCAGAATACGCTCTTTGATGGCCTGGCGAAGTTCGGCAATGCGTTCATCTCTCGTCTTGGCAACCTGATGCATAAACGTCTTCCTTCACGAAGTTGAAGCGGGTTTAAAACCCAGTATATGGCAGATGGCATACGTTAAATCTGCCTGGTTGAGCGTGTAGAGGTGGAAGTCCCGAAACCCCAGACGCTCCAGGTCATGCACCTGTTCGGCGGCCACGGTGGCAGCAATCAGACGGCGGGTCCCTAGATCATCATCTAGCCCCTCATAGTAAGCCGCCAGCCAGTCCGGCACCGTTGCACCGCAACGCTCAGCCATGCGAGCCGTACCCTTGAAATTAGTCGTCGGCATGATGCCCGGAATGATCGGGATCGTGATCCGGGCTTTCGCAACACGCTCCAGCAACCGCTCATAATGTTCTGTCTCAAATGCAAATTGTGCGATAGCGCGTGTGGCACCCGCATCAATTTTCTCCTTCAACAGGTCCATGTCCTGGTCAAAGTTTTCACTCTCAGGATGGCGCTCAGGATAGATACTTACCGTGACCTCAAAATCACCGATGGCTCGAATACCGCACACCAGATCAGCCGTCGTCAGATAGCCCTGATCGTGGGGGCGGTAAGCCCCTTCCATACTCGGCATATCACCTCGGATCGCCACGATATGGCGAACCCCTGCCTCCCAGTACCCCCGAATAACCCCGTCAGTCTCTGCCCTTGAGGCGCCCACGCAGGTCAGGTGTGCCGCCGGTTTCATACGGGTCTCATTAACAATCCGTTTCACGGTTGAATGCGTGCGTTCGCGCGTGCTGCCCCCCGCCCCATAGGTGACGGAAACAAAGGCAGGGTTGAGCGGCGCAAGCCGTTCAATCGCTGTCCACAATTTTTGTTCTGCCTCAGCCGTTTTTGGAGGCGAAAACTCAAACGACACGCGGACATCATCCCGCCCCCGAAACCGGTCTCCCAGCGAACTCATATCCCGCCCTCCTTCTCATTGCTCTCATCGCCTTCAGCGCGTTCCGCCGCCCATATCAGCACGGTCAACTTCGCGTCCTCTCCGTCCGGGGGCAGCGCCTGTGCATGGGTAACCTTCAGACCTGCTTTTTCACACCACAGAGTCACTTCTTCTTTGCTGAACCCGAGGCGGCGATGCGCCTGCTTTTCACGCAGAAAATCCAGTTCATGGGGAGCAAAATCGGCGATCAGCAAGCGCCCGTCAGGGGCCAGCACGCGCGCACCCTCCGCGATACACGCGGCAGGGTCATCAAGGTAGTGCAGCACCTGATGAAGCATCACCAGATCGAACGCCCGGTCCGCAAAGGTAAGATCAAAAATATCTCCCTGTCGCACATGCGCATGGGAGACCCCGCAGGCATCAAGCCGCGCTCGGGCAAAGGCAAGCATTTCAGGACTGAGATCCACACCTTCAGCGCGCTCCGCCTCACCACCGAAAATTTCCAGCATGCGCCCGGTGCCCGTCCCAAGATCAAGCATCGCACGCAACTTCGCACCCCTAGGCTTTCGCTGTATCAGGGCACGCAGCGCTTCTTCTACCTTGACCTCAGGCACATACAGCGACCGGATGAGATCCCACCCTTCAGCGTTTTCGCGAAAAAATTCCGCAGCTCGCTCCGAGCGCGCCGTCCGAACAGCATTCAGACGTTCCAGATCACGCGCAACAACCGGATCATCCCCCGGCCCCGACGAAACCAGAAACCGCACCAGCTCCCCCCCAATGCCGCGATCCGCCAGCCGATAAAACACCCAGCTTCCCTCCCGAAAGCGATCAAGCAGGTCCGCCTCACACAGAAGCTTCAGATGACGGCTCACACGCGGCTGGCTTTGCCGCAAAATCTGGGTGAGTTCGGTGACAGTCAGCTCGCAATGAGCAAGCAAAAGCAACAGCCTGAGCCTGGTTGGCTCGCCAGAAGCCCGCAATCCCGCCAGCAACGCATCCACGGCTTGAACTCCAACAACCCTAAAGTCCCCCTGACCGACCGCTTTCACGCCACCCGGTCGCCAAGAACTAAAAAATGATATATACATATCTTTATGTTCAAATTCAAAGAAAATATGAAGACCACGCCTTAGAGAATGGGCAAGCGGCATTTTGGCAACATGATGCTGTTTTCCTCCAGCCCCGGCAGCACAGACTGGTTATGATGTTGCTACCCATGATAGCAAGGAGCTTCACCCTTTAAGGTGAGTCTTGTACAAAGGCTGCTAACGTCACCGCATTCATCCGGGATTAACACCGTTGGATGTATCTGTTGGGATGTTCGGAAAGCACTCTGCTGGGAAAAAAACTCTGCTGAGGAAAATTGCAAAGCGGTATGCGGCGCAGTCGATCAAGGTTTAGGACCGGAAAAATGAAAAACGACAGCGGCAGGGGTTTTATACGAACGGGCATTCTGGGCTTCAGCATTGCCCTTTTGCTCGCAGGTTGCGCCACCAGGCCAGACACTGGCGATCAGGCAGCAACGGCAGCCTATGAGGAAGCAAATGACCCGATTGAGCCGTTGAACCGATATTTCTTTGAGCTCAACAATTTTCTCGACATCATTGTTCTGCGCCCAACCGCCGAAGTTTACGATGGCATCGTGCCGCGATTTGCCAAAACCGGCATCCGGAATTTTCTGGATAATCTGCGCAGCCCCATCATCCTTGCCAATGACCTGTTGCAGGGCGAATGGGAGCGGGCCGGAACCACCACAAGCCGCTTTGGCATAAACAGCACCATCGGCCTTCTGGGCCTGGGAGATCCTGCGACGAAGTGGGGCTATCAGCGCCACGGGGAAGATTTTGGACAAACCCTTGCCGTTTACGGCGCAGGTGAAGGGCCTTATTTCTATGTCCCGATTCTCGGCCCCGCCCCTCCCCGGGATCTGTTCGGTTTTGGCGTTGATACCTTTTTCGATCCCCTGACTTACATTTTCTGGAACGATGGCTACACCGTTCCCGTCACAAGGTTTGTCGTCAACGGCATAGACCTGAGAGCGCGTAACTTGACGACGCTTGATGAAATCGAGCGCACGTCCATCGACTATTACGCAGCTATTCGTTCGCTGTATCGCCAGAGCCGCAACGACGAAATTCAGAACGGTGTGACAGATTTCGATGCACTGCCTGACATTTCCAACATCGACCTTTCATCAGATTTCTAGAACCTAACGCAGGCCCGCCTGCAGAGAGGCCAGACCAATCTGGCAGCCCCCAGGCCAGTCTGGCAAATGATCGAAGGATGATTGAAAACATGGTTAGAAATTTTCGCGGGTACCTCCGTTTTACCAGGAATGCAGCAATTGGCGTACTAAGTCTTGCCTTGGGCACAGTCGCCCTCATCAGCTCTGCAAGTGCACAGCGAGATGCCGCTGCCGAAGCATTCGTCGACAGCCTTGCATCTGAAGCAATTGATATTCTCGGTCGCGACAGCCTGTCCCCGACCGACCGCGAAACGGCTTTCCGGGATCTGTTCGTTGGCAACATGGACATACGCAGGATCGGGGGGTTTGCGTTAGGGCAGTATGTGCGCACGCCCACTCCTGAACAGAAGGCCGAATATCTTCGTCTCATCGAAAACTTCATCGTAAAAGTCTACGCAACCAGATTATCTGAATATACCAATCAGGTATTCAACATCCTGAACTCCCAGCCAAAAGGAAATCGTGGCAAGGAAGTTATTGTCACAAGCCAAATCAATTTTTCCACCGGCCGCGCCTCTGTTCCTGTTGAGTGGTGGTTATTGCGTACAGATGACGGTTTCAGGGTTTTTGACGTAAAAGTCGTGGGCATTTGGATGGCCCAGGAGCAGCGCTCCTCATTCATTTCCGTTATCCGCAATCACAACGGCGACTTCGACGCCCTCCTCCGCCACATTGAGGCCCGCATTGGTGAAGAGGCAGACGAAATCAATTCAGAGCCAACAGATACCGACGCCACTGCCGATTAAAGCTGTCCTGCCAGAAACAGGTGCGCTCTAGTTCCGGGAGAAGCGCTTGTACTTCAAACGATGAGGAATATCTGCTTCAGGCCCAAGACGCCTTTTCCGGTCTTCTTCGTAGGCAGCATAATTGCCTTCAAACCACTCCACATGGCTATTACCTTCAAAGGCAAGCATATGGGTCGCAACCCGGTCCAGAAACCAGCGGTCATGGCTGATAATCACAGCACAACCCGCAAAGTTCACCAGAGCATCTTCCAGCGCGCGTAGCGTATCAACATCAAGATCGTTGGTAGGCTCATCAAGCAGCAGCAGGTTAGCGCCTGTTTTCAGCATCTTGGCCAAATGAACGCGGTTGCGTTCCCCTCCCGACAAAAGGCCTACTTTCTTTTGCTGGTCCCCGCCTTTGAAGTTGAACGCCCCGACATAGGCCCGGCTCGACATTGTCTGCTTGCCTAACTGAATGACGTCTGTCCCGCCGGAAATCTCCTCCCAGACATTTTTGTCTCCGTTAAGCGCATCACGGCTTTGATCGACATAGCCAAGTGTCACCGTGTCGCCAATACGGATCGATCCACTGTCAGGCACCTCGGCCCCCGTCAACATTTTGAACAATGTGGATTTACCGGCCCCGTTCGCGCCAATAACCCCGACAATACCGCCTGGGGGCAGTTCAAAGCTCAAATCATCGATCAGCAACTGATCGCCAAACCCCTTGCTGAGGTGCTCCGCCTCAATAACCACACCCCCCAGCCGTTCGCCGATCGGAATAACAATCTGTGCCTTGCCCGACTGTTCTTGTCCGGCGGCAGCCAGAAGCTCGTCATAGGAGCGCACACGCGCTTTGCTCTTCGCCTGTCTGGCTTTCGGCGACGCTTTAACCCACTCCAGCTCGCGTGCCAGAGTCCGCTGCCGGGCCACATCTTCACGGCCTTCCTGAGCGAGACGTTCATGTTTCTGCTCAAGCCAGGAGGTGTAATTTCCCTCATAAGGAATACCTTTTCCCCGATCCAGCTCAAGTATCCATCCCGTAACCCGGTCCAGAAAATAGCGATCATGGGTAACCAGAACCACCGCCCCTGCATAGTTCACCAGATAGTTCTGCAACCAGGCAACCGACTCCGTATCCAGATGGTTCGTCGGTTCATCAAGCAGCAGCATATCAGGGGCCGCCAGCAAGAGTTTGCACAGCGCAACGCGTCGGCGCTCACCCCCCGACAGTTTTGTGACATCTCCATCGCCAGGAGGACACCGCAAAGCGTCCATCGCCATCTCAATCTGACTGTCCAGGTCCCACAGGTTCTGGGCGTCAATGGTATCTTGGAGGCTCGCCATCTCTTCGGCGGTTTCCTCGGAATAGTTCATCGCAACTTCGTTGTAGCGGTCCAGCAGGGCACGCTTGTCCGCCACGCCTTCCATCACGTTACCCAGCACATCTTTCTCAGGGTCGAGTTCCGGCTCCTGGGCAAGATAGCCAACCTTGATACCTTCCGCCGCCCAGGCCTCTCCGGTGAAATCCTTGTCCACCCCCGCCATAACGCGCAGCAACGTAGACTTACCCGCACCATTTACCCCGACAACACCGATCTTGGCGTTTGGCAGAAACGACAATCGAATGTCGCTGAAAACCTGCTTACCGCCAGGAAAAGTCTTTGACAGACCATCCATAACAAAAACGTATTGATACGACGCCATTACCGAACCCCTAGCTGAGTGTGTGAGGCACACTCATAACCGATTACACACGGTGGGACAACGCACGATGGCCGAACGGCAACGGAACGACTGGCGCGAACATAAAACTAGCCCCCTAGGTACCCGCCAGGTAAATCCCGCCGGCAAGGCCTGCCAATAGCAGCACCCAGGCGGTAAAGTTGGTAAGCAGCGCCTTGCGCGAAGCTTTTTTCTCGCTCCACGTGCGCGGCAGAATGTTTTTGGCAACGAAGACAACTTGCGCCGCGATATTGACACACACAATGTTGACAGCCAGAAGAACCGCCGCACCGCCCGCGGCCTTGATATCTCCACTGCCCAGCATCAACCCCGTCGTCACTGCCGGCGGCAGAAGCGCCACCGCCACCATTACGCCAACCAGTGCACTGGAAAGCCCCGTCGTCAGCGACAGAATAGCGGCCGCGCCCGCAGCAAGCGCCAACGCAATACTGCCGTACCCGGCAATCGTGCGGGACATGATTTCCGCAGACTGGAGGGGCACCGCGAACATCCCCCCGAACTCTCCGCTCAGGACACCGCCAAGGATCATCGAAGAAAATATGATGAACCCCAGTCCGGCAATATTGGTCATCATGGCGCGTCGCATGAGATCCTGATTGCCAAGAGCAACACCAAATGCAAAAGCAAGGTTGGGGCCCAACAGCGGAGCAATCACCATCGCTCCGATAAGAGCGGCAACATTGTCACCAATGAGCCCCACAGCCGCCACCACCCCCGATAGGGCAGTTAAAATAAGAAAGTTGCTATCAAGGTCCGCGCCTTTTTCCACTTCCTGAAGAATTTCCTCACGCGGCGCAGTCCGTCCTCTAAAACGAAACTGCCGGGCTTCCGGTGCACTCTTGCCGTTCGGCGCATCGGGAGCCACCACAGCCTCAACCGGCAGAATTGTCAGGCGCCAGTGAGCGCCTCGTTCAATTGCCCGGTGTGTCGCATCAATGATTGCCTGCACATCACCGGTTTCGCACACAATCCGAACAAGACAACGGTCATTTTCGCCCAGCTTCGCGAAAATGTCCTCTCCCCCGTACTGCTCGCCGATAGCGCTCAGCGTAGGCGCATACCCGGCAGGCGCCGTGATCTCGACTTGTCTCTTTGGCAAATGATTCTCCACCCTGATCTGAACAACAAATCATACGGTGCCCTTAAGTGGTGTCCAAAAGCCTTTTTTGCCTGTCTCGACTTCACAGCTAAATCCAGCGAGACAAACGCACGACCGCGCGTCCGCCGG